>CAZDVL010000043.1:0-17225 GCA_964508745.1 uncultured Anaerolineaceae bacterium | reverse complement strand
CCTCGTAAATCTTGGTCAGCTCGCGCGCCACACACACGGGCCGGTCGCCCAGCGCCAGCAGCGCCGCCGCCAGCGTGTCTGTCAGGCGGTTGGGGCTTTCGTAGGCGACCAGCGTGCGCCGTTCGTCCGCCAGCGCCGCCAGGAAGTCGGCGCGGGCGGCGGCCCTGCGCGGGATAAAACCGACGTAAACGAAGCCGTCGGTCGGCAGGCCAGACGCCACCAGCGCGGTGACGATGGCGCTGGGGCCGGGCAGCGGCTCGACACGGACGCCGCGCGCGACCGCCGCCCGCACCAGCTCGTAGCCGGGGTCGGAGATGCCGGGCGTGCCGGCGTCAGAGACGAGCGCCACGTCGCCCGCCGCCAGCGCCGCGAACACGGCGTCCAGCTTGGTCAGCTTGTTGTGTTCGTGGTAGCTGGTGACGGGCGTTGTGATCTCGTAGTGGCGCAGCAGCACGCGCGTCGTGCGGGTGTCCTCCGCGGCGATGAGCGCCGCCTCGCGCAGCACGCGCAGCGCGCGCAGCGTGATGTCCTCCAGGTTGCCGATCGGCGTCGGCACGATGTAGAGCGTTCCCACAGGCGGCCCTCCGGCGCGCAGCCGTTCAGCGCCCAGTGTACCCGCGTCAGCCGCCGCTGACCACCAGCGCGTACTCCACCGCCTCGGCCAGCACGCCCCGGTGCGCCTCGACGCTGCCGGTGATGTAGACCCACTCGCGCCAGACGCGGCCCGCCAGCGGCGCGAACGGCTCGATGCCCGGCTTGCTGGTCAGCGTGCGGGCGCGGCTGGCGCCCACTTTGGCGGCCACGCCGCCGCTGACCAGCGCCGCGACCAGCATGCCGTTGAAGAAATAGGCCGGACAGCCAAACATGCGGCCCGCCTGCACCGGCTCAGACGCCATGATCGCCGCCAGCGCGGCGGCGCGGTCCGGGTTGATTTGTGCGTTGAGTGCCATCGTTCAGCCTCCACTGAATTAGACCGTATGTTCTGTCTCTGCTGCCAAAAAAGGGCGCGGTCGGCTGTGTGACCGCGCCGGTCGGGCCAGCCGTGACGGCTGCTGACAGAAAACCGCGCGCCGGCGTTACTGCGGCGCGTTGACCACCGGCGGCAGGCCGAAGTGGGCGCGGATAGCGTCCTCGATCTCGTCGGCGACGGCCTGGTTGTCGTTGAGGAAGGACTTGGCGTTTTCGCGCCCCTGGCCGATCAGCCCGTCGTTGTAGCGGAAGAAAGCGCCGCGCTTCTCCACGACGCCCAGCTCCGCGCCGATGTCGAGAATCTCGCCCTCTTTGCTGATGCCGTGTTCAAAGAACATGATGTCGAACTCGGTTTCGCGGAAGGGGGCCGCCACCTTGTTCTTCGTCACGCGCACCTTCACGCGGTTGCCGATGGTGTCGCCGCCCTGCTTGATGCCCTGCACGCGGCGGATGTCCAGGCGCACGCTGGCATAGAACTTGAGCGCGCGCCCGCCGGGCGTCGTCTCCGCGCTGCCGTAGATCACGCCCACCTTCTCGCGGATCTGGTTGGTGAACACGACCGCCACGTTCGACTGTTTGATCGCGCCCGACAGCTTGCGCAGCGCCTGGCTCATCAGGCGGGCCTGCAGGCCGACGTGCGTGTCGCCCATCTCGCCTTCGATCTCAGCGCGCGGCACCAGCGCGGCCACGCTGTCCACCACGATGATGTCGAGCGCGCCGGAGCGCACCAGCGCCTCGGTAATTTCCAGCGCCTGCTCGCCGGTGTCCGGCTGCGCCACGTAGAGCGTGTCCATGTTGACGCCGATGCGCGCCGCGTAGCTGGGGTCCAGCGCGTGCTCCATGTCCACGAAGGCCGCCAGGCCGCCGCGCTTCTGCGCCTCGGCCACCACGTGCAGGCACAGCGTGGTCTTGCCGCTGGATTCCGGCCCGTAGATTTCCGTCACGCGCCCGCGCGGAATGCCGCCCACGCCCAGCGCCACGTCCAGGCCCAGCGAGCCGCTGGGGATCGTCCCGACGACCATGTGCGCCGCGTCGCCCAGCCGGATAATCGCGCCGTCGCCGAAGCGGCGCGTCAGGTCCTGCAGGGCGGCCTCCAGCGCTTTCATGCGCCCCTCGTCCTGCACAGAGCCGCCGGCGCCGTCGTCTTCTGGCTTCTCTTTTTTCTTCGCCATCGTTGCTTTCTCCCGGTGGAATTCTCGCCGCTTCTAGTGTAGTCTCATGCACGCAATTTGCCAGCCTGCCAGCGCGCTGACGGCGTGGGCGCAGGCTTCAGATGATAGCACATCCGTTCGTAATTGGCAAGGCCAGAGGCGCGAAAAAACGTATGAAAATCTACACCCGCACCGGCGACGACGGCACGACGGCGCTCTTTGCCGGCGGGCGCGTCAGCAAGACCGATCTGCGCGTCGAGACCTACGGCACGGTGGACGAACTCAACGCCGCGCTGGGGCTGGCGCGGGCGCAGCAGCCGGCCGGCGACGCCTGGCTGGCGCAGATGCAGCGCCAGTTGTTCACGCTGGGCGCGGACCTGGCCACGCCGCTGGACGCCCGTTCCAGCCACATTGTGCGCCTGGACGCCGCCGCGGTGGGCTGGCTGGAGGCCGTGATTGACGAGGCGACCGCCGCGCTGCCGCCGCTGACGCACTTTATTCTGCCGGCGGGCTGCCCGGCGGCGGCGCACCTGCACCTGGCGCGGACGGTGTGCCGCCGCGCCGAACGGCTGGCGGTGGCGCTGGCGGCGCAGGAGCCGGTCAGCGCGCAGGTCGTGCCCTACCTCAACCGCCTGTCGGACCTGCTGTTCACGCTGGCGCGCTGGGAAAACGCGCAGGCCGGCGTGCCTGACGACATCTGGACGAGCGCGGGCTAAGGCTGCCGGGCGAACCGACTCACAAACGCAAACGAGGGCTGTGCGCCCTCGTCTGCTTCCCCTGTGCCACTTCCCCCTGAAGTGCCGCCCCATTCAGACCGCTGGCTGCGGTGTGGTGGGGCGCGAGTAATCTTCCCGGCGGGTGATGTCCTCGACGCGCCGCAGCAGGCTGGGCACGACGATCTCGACGACATGCGCCTCGATAAATTCCTGCCGCCAGAATCTCGCCACCGAGATGCGATGGTGGCCGTCGGCGACGAAGTACACATCGCCCATTTTCACCAGCTCCACCGGCGGCAGCGACACCTCGGCGTAATGCGCCTCGTCAATACTCAACCAGCGCTGCATCGTGCTGTTGTGCAGCGGCCGGAAGGCGCGGTCAAAATCGCGCGAGCGGCCGGCGCTGCCCTGCACCTGGCTGACACGCACAAGCTGGATGCCGGCGTCGTGGCGCGTGTGATACGGCAGCAGGCGGCCGGCGGTTTCCAGCGACAGCAGGCTGGCGTCGCGCCGCAGCAGGCGGTTGACCAACTGGCCGAGCCAGGCCAGCCGGCGCGCGCGGTCGAAATCGGCGCGGGTTGTCGTTCCCATGTACAGGCTGGTGGCCATATGGCGGTTTCTCCACTGCTTTACTGCTGTTATTACACCGCACAAGGCCCCCCGGCGCACCCGCCGCCGGGCCAGAACTGGCCCTGTACACGCGGCCAGATTGTCTTTCGGCCCTGGGGGGGACGCAGCCCTGGCCGCCTGGCCAGGGCGTGCGCTGAAGGCGGCGGGCGGCTTTTCCGCCGAAAGGCCGATTTACAGGCTGTCCGGTAGGTTATAATAGAGATTACAGGCGCGGGGGCGGGGCCTTCACCTGCGCCCGCCGCACAGCGCCTGGGCGTTTGTCCGCCTGCGGTAGAAAGCATACATCCCATGTACCCTGCTGCGGTGTCGCCGCGCAGAGCGCAGTTTCTGAAGTTTCTGGGCAGCAGCTATGGCCGCACGGCGGCGGCGGTGCTGTTCGTGCTGGTGGGCTACATGCTGCTGTTCATCTACTTCACCAACAGCTACAGCAGCCAGATTTACGCGCTGCGCGGCCAGCAGCTTGAACGGCTGGTGGAGGTGGGCCTCAACGCGATTCAGCCGCTGCGGACCGAGACCACGCGCGGCGACATCGGCGCCAACGAGGCCCGCGCCGCCGCCGCCGACCTGCTGCGGCGCATGTCCTACCGCCCCAGCCAGGGGCAGACGGCGCTGTTTATGGGCACGTACACCGGCACGGCGCTGGTCCCCGCCGAGGGGCACCTCACCGGCAGCGACCTGTGGGACCTGCAGGACGCGGAAGGGCTGTACGTCACGCGCGAGCTGGTGCGCGCGGCGACCACCGGCGCCGGCAGCGGCTTCGTGCGCTATCACGCGGTGCCGCCGGGCGGGGGCGCGCCGCAGCACAAGCAGGCTTACGTGGTCGGCATCCCGGAATGGGGCGCGTACATCGGCACGAGCGCCTTCCTGACCGATGTCGAGGAAGGCGTGCGCAGCTACCTGGCCAGCTCGCTGCTGCTGATTATCGCCCTGGCGGTGCTCATCCTGGGCATCGTCTACCTGACGCTGCGGCCCGCCGTGCGCAGCTACACCACGCTGCTGCAAACGTTCAACCACGTCACGCTCTACCCGGACGACATCCCGGACCTGTCGCTGGACCGCTTCCGCCCCGGCTCTGAGGGCTGGAAGCTGCTGTCCGGCTTCCAGGAAATGCTCACGCGCCTCCAGCGCAGCCGCGAGGCCTTCCAGGAAAGCGAGCACGCGCTGCGCGAGCGCGAGGGGCAGTACCGCAGCATCGTCGAATCCACCACCGACGCGCTGATCGTCACCGACCTGAACGGGAGGATCGTCGAGGCCAACCCCGCCGCCTGGGAAATGCACGGCTACACGCGCGGCGAGCTGGTGGGGCAGATGGCCGGGCTGATCCACCCGGCGCGCAGCGACGAGCTGCGCCGCGTGCGCGACGCCGTCAAAGCCGGCGAACGCCTGAGCGTGCGCACCGTCACCGTGCGCCGGGACGGCGCGCCGATCAACGTGGAGCTGCGCGCCACGCCGTTCAGCTACCGCGACCAGCCGCACATCCTGGCGGTGCTCAGCGACGTGACGGAGCAGGTGCGCGCCTACCAGACGCTGGAGCAGCATGTCGCGGAGCGCACGCACGCGCTGGCGACGCTGCTGGAGGTGTCGCAGAACGTGGCCTCCACGCTGGAGGTCAGGCCGCTGCTGAACCTGATTCTGGACCAGCTTCAGAGCGTGGTGGACTACAGCGGCGCGGCCCTTTACACGGTGGACGCCGACGAACACGTGCGCCTGCTCATCTACCGCGGGCCGGTCCCGCTGGCGGAGGTGCCGGGCGAGTGGCCAGTGGGCGACGCGCCGGGCTACTGCCAGGTGCTGGACGGCCGCGCCCCGGTGATTATCCCCGACACACAGGCCGACACGCCGCCGGCACAGGCCCTCCGCGCCAGCGCTGGCCGGCAGGCGGCGCACATGCGCTCGTGGATGGGCGTGCCCATGCTGGCGCGCGACCGCGTGGTCGGCATGCTGGGCATTGACCACCTGGAGCCGGGTTACTACAGCGAGGCCGGCGCCCGGCTGGTGCTGGCGTTCGCCTCTTACGCGGCGGTCGCCATCGAAAACGCGCGCCTCTACGCGCGCGAACAGGATCGGCTGCACGAGGCCGAACAGCGCCGCGAGCTGGCCGAGGGCCTGCGCGACATCCTGGCGTACCTCAACTCTGACCGCCAGACCGACGAAATCCTCGAATTTATCGTCGCGCAGGCGGGCCGCTTCCTGAAAACGGACAGCGTCGCCATCTACCGCCTGGACGAAAGCGGCGACATGCTGCGCATCCAGACGGCGCGCGGCCTGCCGGACGATTACGTCCGCAGCATGAACCTGCCGGTCGGGCGCGGCATCCCCGGCCGCGCCGTCATGCAGCGCCGCCCGCTGCGCGTCAGCGACCTGGCGGCCACGCTTTCCACCAGCACCATCATGGAGGACCGCCAGCGGCTGATGCTGATGCTCGAAATCGTGGAGCGCTACCGGTCGGCGCTGGCTGTCCCGCTGTTTATCAAGAACGAGATTTACGGCGCGATCGTGCTGTACTACCGCGAAACGCGCGAGTTCACCGACGAGGAGGTGCGGCTGGCGGTCGCCTTTGGCGACCAGGCCGCGCTGGCGGTCGAGAACGCGCGCCTGCGCGCCCAGGTCGGCATCAGCGCCGCCGCCGCCGAGCGCCAGCGCCTGGCGCGCGACCTGCACGACGCCGTCACGCAGACGCTGTTTTCGGCCAGCCTGATCGCGGATGTGCTGCCGCGCCTGTGGGACAAGCGCCCAGAGGACGCCCGCAAGCGCCTGGAGGACCTGCGCGAGCTGACGCGCGGCGCGCTGGCCGAAATGCGCACGCTGCTGCTGGAGCTGCGCCCGTCCACGCTGACCGAGGTCGAGCTGAGCGAGCTGCTGCGCCAGCTTACCGAGGCGATGGTCGCGCGGGCGCGGCTGCCGGTGACGCTGACGATTGAGGGCGAGCCGCCGCTGCTGCCGCCCGACGTGCAGGTGGCGCTCTACCGCATCGCCCAGGAGGCGCTCAACAACGTGACCAAGCACGCCGGCGCCAGCGCGGTCAGCGTGAACCTGAAGGCGGCGGGCGCGGCGCTGACCCTGACGATTGAGGACAACGGGCATGGCTTCGACCCCGCCAGCATCCCGCCCGATCATCTGGGGCTGAGCATCATGCGCGAGCGCGCCGAGACGATCGGCGCGCGGCTGGAGATTGACAGCCAGCCCCGGCGGGGCACGCGGCTGCGGGTACAGTGGCGGGCAAATTCTGAGGAGATGACCGATTCATGACCGACAATGCTGATCTTATTCGCGTGCTGGTGGTGGACGACCACGCCGTCGTCCGCAGCGGCCTGGTGACATTTTTGTCCACCTATGACGACATGGAACTGGTGGGCGAGGCCGGCGGCGGCCGCGACGCGGTCGAGCTGTGCCGGCGCGTGCGGCCCGATGTGGTGCTGATGGACCTGGTGATGCCGGACATGGACGGGGCCGCCGCCACCCGCGCGATCCTCCAGCTTGACCCCGGCGTTCAGGTCATCGCCCTGACCAGCTTCCCGCAGGAAGAGCTGGTGCAGGCGGCGCTCCAGGCCGGGGCCATCAGCTACCTGCTGAAGAACGTGTCTGCCGACGCGCTGGCCAACGCCATCCGCGCCGCCGCCGCCGGGCGGCCCACGCTGTCGCCAGAGGCGGCGCAGGCGCTGATCCACGTGACGACGCAGCGCCCCGGCCTGGGCCACGACCTGACCAACCGCGAGCTGGAGGTGCTGGGGCTGATGGTCAAGGGGCTGAACAACACCGATATTGCCGACCAGCTTTTTGTCAGCCGCTCGACGATCAAATTTCACGTCAGCAGCATCCTCTCGAAGCTGGGCGCGGCCAGCCGCACCGAGGCGGTGGCGCTGGCGGTGCAGCACAAACTGGTGCCGGTTTCATAACTTTGTAACGTGTCGTTACCCGCGCCGGCGCCGCTGTGGTATAGTTAGCCGGTAACAGGATTCATACCGGGTGAGTGCCGATGAGCGCCAATTACACGCCTGTCATACCGCCGCCGGCGCCGCGCCGGCGCAGCCTGCGCATTGTGTTGTTCCTGGTGATTCTGGCGACGGTGCCGTTTTACTGCGTCGGCTTCCTGCTCATCAGCCTGCCGCCAGAGCGCGTGACGCCCACGCCGCAGGCCACCGGCACGCTGCCCCCCGCCGGGCGCACCGCCACCCCGACGCTGCTGCCGACCAGCATCCCGCTGCAGTCGGTCACGCCCCTCAGCCCGCTGCTGCCCACGCCGGGCCAGTTCAACCCCGGCCAGGTGGTCGTCCCGCCGCCCGTCTTTTTCCCGACGCTGACCCCGTTCGTCCCGCCGACCATCCCGATCCCGACCGCCGCGCCCACGCTGACGCCCTTCCCGACGCTTGAGCCGCCGCCGCAGCCGACGGCCACGACCATTTCGATCTTCCCGACCGACACTGAAACGCCCACCGCGACCGCCACCGTCGAGGTTATCGTCCCGGCCGACACGCCGACGCCGGCTGACGGCGAAGGCGGCGGTTAGCCACGCCGGCCCGGTCTGCGGTATAACTAAACTGGCGCGGCGGCGCGGTGGCGCGCTGTTCGCGCCCGCACAATGGAGGTAACCACCGCATTGTTTGACACAAAGGCCCACCTGAAAAGTCTGGTCGAGGCGCACGCGCCCTCCGGCCATGAAGGGCCGGTCCGCGACATTCTCCGCGCGGCCTGGGCCGGCCTCACCGACAGCCTGGAGCAGGACGGCCTCGGCAGCCTGATCGGCATCAAGCGCGCCACCGAGCCGCTGGACCCGCCGCGCCGCATCATGCTGGCGGCGCACATGGACGAGATCGGGATGATGGTGCGCGACGTGGTGGACGGCTTCATCTACGTCCACCGCATCAGCGGCGTGGACCACCGCGTCATGCTGGCGCAACCGGTGCTGGTGCACGGCCGCCGCCCGCTGTCTGGCGTGGTGGCGACGGTGCCGCCGCACCTGCTCACGCCGGAGAGCCGGCGCGAGTACCCCCGTTTCGACGAGCTGGTGGTTGATGTCGGCCTGCCCGCCGCCGAGGTGGCGGAGCTTGTGCGCATCGGCGACCTGATCACGGTGGACGTGCCGCTGCTTGAGCTGCAGGGCGAGCGCGTGGCCGCCAAAGCGCTGGACGACCGCGCCTGCGTGGCCGCCGTGACCGCCTGCCTGCACCACCTGCAGGGCATGCGCCACCGCTGGGACGTGTACGCGGCGGCGACCGCGCAGGAAGAAACCGGCCTCTACGGCGCGCGCACCGCCGCGCACCACATTCAGCCAGACATCGCCATCGCGCTGGACGTGACCTTCGCGCCGCAGCCCGGCACAGAGGGCGATGCCACGTGCGAACTGGGCGGCGGGCCGGGCATCGGCATCGGCCCGAACTTCCACCCCGGCCTGCTGGAACGGCTGCAGGACACCGCCCGGCGCTACGAAATCGGCCTGCAGGACGACTTCATCCCCGGCCCCAGCGGGACCGACGCCTGGGCGATTCAGGTGGCGCTGGAGGGCGTGCCGACGGCGCTGCTGGAAGTGCCGGTCCGCAACATGCACTCGCCGGTCGAAACCTGCGACCTGCGCGACATCGAACGGGCGGGCCGGCTGCTGGCGCACTTTATCGCCGGGCTGGACGCCGATTTCCTGGCGGCGATTGACTGGAAAGACCTGCAAACCGACGGTGCGGAGAAAGAGGCTGAGGCGTGATGATCCTTCAAGCACTCTCTGAGGCGGTGGGCGTCTCTGGCCAGGAGGACGCCGTCCGCCGGGTCGTTCTGGACGCCATCAAGGGCCACGTCACCGACATCCACATTGACCCGCTGGGCAGCGTGACCGCCCTCAAGCGCGGCACGGGCGCGGGCGCGCTGCGCGTGATGGTGGCCGCGCACATGGACGAAGTCGGCTTTATGGTGCTGGGCTTCGACGGCGACGGCCTGATCCGTTTCACCAGCGTCGGCGGCATTGACGACCGCATCCTGCCCGGCCTGCGCGTCAAAGTGGGGAAGAACGGCGTCCCCGGCGTGATCACCTGGGTGCCGATTCACAAGACCTACGGGCAGAATAACACCGTGAAGATGGACGCGCTGCGCATTGACATTGGCTCGGACAGCAAGAACGGCACGGCGGGCAAGGTCAGCCGCGGCGACCGCATCGTCTTCGACACGCACTTCGCCGAGCTGGGCGAGCGGATGGTGCGCGGCAAAGCCTTCGACGAC
Source organism: uncultured Anaerolineaceae bacterium (assembly GCA_964508745.1). GTDB lineage: Bacteria > Chloroflexota > Anaerolineae > Aggregatilineales > Phototrophicaceae > DAOTWC01. The sequence continues at coordinate 7,555 of CAZDVL010000043.1, read as the reverse complement.
CGCGCCGGCTGCGCGCTGCTGGTTGACCTGCTGCAGGGCGAGCCGCACCCGGTGGACGTGCTGGCGGCGTTCACGGTGCAGGAAGAAATCGGGCTGCGCGGGGGGCGCGTGGCGGCGCAGGCGCTGAAGCCCGACATCGCCATCGTCCTCGAAGGCACGACCGCCCACGACCTGCCCGACCCCACCGCCGACCCCGACGACAGCACCCGCCGCAACCCGGCGACGCGCCTGGGGCACGGCCCGGCGCTGACTGTGATGGACCGCAGCATGATCGCAGACCCGCGCCTGCTCAATTTCCTGCGCCGCACCGCCGCCGAGAACGGCATCCCCTACCAGCTTAAAACGGCGCTGGGCGGCGGGACCGACGCCGGCGCGATCCACGTCGCCAACGCCGGCGTGCCCTCCGCGGTCATCTCGCTGCCCTGCCGCTACATCCACAGCCCGGCGGCCATGCTGCACCGCGACGACTACGACAACGCGCTGCGGCTGCTGCGGGCGGCGCTCGACAGCCTGACGCCCGACGTGCTGAAACACGACTGAGGACACGCCCTTGAGCCGTTCAACCGCCGACCTCATCCGCCGCGCCTTCGCCGACAAGGACCCGACCGCCTGGTTCGACGTGGTCTACGCCGACGCCGAAGCCGGGCGCCGGGCGATCCCCTGGGCGCTGATGGAGCCGTACCCTGACCTGCTGGCCTGGCTTGACCGCGAGCAGGTCAGCGGGGCCGGGCGGCGCGCGCTGGTCGTCGGCTGCGGCCTGGGCGACGACGCCGAGGAGCTGGCGCGGCGCGGTTTTACGGTGACGGCCTTCGACATCGCCCCGCGCGCGATCGCCGCCTGCCGCCGCCGCTTCCCGGCGTCGCCGGTGGAGTACGTCGCGGCGGACCTGCTGGCCGCGCCGCCGGCCTGGCGCCGCGCCTTCGACCTGGTGCTGGAGAACGCCACGCTGCAGGCGCTGCCCTGGGACCTGTGCGACCCGGCGGTCGCCGCCATCGCCGAGTGTGTGAAGCCGGGCGGGGCGGCGCTGGTGCTGTGCCTGGGGCGCGAGCCGGACGCCGACCGGCGCGGCATCCCCTGGCCGCTCTCGCGCGCTGAGCTGGCGGGCTTCACGCAGGCCGGGCTGCGCGAGGAGTCGTTCGAGGACCTGGGCGGCCCCGCCGGGCCGCGGCGCTTCCGCGCCGTCTACCGGCGGCCAGCGGGGGCAGCCGATGCCCATTGAGACGGCGCGCGTCGAGCGCGGCCTGTACGTCAACCGCTGGCTGGGCGCGGTGACGCTGGCGGACATCGCGCAGGTGGCGCAGGCGGGCCGCGCGCTGATGCAGGCGCACGCCGAAACGCGCGTTGTGCTGGTCAACGACCTGGGCGCCGCCGAGCGCCTGCCGGCGGACGTGCGGGCGCTGCGCCGCGCCGCCGCCGACAGCCCGCAGGTGATCGCGCTGCTGGTGGTGAACGCGCCGTCGCTCGTGCGCGCGGTGGCCGAGGCGCAGGCCGCCAGCGCGCCCTGGCCGGTCGGCTTTTTCGACACGGTTGAGGCGGCCTGCGCCCATGGGCGCGGCCTGCTGGCGGGCGCGGCGGCGTTTAGTGAGAGGCGTGACGGACGATGAAACGGGTTTTGTTGCTGGCGGCGCTGGGCGCGGCGGTCTGGCTGGCGGGCGCGGCGCAGGCACAGCAGACGGCCTCCGCCCGCTTAGAGGCGGCGCTGGCGCGCGTGGCGGGCGTCGAGGTGCTCAGCGTGACGCTGGCCGACGCGCGCGCCACCGGCGGCGAGCGTGTGGCGCGCGTTCGCTATGTCACGCGGGAGATTGACGAGTTCGGCTACCGCGCCGAGACGCTGGAGATGTTCCGCGCCGCCGGGCTGGCGCTGCTGGCGGGCGAGATTGACGTGGATGTGGTGGCGCTGTACAGCGGCGTGACCGCCGCCGACTGGATCGAGCGCAGCGCGGCGCGCGCCGACGACCTGCGCCCCTTCGCCGCCGGCGACCTGACGCGCTCTGATTTGCTGGCGCGGCTGGACACGAGCGGCCTGGGGCACAGCCTGCCGGGCCACCCACCGGGCAGCCCTGTTTAATGACGCAGATGCATGTGGAGATGACGCTGTGAACGACCTGGTTAAGAAGCTGGTTGAGGCCTGGGGGCCGTCGGGCTATGAGCATCACGTCCGCCGGTTGATCCAGGATGAGGTGCAGGCCCTCGCCGACGAGATCACGGTGGACGCGCTGGGCAACCTCATTTGCAGGGTGGGCAAAAGCGGCCCGAAGGTGATGGTCGCCGCGCACATGGACGAGATCGGCGTAATGGCGACCTACGCCGAGCCGGAAAGCGGCTACCTGCGCTTTGTCGGCGTCGGCGGGCTGAACATCACCACGCTCACGGGCAGCCGCGTGCGCTTTGAGGATGGCACGGTGGGCGTGATCAGCGCGCACAGCTCGTGGAGCGCGTCGTCCGGCCTGGATGAGTTTTTCATTGACGTGAGCACCGGCAGCGACGACGCGCCCGTGCCGCCCGGCAGCCCGGCGACCTTCTGGCGCGGCCTGGAGACGCGCGGCACGCGGCTGATCGCCAAGGCGATGGACGACCGCATCGGCTGTGTGGTGGCGATCGAGGCCATGCGCCGGCTGAGCAAGGTGAAGAAGCTGCCCAGCCAGGTGTACTTCGCCTTCACCGTGCAGGAGGAGGTGGGCCTGCGCGGGGCGCGCACCGCCGCCTACGGCATTGACCCGGACGTGGGCATCGCGCTCGACGTGACGCTCACCGGCGACGACATCAAAAACGCGAAGATGGCCGTCCGGCTGGGCGGCGGCGCGGCGATCAAGCTGCACGACGCCGGCCTGGTTGTGCCGCCGGCGGTGCGCGACTGGATGGTCGCGCGCGCGGAGGCCGACGGCATCCCCTACCAGCTTGAGCTGCTCTCTGGCGGCTCGACCGACGCGGCGGCGGTGCAGCTCACGCGGGCGGGCGTGCCCAGCGGCTGCATCTCGATACCCTGCCGCTACGTGCACACCACCAGCGAGACCGTGGACACCGGCGACGTGCAGGCCTGCATTGACCTGCTGGTCGGGCTGCTGACGAACCCGATCAAGTTGTAAGGATTCCTCAACGATCACGATAAAAGCCCCGTTTAACGGGGCTTTTTGTGCATAATTTTACAGTCTCCACACTTCTCTGGCGGCTTTTTATCTATAATGAGTAATAGCATGGGATATATGCCGCTTCCCGCCGGCGCCAGGCCGCTTGCTTATCCGGCGGGGATATGGTTTATTGGGTGCTCTGAGGCGCGCTGCTGAGGAAAGATCGGTCCGCTATGCCATCGTTCGACACCGACCAACCGACCTATGAGGACCTCAAGCTGCTGGCCGAAGTGTCGCAGCTTCTGACAGTGCTGGACCTTGACCGGGTGATGCAGCGTGTGATTCAGCTCACGTCGGACGCGGTCGGCGCGGCGCGGGCCAGCCTGATCCTGCGCGACGACAGCGGCGTTGACTGGGAACACATTTTCCTGACGCGCGACCTTGACCCGCGCCAGTTGGTGATGGCCGTCAGCGCCGTCTTTGACGAAGGGCTGGCGGGCTGGGTGGTGCGCAGCCAGCAGGGCGCGCTGGTCTACGACACGCAGGCGGACGCCCGCTGGCGGATGCTGCCGGGCGACGAACGGGCCGTGCGCTCGGCGCTGTGTGTGCCGTTCATGCACGACAACGAGGTGGTGGCGGTGCTGACGCTCGACCACCCGGAGCCGGCGCATTTCGACGACCGCGACCTGCGGCTGGTGACGATTGTCGTCAACCAGGCGGCGGTGGCGCTGCGCAACGCGCAGTTGTTCAACCGGGTGCAGTCGCAGCAGCGCCAGCTTGAAGTGGTGCTGCACGCCATGCCGGACGTGCTGCTGGTGCTGGACGAGGACGGCCGCATCCTGCTGCTGAACGACGCCGCCTGCAAGCTGCTGGGGCAGGACGCGCCGGCGCCCGACGCCATCGTTGGCGCCGACCTGCACAGCTACGCCGCCGCCGACACCGCCCTCGCCCCCATCCTCAGCATCGTCAGCCGGGGCGCGCGCACCAGCGAGCTGTGGCCTTTCGAGGCGCGCTCAGAGGAAACCGGCTGCGACTACCAGATCACCATGTCCACCTGGGAGCAGCCGCACGAGCGCGGCGGGCGCTTCGGCTACGTGATCGCCATGCACGACGTGACCACGCTGCGCGACCTGCACCGCTTTAAGGACGAGATGCTCAAGGTCGTCTCGCACGACCTGCGCAGCCCGCTGGCCCAGGTGGTCACGGCTTTCGACCTGCTGCGGCTGGACCTGCCGCTGGACGAGGGGCCAGAGTACGTGCGCGAGTGCATCACCATTATTGACGAGGCGACCGCGCGCATGAACAGCCTGGTCGAACACCTGCTGTCGGCGGACCACTCGCGCATCCACGTTGACCCGCGCGAGCTGATCGCGCAGCTCGTCAACAGCCTGCGCCACCGCGCCGCGCAGAAGCACCAGCGGCTGGAGAGCGCGCTGGCGCTGGACAGCGTCCCCCGGCTGCTGGTGGACCCGATGCTGATCCGCGAGGCGATGGAGAATTACCTCAGCAACGCCATCAAATACACGCCGGCCGGCGGCAGCATCGCCGTGCGCGCTTACGCGCAGGACGGACGTTTCTGTTTTGTGGTCGAGGACAGCGGCATCGGCCTCCGCCCGGACGACCTGGCCAACCTGTTCACCCCCTACTTCCGCGCGGACCGCGCGGAAACCAGCGAGATCGAGGGCCTGGGCGTCGGCCTGAGCCTCGTCAAGCGGATCGTCGAACGCCACGACGGCGGGGTGTGGGCGGAGAACCGCAGCGAGGGCGGCAGCCGGTTCGGCCTGTGGCTGCCGTTGTGAGCCAGCGCGCCATGCACGAGCCGCGCCCGGAACCCACCCCCGCCCCCGCCGCATCCGACACCGACCGCGCGCGCGTTGTGCTGCGCGGCATTTTTCCCCAGTTGGAGCCGGAGATTGTCGAGCGCCTGCTGGAACACGCCGCTGTGCGCCGCTACCCGGAACAGGCCCGCCTGTGCCGCGAGGGCGAAGTCGAGAACGTGTTCTATGTCCTGCTGGACGGGCAGGCCGACATCTACCGCCGCCCGGAAGGCGACCCGATCCTGGTGGACTATCTGCGCGCGGGCCAGTGTTTCGGCGAGCTGGCGCTCATCCTCGACACGCCCCGCAGCGGCGACGTGATTGTGTCGGAGGCGGCGACGGTGCTGGAGGTCGCGCGCGAAGCGTTCGACCGCGTCAGCGCCGAACACCCGGAGATGCTGCGCACCGTCACGCGGCTGGTGATTGAACGGATGCTGAAACAGGAGGAGCGCCGGCTCATCCAGCTTGCGCGCCAGCAGAAGGGGCATTTGTCGCGCCCGCGCGTCTTTATCAGCTATTCCCGCCACGACCAGCCCTTCGCCACACGGCTGGCGGCGCACCTGAAGGAGCATCACTTTAACGTGTGGCTGGACGTGTTCGAGATCCAGGCCGGCAAAAGCTGGGCGCGCCAGATCGGCGAGGCGCTCGATTCCAGCCATCTGCTGCTGCTGGTGCTGTCGCCGGACAGCCTGGAATCGGGCAACGTCGAGGACGAGTGGAATTACTTCCTGGACAAGCGCAAGCCGATCGTGCCCATTCTCTACCGCCCGTGCGAGATTCCGTACCGGTTGTTCAAACTCCAGTACGTGGATTTCACCAGTCTCAGCTATGGCAGCGCGCTGGCGCAGTTGATCGTGAACCTCAACACCTATCATCTGGAACTGTGACCGGGGAAAAGGTAGCGAGACACGATGGCGGGGAACGCGGGCCGGGTGGATAAATTGCAGACGGCGCTGGGGGAGGTGCTGGCGCAGCGCGATCTGTTCACCGGCGACTCGTACAACGAGATCGTCCTGGCGCTGCACGACAAAATCCGCGCTGTGCAGGCGCACGCCGAGGCCAGCCACGGCGCGCCGGCCAGCGCCGCGCCCGACGAGATTCGCCTCGTCACCGTGATGTTTGTGGACGTGAGCGATTCGACGCGCCTGGCGGAGCGCTTCGAGGCTGAGGACTGGAAGGCCATCATTGGCGGCGCGCACGCCCTGCTCAGCGAGGTCGTCAGCGCGTGGGATGGCCAGGTCGGGCAGTATTTGGGCGACGGCCTGCTGTGCTTCTTCGGCGCGCACCACAGCGTCGGCGACGAGGCTGTGCGCGCCGTGTCGTCGGCGCTGGCGGCGCAGGAAGCCATCGCCGGCTATTCCCGCCGGGTGCGCGCCCTCTACGGCGTTGATTTTTCGGTGCGCATCGCCCTCAGCACCGGCCGGGCGGTCGTCGGGCTGGTCGGCGGCGGCGAAAAGCAGGAGCTGCTGGCGGTGGGCACGCCCACCAACCTGGCGGCGCGCCTGCAAAGCCTGTGCGCGCCGGGCAGCGTGGTCATTGACGCGCAAACCTACCGGCGCGTGCGCCGCCATTTTATCGCGCACGCCCACCCGGTCATCCAGGTGAAAGGCTTCGAGGACCCGGTTGAGTATTTCACGGTGGCCGGCTGGCGGCAGCACCGCCCGGCGCAGCTCGTCTCGAACACGGTGGCCGGCATCGAAACTGTGTTTGTCGGGCGGGCGGCGGAGCTTGAACACCTTTTGGGCATCTGCCAGCGGGCGCTGACGACCGGGCGCTTCCAGGCGGCGACTCTCAGCGGCGACGTGGGCATCGGCAAAAGCCGTCTGCTGCAGGAAACGCTGCTCCGGGCGGCGGACCTGCCGTTCACGCAGCTCACCGTCGCGGGTTCCTACGAGAAGCGCCAGGTGTCGTACAGCCTGTTTGCGAACCTGCTGGCCGCCAACTGCAACCTGCGCGAGGACACGCCGCGCGCCGAGGCCGAGCAGCTGATTGAGGCTTACGTCACGCAGAGCTGGCCGGACCAGCAGGCCGCCAGGTGCGCCGAGGTGATGGGGTTCGTCGCCGGCTACGGCTTCGACGAGCGCCCCTCTGTGCGCGCCCTCAAGCCGGGCAGCCGCGGCCAGCGGCAGGCCGTGTATGCGGCGTTGGCCGCCTGGTTCCGCGGCCTGGCGCAGCAGGGGCCGCTGCTGATTGGCGTGGACAACCTTCAGTGGCTTGACCGCGAGTCGCTCGGCTTCCTCGACTACCTGGCGCAGGAGCTGGCGGACCTGCCGGGGGCGCTGCTGGCGGCGGCGCGCCCCGAACTCGACGTGTATTACCCCGGCTATCAGGCCGATTTCCCGGCGCACACGCTCATGGCGCTGGGCCGGCTGACCGAGGACGGGACTGCCGCCCTGGTGGACACCATCCTGCGGCACGTGGACCGCGTGCCCGCCGCGCTGCCGGCGCTGATCTGCGAGCGCGCCGAGGGCAACCCGTTGTTTGTCGAGGAGTTTCTGCACATGCTGTTCGACAGCGGCGTGTTCGAGCCGCAGGAGGACGGCCGCTGGCGCGTGAACCTGTTCCTCTACGGCACGATGGCCTTCAAGCTGCCCAACGGCCTGCTGGCGCTGCTCCAGGCGCGGCTGGACGAGCTGCCGCTGACCACGCGCCAGGCGCTGCAGGCCGCCG
>CAZDVL010000042.1:0-17577 GCA_964508745.1 uncultured Anaerolineaceae bacterium | reverse complement strand
GCGCATCAAGAATGGTGTCAACGCCTTTCAGCGGCTCCAGCCGGCCCACAAACAACAGCAGGTTGGCGTCCAGGGGGAAGCCCAGCGCGGCGCGGGCGTGGTCTGTGGGGATGGGGTGGAAGTGGTCGGTGTTGACGCCGGGCGGGATGACCAGGATTTTGCGGCGCTCGGCCCGGTACAGCCAGAGCAGTTGCAACTGCTCGGCAGGGGTCGCGGCGATCAGCCGCTGCGCCCACCGCGTAACCTGCGTTTCGACAGTCACGCGCACATCGGGCGTCAGCGCTGACTGGCCGGGCACAATCCGGTTTTTCATCTGGCCGAGCGTGTGGAACATGTGCGCGAACGGGACGCCCCACGCCTCATTCAGCTTGTGTGCCACCCAGCCGCTCAGCCAGTAATGGCTGTAGATCAGGTCGTAATGCAGGCCGGCGCGCGTGGCGAAGGCGATCACGCCCGCCGTAAACTGCGACAGATGGGGGTAGAGGGCGTCCGGGGCGAGCGGCTGCAGCCCGCCTGCCGGCACCGAAATCACGCGGACATTGTGTCCGAGGGCGCGGCTGACCTCCGGCTCAGCGGCGCTCTGGCGGCGTGTATAAATGTCAACGGCGAGGCCCCGGCGCCCGAATTCCTGCGCCAGTTCGCGGATGTAGACATTCATGCCGCCGGCTTTGCCGCTGCCCGGCGCCGCCAGCGGGCTGGCGTGGACGCTGATAAAGGCGATGCGTTCGAGCGCCATACTGTTGCGTCTGATTCGTCCTCTTTAGGCCCCGGCGGGACGCGCAGTGAGGTTATAGACGTGCGTGTCCTGGCCGCCCATGCGGTACTTGTAGGTTTCGCCGCCCTGCAGAAAGTCGAACACCTGATGCCCGCTTTCGATGGCGTGGCGGATCAGGTGGGCCAGCAGCACCATGCCGAGGCTGAGGTGACCGTAATCAGCCTGGAGCAGCCCGGAATTGTAGACCAGGATGTGCCCGTCATAGTCGAAATTCAGGTAAGCGGCTGCCGCCTTGTCGTCAACGGTGAGAAACGCCAGTTGGAGCCAGCCGGCCCCGAAAAGCGCGGGGATTATCGCCCGGAAAAAGGCCGTGTTCTTCTCGTCCGCCAGGAAACGCGCCTTGTCCGCGTCGCTGGCGGCCATCAGCCTGAGGAAGCTGCCGATCTCGGCGTCCAGATCGTGCGCCTGCCCGACAATGTACCAGTCCAGCGTTTCGCCGGTGCCCTGTGCCCGCCGCAGTTTACGGCGAACCTCATGGCGCTGTTTCTTGTCCAGCAGCGCCAGGTAGCCGTCCCAGGTGTCTGGAAGTTCGATGATCGGGCAAACGTCCTCGTGCGTGATCTCTGTGACGAAGCCGCGCTGCTCCAGCAGGCGCGGCAGCAGTCGGTGGCTCACCGACTGCTCAGGCAGGTTGCACAGCTCGATCTCATCGAAGCGGTCTGTGTGGCTGGCGGCGTAAGCGGCCAGGCACTCAGCGACCGCCTCTGCCTGTTCGCCGTCCACGATGATGTCAATGTAATCGGTCACCTCGCGGCATCCGATCGCCGCCACGACGCGCCTGCCGTCCGCCCGGCTGCGGATAAACCAGGGCGCCAGGCCAAGCAGCCGGCCAGCCTCATCGCGGCAGGCAAGCACCCACAGGCTTCCCGGCTGATACACCTTCCACCAGACCGACTGCCACTCCCAGGTGTTGAAGATGCGGTTCGCCAGGCTGCGGCGCACGAGGTCATTCCACTCAGGGCGGAGCGCGTCAAACAAGGCTGCATCATTGTAAACGGACACATTCACGAGCATTAATGCCTTTGTTGTTGTTCAGGGGCACACATCGCATACTGATTATAATCGCTTCAGCCAGAGTCCTTCAATCAGCGTAAGTCCAATTCAGCGCCAAAGGGCAGCCCGCATACACAGTTATGATGCTTTTCTGACGCAAATGAAAAGGCCGCCCTGAACCGGACGGCCTTAGCTGTTCTCGCCGGTCAGCGATCAAGCTCAGGCAGGGGCCTGGGTCCCTATTTTCTGCTTGTACTCATACGCGAGCGAGAGCTTGGTGTTGGCGTCGAAAACGTGAATGTTGTCAATGTTGATCACGGTCTGGATGCGGTTGCCAACATGAACGTCCGTGCGTGGGTCCATCCGGGCGATAAAGCTGACGCCGCCCTCGTTCAGGTACACCACGATCTCGTTGCCCATCTGCTCGACCACTTCGACGTTGGCTTCAATTTCCGACGGCGTGATGCCCGGCGGCTGATAGCGGAAGTCGTGAATGTCGTCGGGGCGCACGCCCAGGATCACCTCGCGCCCGACGTGAGAGCGGTAAGGCTCAGCGTGGCGCGGGTCCACCACAAGCTGGAAGGCGTTCGCATCAACAAGCAGCGAGTCGCCGTCTGCCTTGAGCACGGCGTCGAAGAAGTTCATGGCCGGGCTGCCGATAAAGCCGCCCACAAACACGTTGTAGGGGTTGTTGTAGAGGCTGGTGGGGGAGTCGACCTGCTGAATCTCGCCTTCGTTGAGCACGCAGATGCGCGTGCCCATCGTCATGGCCTCGATCTGGTCGTGCGTAACGTAAATGAACGTGGTTCCCAGCCGCTGATGCAGCTTGGAAATCTCCGCGCGGGACTGAACGCGAAGCTTCGCGTCAAGGTTGGAAAGCGGCTCGTCCAGCAGGAACACAGAGGGTTCGCGCACGATGGCGCGCCCCACAGCCACGCGCTGGCGCTGACCGCCGGAAAGCTGGCGCGGACGGCGGTCAAGCAGGTTGATGCCTTTGGCTTCGTCAACCAGGCCCAGGCTGCGCGCGGCCTCGTTCACACGGCGGTCAATTTCGGGCTTGGGGGTCTTGCGCAGGCGCAGACCAAAGGCCATATTGTCGTACACCGTCATGTGCGGATAAAGCGCGTAGCTCTGGAACACCATCGCAACGTCGCGGTCCTTCGGCGCCACATTGTTGACCAGGCGGTCGCCAATGTAAATCTCGCCCGACGTGACTTCTTCCAGGCCGGCCAGCATCCGCAGGCTCGTTGACTTGCCACAGCCAGAGGGGCCTACGAATACCAGAAACTCTTTATCAGCGACTTCCAGGTTCATGTCTTTGATAACGACGGTGTTTCCAAAGGATTTATGGATGTTGCGATAGGTTACACTTGCCACTGAAGAACCTCCGTAGGTATAAAGAGCGTCCGAGAACAGCCACTCAACAGGCTAATTGGCAAATATGCACAAACTTTTTGCCATTTTACCAGACCACCCAATTATTAAAAAGATTATAGATGCTGTGCAAGAAATTGCAAAAACTGCTGTTGTGTTTCGATTCGCCGGCGCTGGCCGGTGACATCACAAACAATCCCCTGGTAGAATTATAGCCCGGTAATGGGCAATTGTGCTAACAGATTGTCGCAGGGTACACATGGCGCAGACGGTTAACGCGGAAATTATCAGCATCGGCACGGAAATTCTGCTGGGCGAGATCACAGACACCAACTCCGTCCACATCGCGCGCACGCTGCGCGACGTTGGCGTCAACGTCTACTATATCGTTTCGGTGGGCGACAACCAGGCGCGCATCACGGCGGCCATCCAGGCCGCGCTGCAGCGGGCCGATATTGTCATCACCACTGGTGGGCTGGGGCCAACCGTGGACGACATGACGCGCCAGGGCGTGGCGGCGGCGACCGGGCGCGGGCTGACGTTTCACCCGCCGCTGCTGGAAAAGATCGCGGAGCGCTTCGCCGGCTTTGGCGTGCAGATGACCGCGAACAACAAACAGCAGGCTTACCTGCCAGACGGTGCGATCGCGGTTGAAAACCCGGTTGGCACCGCGCCCGGCTTTATCGTCGAGCACACCGGCAAGCTGGTCATAAGCCTGCCGGGCGTGCCGCGCGAAATGCGGTTTCTGCTGGCGGAAGAGATCATCCCCTTCCTGCGCGCGCGCTACAGCCTGGGTGTTATCCGAACCCGTACCCTGCGCACGGCGGGCATTGGCGAGAGCGCGCTTGACGACCTGATCGGCCCGGCGCTGCTGGAGGGCAGCAATCCCACCGTCGGTTTAGGCGCGCACAGCGGCGTCATTGATGTGCGCATCACCGCCAAAGCCGACTCCTGGGAGCAGGGCGACGCGCTGATCGCCGAGGTTGAAGGCCAGCTCAAGGCGCGCATCGGCCCGTATATTTTTGGGGCCGGTGACGACACCATTCAGCAGGCGCTGGTGAACGCGCTGCAGGCGCACAGCGCGACGATAGCCCTCAGCGAGACCGGAACGGGGGCGGCGGCGGCACAGCTCATTCGCGCGGTCGAGGGGGGCGGCGCGGTCGTGCGCTTCGCCGAAGGCTACACCGCGCTGCCGGATTTACAGCAGGCTTACCCCGACCTGGCGCAGCGGCCGCTGCGCGAGCAGGCGGCGTACCTCGCTGAGCAGGTCTGCGCCCGGTCAGGCGCGCAGGTGGGCCTGGCCGTCATCAGCAACCCCGACCAGATCGAGGACCACGCCGACGCCGACGCCAGCACCGCCGTCGCCGTCTTTGCCGGCGGGGCGACGAAATCGCGGGTTTACGGGTTCGGCGCGCAGGCTGAGGTCACGCGCGGCTGGACGAGCACCTGGAGCCTGGCGACCGCCTGGCGCATGATTCAGGATCGCGCCGGTGCAGGCTGATTTCGCGCGGCGCGCCCTCCAGCACCGGCGCGCCAGCGGCTCAGACACGCTGCTTTGGCTGGCGCCGGCTGTCGCCCGTCTGCCGCTGGCTTATCTGCGCTACGATGACCCCGCGCTGCCTTACAGCCGCGCGCTGATTAACGTGACAGCGGGCGCAGTGTGCGGGTGGGTGTTCGATCTGGCGGCCTACCTGGCCTTCGGCGCGGCGGGCGCGGTCGCGCTGGAGCGCAGCGCCGCCCTGGCGGCCGGACGCGGCCTGACCATCCTGCACGGGCCATTTAGCACCCCGGACTACGCCGCGATGCTCGACGGCGGCCTGGCGTTTGACGCCGTAACCCTCGCCGCCGCAAGCCTGCGCCCCGCCTACACTCAGGCGCGGCAGCGGGGGGCTTTCGTGCTGTCAGGCGGCGGCGAAGCGCCGGCGGGGGACGTTTTTGAACCCGCCGCTGGCTTGTTCAGGGTTGACGCCGGCGAGGATGTGCCGCTGGCGCTGCGGCTTGCGGACCCGCTCGCGACAGCCGAAAAAGGCGACGACGAGGCGGCTTTCTTACAGGCCGTCAGGGCGCTGGTGGGGCGCGATGAGTGAGTTTGGCGCGGCGCTGGTGCAGGCCGGTCTGGTCCAGTTCGGGTGGTATACGCCCGACGACGCGCCCTACCGCTTCCATTTGCAGATGCTGCCCAGCTACCCCGACATCCTGCGGCTGTTCGTGGACGCGGGCGCGGCGGCGGCGCGGGGCGCCGACCGACTGCTGGCCGCCGCCGACGCTGTGCCGTTCGGCGTGGCGCTCAGCCTGGCGACGGGGGTGCCGCTGGTCTACAGCCAGGGCGCAGCGGCAGCCGCCGTGCACGACCTCATCGGGGCTTACGACATCGGCCACCCGGCGCTGCTGGTGACGAACCACCTTGATAACTGGGACAGCGCCGCCGCGCTGGCGGCCGAGGCGCGCCAGGTGGGGCTGGCAGTTCACAGCGTGCTGGCGCTCGCCATCGGCCGCACGCCGCCCGCGGTGGACGGCCTGCAGGTTACCGGGCTCGTCCACCTGGACGACCTCGTTCGGCGGCTGGCAGAGCAGGGCGAACTGCCAGCGCAGCACGCGCGCGCGGTGCTGAACTGGCTGCAAACGCACGACGAATAAGGCTATTCGTCGTCCAGGCTGAGCAGGGCCATAAACGCTTCCTGCGGCACTTCCACCGCGCCGATCATCTTCATGCGCTTCTTGCCCTTTTTCTGCTTTTCCAGCAGCTTTTTCTTGCGTGTGATGTCGCCGCCGTAGCACTTCGCCAGCACGTCCTTGCGCAGCGCCTTGACGTTCGCGCGCGAGATAACGCGCTTGCCCACCGCCGCCTGAATCGGCACGATAAACATCTGACGCGGGATCAGGTCCTTGAGTTTGGTGATCAGCTTCTGGCCCTTATGATAGGCGTCGTCCCGGTGAACGATCATCGCCAGCGCGTCCACCGGCTCGTTGTTGACAAGCACGTCGAGCTTGACCAGGTCGCCGGGGCGATATTCGTCGAACTGGTAATCAAGGCTGGCGTAGCCGCGCGAGACGCTTTTCAGCCGGTTGTAAAAATCAATAATGATCTCGGAAAGCGGGATGCGATAGTGCAGCACCACGCGGGTAGCGTCGAGATACTCTGTGTTCTCGTACTGCCCGTGCTTTTTGATGACCACATCCATGATCGCGCCGATATACTCCTGCGGGGTGTAGATCTGGATGCGCATCCAGGGTTCGTGAATTTCCGCGATGGTGCTTTCGTCGGGAAGCTGGGCCGGGCTGTCAATGGTGATCAGGTCGCCGCTGCGCGTGACAACCCGGTATTCCACGCTGGGCGCCGTCGCCAGAATGTCGAGGTCGTATTCGCGCTCAAGCCGCTCCTGCACAATCTCCATGTGGAACAGGCCCAGAAAGCCGACGCGGAAGCCGAAGTTGAGCGCCTGCGACGTTTCCGGTTCATAGACCAGCGAGGCGTCGTTAAGCTGGAGCTTCTCCAGCGCGTCCCGCAGCTCGGGATAGTCGTCATTGTCGGTCGGGTAGATGCCGGCGAACACCATCGGCTTGACCTGTTTGTAGCCGGGCAGGGGGGTGTCTGCGCCGCGCGCCGCGAGCGTGATGGTGTCGCCGACGCGGCACTCGCGCACCGTTTTCAGCCCGGTTGCGATGTAGCCGACCTCACCAACACCAAGCGTCTCCACCGGCTGCATGGCGGGCGTGAACACGCCAATCTCGACCGGCTCAAAACGCACATCCGTCGCCATGAGGCTCAGGGCGGTGTGCCGGTCCAACTGCCCGTCCACAATGCGCACATAGGCCACCACGCCCTTGTAGGAGTCGTAGTGCGAGTCAAAAACCAGGGCGCGCAGCGGCGCGCCGGTGCTGCCGGCGGGCGCGGGCACGCGCGCAATGACCATCTCCAGCACGTCCTGCACGCCGAGGCCGCTTTTGGCCGAGATGCGGAGCATCTCATCCACGTCCGTGCCCAACAGGTCGGCAACTTCATGCGCAACTTCATCGGGCCGCGCCGCCGGCAGGTCAATCTTGTTAATGACCGGCAGAATCTCAAGGTCCTGCTCCAGCGCCAGGTAGACGTTGGTCAGCGTCTGCGCCTCGATGCCCTGGCTGGCGTCGACAACCAGCAGCGCCCCCTCACAGGCCTGCAATGCGCGGCTGACTTCATACGTAAAGTCCACGTGGCCGGGCGTGTCAATCAGATTGACGATGTACGTCTGGCCGTCGCGCGCCAGATACTGCATCCTGACCGCTGACGCCTTGATCGTTACGCCGCGCTCGCGCTCTAAATCCATAGCGTCGAGCACCTGTTCCTGCATTTCACGGTCGCTGACCGTGTGCGTGAGCTGGAGCAGGCGGTCCGCCAGCGTGCTCTTGCCGTGGTCCACGTGGGCGATGATGGAGAAGTTGCGGATATTGAGGCTCATGTTCTGCCGTTCTCAAAAGTCAATCGCACGATTATATGTGCTGGCAGGCATAAAGTGTAGTGCGTCAGCGCCCGGCCAGCGCGGCCGCGATCAGCTCGGCCGCCGGCTGAGCGCTGGCGGCAGCCTCAGCGCCCCGGCACAGCCAGGCGAGAAACTCAACGTTGCCCGCCGGGCCGCGCAGCGGCGAGGCAATCAGCCCGCCAACGCCATACCCGGCGCGCAGCGCGAAATCCAGCGTTTCCGCCAGCACCTGGCGGTGTACAGCGCTGTCGCGGACGACACCGCCTTTGCCGACCAGCCCCCGGCCAGCCTCAAACTGCGGCTTGATCAGCGCGACCACATCGGCTTCTGGCTCCAGCCAGCCGCGGATGACCGGCAGCAAAATCCGCAGGGAAATAAACGAAGCGTCAACGGTGACCAGCGCAACAGGCTCTGGCAGCCGTTCAAGGTAGCGGGCGTTGGTGCGTTCCAGAACTGTTACGCGGCCGTCCTGCCGCAGCCGGTAGTCGAGCTGCCCATAGCCAACATCAATCGCGTAGACGCGCCGCGCCCCGCGCTGTAGCAGGCAGTCAGTGAACCCGCCCGTGCTGGCGCCGACATCCGCGCACAGCCGGCCCGCGACGCTGACAGGGAACGCGCTGAGGGCGGCCTCCAGTTTTTCGCCGCCCCGGCTGACGAAGCGCGGGCGCGCCTTCACAGCAATATCGTCACCCGCAGCGACGCGCGCGCCTGGTTTGTCAACCAGATGGCCGTTAACGGTCACCTCGCCCGCCATAATCAGGGCGCGCGCCTTTTCGCGGCTGGGCGCCAGCCCGCGCTCCAACAGGCTGATGTCGAGGCGCTGTTTGTCCGTCACCTTATCCTCGCGTGAGATAAATCACCAGCTCAAGCGGGTTGGCCGTTTCAGCGTCCACTTCAAAGCCGTCCACCGTCACAGGCAGATAGCCCGCCGCCGTGATAATAATGCTGTAGGGGGCCGCCAGCTCCAGCGGGCGGTCAACCTGGAACCGGCCGCTGCGGTCGGTGACCGCCAGCGCGAACACCTGGTTGGCGCGCCATTCAAAGTCGGCCACTGAGTAATCCTCGGTGAGCAGGATGAGGGACACCCCCGGCACGCCTTCGTTCGTCTCCGCATCAATGATCTGTCCCCGCACCTGCACCCCGCTGGCGCTGGCGAAGCGGTCAATCGGCAGTTGGCCGATCCCCACCTGCGCCCTGGTTGATTGCAGTGGCACGTTGTTGACCAGCAGATCCAGCCGGTAAGTGCCGTCCGGGATGCCGCGTTCGTCGGTCATGCGGACGACAAAGTTCGAGCCGCTTTCGGGGCTGGCCCAGGGCGCGGTGCGCTCGTAGAACACGTTGTCGTCAACCGAGAGCCGCAGCGTCCACAGCGTGCCGATCTGTATCTGCTGCCAGTCGAACAGGCCGTAGAGCGTGCTGATGCCGCCGGGGAACGTGCTGCCCGCCGGGGCGCTGGCGGCGTCCGCCAGGGTGGGCGCGGTCGCAAAGCGAACGTTGCTGAACACCTGGGGGAACACGCCCTGCTGCGCGCCGGCGATGGTGAAGTCGGCGGTGGCCGCGAGGCGGTTCTCAATGTACATCTCCAGACGGTAAGCGCCCGGAAACAGGCCGCCTTCGCCCTCAAGCCCGATCGTCTTGGCGCCGTCCGGGCCGTCGGCCCAGACCTGCTCATCGCGGCGGACTTCGACGCCGCCGTAATACCAGATCACCGTCCAGGGAAGGCCGTTCTGCATGTTTCGGTAGATAAAGCGCGCGTTGGCGATGTTGCCCGTTGGCAGCACGAAACCGTTGCCAAGCGGCGTCCCCTGGCTGTCCTGAAGGCCGAACACAATGTCGCTGAACGTTGGTGCTGGTTCCGCTGCGCCGCCGATCAGCAGCCGGGCCGTGCCGCTGGTGATGCCGTCGGCGAACAACGTGAAGTCGTACACGCCGTTGGGCCAGGGCTGGTCAACGCTGCCGATATACCACAGGCCGCGCTCGCCGCCGCTCCAGCGCACCGGCGCCAGGCTGAACGTGCGGTTGGGGATGCCGTCGGTCGTGACGCGCAGCTCGTAGACGGTTTCCGGCGCCATGTTCACGTAGTCGAAAAACAGGTAGAGGCTGGTGCTGCCGGCCGGCAGGCTGCGAATAACGCTGGTTGGCACGCCCGCCTCGTTGACAGACGGCGCAAAAAACAGGCGCGTGAACGCCGGCTGGCCGGTTGGAACGATCAGCCCGCTGCCCAGGGCGGGCAGATCCACCACCAGCCCCAGGGCGGCGGCGCGCAGCAGCGGCCGGGCGAAATTGGACGGGCGCAGCGAGTTGATAAAGCCGCCAACCGGGATGCAGATGTCGCTGGCGTTGACGAGTCCGTCGGCGTTGGTGTCCTGAAGCGGCACGCAGCCCGTGTTCTGCGCGAGGTTGGAAATCGGGGCTGTGGTCGGCACGCCGATCAGCCGCCCGTCCTGGTCGTAAGCCCCCCCGCCCGACATCGTTCCGGGAATTTCGGCCAGCGTTTTGATCCAGGCCCGGCTGCCGCCCCGCGGCTCGGCCACGAAGCCGCTCACCGTGCCGCGCCTGATCTCGACCGGGTCGTTGCCAATGCCGGGGTAGCCCACCACCGTGATCGTCTGGTCAAGCCGGACCGAGCCTGAGTCGGCCAGTTCGACAAAGGGCAGCGCCAGCGAGCCAGGCTCAATCAGCCGCCCGTCGAACTGGCGGGTAATGCGCAGCAGCGCCAGGTCCAGCCCGGCGTCGGCCTGCGAGATCTCAGCGCGGTACTTCGGAATCGGCGGCTCGCCCGCCCGAACCGAGAACGCGATAATCAGCGTTTCGCCGCGGCAGGCCGCGCTGGGGACGGTTGCGTGGGCGTTCGTCAGAACCAGGCCGTCGCGGCTGACAACCGTGCCGGAGCTGACGCACGTCACCACCAGGCTGCTGCCCACGTTGCGCGTCTGCATCACAAAAACAGTCGCGCTTTGAATGCGCTCAAGGTCGAGCGTCTGGCCCTGGGCGGCGGCGGGCCGGGCTGTCAGGCCCGCCAGCGCAGCCAGCGCCGCCAGCGCCGCTAAAAACCGCGCCATCTTCATGCGTTAAAATTCCAGGTTGCGGATAAACTGCTCAAAAGTCGGCCTGAGCTGCTCAAAGTCAGCGGCGTCCGCCAGAAAGGTGATGATCAGCGCCTGGCCGCCCCGCAGCGTTAAGATGTCGAGTCCCTGCACAACCACCGGGAGGCCCTGTAGAAAGGGGTTGTCCTGGGTTTCAACAAACGTGTAGCTCATGGCGGTCGCCGCCACCTCGTCGGGCAGGGTGAAGCCTTCCTCAGCCAGCACCTCATAGGCCGCGAGCGTCTGGGCGCGGTTGAGGTTCAGGTCATCGAGCACGTTGCGCGTCGAGGTCACCGGGCTTACCGGCCGCGTCGCAACCTGGATCGCCGTGTTGAAGCCGGCGCGGGCTACATCGCGGACGCGGAACACATAGCTGCCAGATTCGTCAATCAGCCAGTTGGCAGGGTAGGCGGCGCGGATGCCGGCCTGGCTGTTGACGTACAGCGTGGTGGCGTTCAGGGCCGCGTCGCGCAGGTTAAGGCCGATCACCAGGCCCACAGCGGAGAAAATCACGGCCAGGTAGTGGCTCCAGCGCTGGCGAAATGTCAGTTCGCGTAAGTGCATGGCGTTTTCATCGTCGTTTCGCGCTGCCAGCCAGCCTAAGCCTCGCCGACGGCAGCGGCTTCCTGATCCTGGCGGATAGCGATATTAAAAAGGAAGATCATGATCGCCGCAACCGCCGCGATCAGGACGGCGGAAAACAGAAAGCCGGGCAGCGGGCTGGCCGCCGTGACCGGGGCGCTCACGCTCAGCGCGACATTCGCCAGGCCAGAGGTCACGGGGATAGCGATGCCGGTGATAAAGGCGGCGAAGAAAATGGTGGCTGGCAGCAGCAGCGGGAAGGGGCGCGGGTTGAAGCGCACCTCCGCCAGGCCGTAGCCGACAATGATGCCGCCAGCCACCTGGCGCACCGTCTCATCGAACACGCGCATGGCGGCGATGTCCAGCCCTGGATCAGCCGACAGCACGAAGTTCAGGTTCAGCACCAGCGCATAGCCGACCGCGCCGGCCGCGCCGTAGGCCACGCCGTCCAGGCGCGTGCGAAAGTGGCCCGGCCAGACCGTGTAGCGCAGCACGAGGTAGCGGATCGACTCCTGAACGATGCCGACGGTAAATGTGTAGCCAATGATCCGGTTAACAGCGCCGGAAAGCGGCAGCCACTCATCGATTCGCAGCACGTCCGTCACCAGCGGCAGCCCCACCGCGCTGGCGGCCAGCGCGGTGATAACCGCCACCAGCAGCAGATTCTGGCGCGGCTCCAGCGCCGCCTGTTCGCGCTGCCACGAAAAACGCAGCCACAGCAGCGCGGGCAGCAGCGCGATCAGCGCCAGCGCCAGCGTGGACAGCGCCTGCGGGATACTGGCGACCAGGCGTGTGAGCACAAACAGCGCCAGCGCCGCGCCGAACATGCCGGCCAGCTCGAACAGCAGGCTAGGCCAAACGCGGCGATAAGGATATACTTCTTCTTCCTCTTTAGGAGGTGTGATCAGGTAACGGGGATCGTATGTGCCCAAGCTCGTATACCTGTAACATGCGTGCCAAAGCTGATGTCAACATCCTAGCGCATCGCGGTAAACCTGGAAAGATCAAAATGCCGGTGAAAAATGGATTGGCGGCCCTGTTAGGTGCGATGCTGCTCGCGCTGGCCGCCTGCCTGCCAGCGGTCCAGACGCAGCGGGGCGCGGGGCAGGGCCGCTTGATCTACGGGCTGACGCTCCAGCCAAGCGGGTTTGACCCGCACATTCACCGTTCGTCAGAACTGGGCATTCCGCTGCGCCAGGTTTACGACACGCTGGTTTATCGCGATCCGGCGACGCGGGCGTTTGTTCCGGGCCTGGCGACAGAGTGGACCATTTCCGGGGACGGCCTGCTCTACACGTTCAGGCTGCGCCAGGGCGTTGTTTTTCACGATGGGACGCCTTTCAACGCGCAGGCCGTGGCCGCGAACCTCGACCGCATCGTTGACCCGGCGACCGGCTCGCAGCGCGCGGCGTTTATGCTGGGGCCTTATGCGGGCTATGAAATCGCCGACGACTACACCATCAGCATCCGCCTCAGCGCGCCTTACAGCCCGCTGCTGGACGCGCTGGCGCAGGTTTACCTGGGCATGGCCAGCCCGACCGCGTTCAGCCAGTATTCGACCAACCGCTACCAGTTTCACCAGGTCGGCACTGGCCCGTTCGTGTTTGTTGAGCTTATCCCAGGGGAGCGCATCCTGCTGAGGCGCAACCCTGCTTACGCCTGGGGGCCGGCGTTTTATCAGCCGCCGGGCGAAAACGCCGTTAATGAAATCGAGTTCCGTTTCTTCAGCGACCCGGCGACGCGGCTGCTCGCCCTCGAAAGCGGCGACGCCCAGGTGATGGGCGAGCTGCTGCCAACCGATGCGCGGCTGCTGACAGGCAACAGCTCGATCCAACTGCTGCCCGTCAGCGTTCCGGGGCAGCCGATCCAGTTCCTGATGAACACCGCCCGCTTCCCGACCGACAACCGCGCCGTGCGGCAGGCGCTGCTGTTCGGCACAAACCGCAACGCGATCGTTGACGCTGTTTTCCAGCGCTTCTCGCCGGTCGCCTGGGGGCCGCTGGCGGCGAACACGCTGTTCTATAACCGCGCCATGAACGGGGCGTATGCCTTTGACAGCGCGCAGGCGCGGGCGCTGCTGGCCTCCGTCGGTTTTCAGGACAGCAACACCGACGGCATTCTGGAGGCCGGCGGCGTTGATCTGGAGGTCAGCGTGATTGTGCCTCCCTGGGGGTTGATCCCGCAGATCGCTGAGCTGCTGCTCGACCAGTGGCGGACAATCGGCGTGCGCGTGCGGCTCACCCCGGTTCCGACCTTTCCGGCGCTGCAAGAAGCCGTCCAGCAGGGGGATTACAACCTGGTTGCGTTCGACACGCCGGGGCTGGACCCGGCCCTGCTCAACGATTTTTACCTGAGCACCGGCAGCCTGAACTGGACCGGCTTCGCCAGCCAGGAACTCGACACGCTGCTGACGCAGGCGGTCGCGCAGACTGACGAAGCCGCCCGCCAGGCGCTGTATAACCAGGCGCAGCAGCTTATCATGGAAGAAGCGCTAACTCTGCCTATTCGGGATTACGTCAACCTTAACGCCAGCCGCGCCGCGCTCCAGAACCTGACGTTCGACCCTTACGGCTGGTTCCCGCTTCTTAACAACGTGGTTTACGCCGGCGACGCCCCCTGATGCGCAGCCTTCGCCTGCTGGCCTCCGGCGTACTCAGCGTCTGGCTGGCGATCACGCTGGCCTTTTTTGCGCTGCGCCTGCTGCCTGGGGACGCGCTGCAGGCGGAGCTGTCGCAGGGCGGCGCCGGGCAGGATGTCGTTGAGGCCCGCCGCACAGAGCGCGGCCTGAACGATTCCGTCCTTGTCCAGTATGCCCGCTACCTGGCGGGCCTGGCGCGCGGCGACCTGGGCGAATCGCTCGTGAGCGGCGAATCCGTCGCTGACGCGCTGCGGCGCAGCCTGCCGGCGACGCTCAACCTTGCGCTCAGCGCGGGCGTTGTGGCCGCCTGTCTGGGCCTGGGCCTGGGGATTGCGGGCGGGCTGACGGTGCGCGGCGTCTCCGCAGCGGCGCGCGCCGTGACCGGCCTGTCGCTGAGCGTGCCTATCTACTGGAGCGGCATCCTGGCAATTTACCTGTTCAGCGTCCGGCTCGCCCTGGTCCCCTCAGGTGGGGCAGGGAGCGCCGCCCATCTGCTGCTGCCGGCCGGCCTGCTGGGGTTTCACACGGCGGGCGCTGTCGCGCGGGTCACACAGGCCAGCATCCACAGCGCCGCGGCGGCAGACCACATACGAACGGCGCAGGCCAAGGGCCTGCCGGCGCGCCGCGTCATGACGCACCACATTCTGCGCGTCGGGCTGCTGCCGGTGATCAGCGCGCTGGGGCTGCAAATTGGCTTTCTGCTCGGCGGCGCGGTCGTGACCGAGAGCATGTTCGTCAGGCCCGGCGTCGGGCGGCTGCTGCTCGACGCGGTTATCAAACAGGACTATCCCATCGTGCAGGGGGTCGTCCTGCTCTCAGCCGCGGCTTATGTGCTGATCAACACGCTCATGAGCCTGCTTGACACGTATTTCGACCCGCGCGTGGCGCACTGAGCCATGCTGCGCCCGGCCGTTATCTTCAGCACGGTGCTGGTGCTGGTTGTCATCGGGCCGTTCTTCACCGCCTATGCCCCGACGCAGACCAACCCCGACCACCAGCTTCAGCCGCCGGGCCGCGACCATCTGCTGGGGACCGACCTGCTGGGCAGGGACGTGCTGAGCCGGTATCTGCACGGCGGGCGGCAGACGCTGCTGGCGGCCACGGTTGCGACCGCGGCCGCTGTGGCGCTGGGCGCGGCGCTGGGGCTTGCTATGGGCATGGAAACAGGCCGCGCGGACACCCTGCTCATGCCGCTGATCAACGCGCTGCTGGCTGTGCCGGGCATTGTTCTGGCGCTGGTGGTGCTGGCCGCCGCCGGGCGCGGGGTCATGCCGCTGGGCCTGGCGGTTGGGCTGTCGCAGGTGGCCCCCACGGCGCTGATCGTCAGGTCGGCAGCGTTGACGGTGCGCACGCAGGGCTACGTTGACGCCGCCCGCGCGCTCGGCGCGTCGCGCCTGCGCATCGTGACGCGGCACGTGCTGCCCAACATCGCGCCCACGCTGACGGCGTACACCAGCGTCGTGTTCGGTTACGCGCTGTTGAGCGGCGCCGCGCTTACGTTCCTGGGCGTCGGGTATGTGCCGGGCACGCCGGACTGGGGCATCATGCTGGCGGAAAGCCGCGCGGTTTTTCGGGTCGCGCCCTGGATCGGTGTCGCCCCCGGCCTGACCATCGCCGCCCTGGTGTGGGCTGGCAGCGACCTGGCGGACACGCTGAGCGCTGCGCGCGCCCGCTAACCCACCAGCGTGCGATACACCGCCGCCGCGCCGGCGTCCGCCAGCGCGCGTTCGACCTGTTCCGCCGTGACGGGGGTCACGAGCGCGATCAGGTTGCCGCCGCGCCCGCCGCCGGAGAGCTTCGCCCCCAGCGCGCCCGCGCTGACCGCCGCCTGAACCAGCCGGTCCAACTGAGGCGACGACACCGTAAGCTGCTGTAAGCGCCGGTGATTTTCGTTCATGAGCGCGCCGAGCGCGGGCGCGTCGCCGCGCTCGATGCAGGCGCGCGCCTGCCGCACCAGCGCCGCAACAGCGTCAAAATGGCCCTGAATCGTGGCAGGCGCGGCGCTGTAGAGCCGCCGAACATCGTCCACAGCGGTGCGGGTCAGGGCGCGCTGGCCGGTATCCGCGATCAGCAGCGTGAACGGCGCCCCGATTGACAGCGCCTGCAGCGGCTCGCCGCGCACAAAGTAGACCGGCCGCTCGTAGACGATCACCGTGTTGTCGATGCCGCTGGGCGTGCCGTGATACACCTTTTCCACTTCATACACCAGCGCGTTGAGCATTTCGTCCGGCAGCGGCCTGTTCACCGCGGCAGCCAGCGCGCGCCCCAGGGCGGCGGTGACGGCCGCGCCGCTGCCCAGCCCGCTGGCGATCGGGATTTCCGACTGAAGGGCGATCGTCACATCTGGCGGCGGCGCGCCCAGCGCGTCCAGAAATAACTGCACCGCGTAAGCGATGGCGTCGCCGGCGGGGTTGCCCGGCAAATACACGCGCTCCATCTCGGCGGCCACCAGCCGCAGGCCCTGCCGGGGCGGGTCGTTCGGCGCGGAGCGGGCGGTCACGCGCAGGCTGGACACCGGCACGGCGATTGCGGGGCAGCCGTACACGACGGCGTGTTCGCCCAGCAGGATGACTTTGGCCGGCGCGCTGGCTTCCACGTTAGCGCCCACCGTCAGGCGGGGCCGGGCAGATAGAGAATCAGCACGAAGGTCAGCCCCCACAGGACGATTGAAGCGAGGAGCGGGTAGTCGCGCAGCAGCACTTCGTCGGGCGCGCTGCCTTCGCCCTTCACGTGGATGAGATACAGGTAGCGGAACAGGGCGTACAGCACGAAGGGCACGGTGATCAGCGCCAGGTTCGTGTCCGCAACCTTGATCGTGGGCGCTTCGATGGTGTAGAGCAGGTAGGCAAGGAACGTGCTGGTTGTGACCAGCCGCAGCATGTCGTCGAGCAGCGGCAGGTTGTAAGCGCGGTAGGTGGCGCGGACGCTCTCTGCCCGCTGTTCGAGCAGAATCAATTCCTGGCGCCGTTTGCCGATGGCCAGGAACAGCGCCAGCAGCGCGGTGCAGGCGTACAGCCAGGGCGAGAAGTTCTGCACCTGGACCAGCACCACCCCGGCGGCCACACGCAGCACAAAACCGGCCGTGATCGTCATGATGTCGAGAATGACGATGTGTTTCAGCCAGAACGAATACAGCACGTGCAGCACAAAATACATCAGCAAAATCACGGTGAACTGCGGGTTGTAGGTCAGCGAGGCCAGCATGGCAAAAAACGGCAGCGCGATGGCCGCCGCCAGCGCGACAGACACCCTGAGCTGGCCGGAAGGCAGCGGGCGCTGCCGTTTCACCGGGTGGCGGCGGTCGCGGTCAATGTCAATGATGTCGTTGATCAGGTAGATGCTGCTGGCGACGAGCGAAAGCAGGAAGAAACTGACGGTCACCTTGACGAAAGCGTCAACGACGAAAAGCTGGCCGTCGAACACCAGGCCGGCGTAGATCAGCACGTTTTTCGTCCACTGTTTGGGACGCATGGCCCGGATGAGGCCCTTCAGAGCAGGCACGCCGCGTTCTCCGCTTGAGACTCTGCTTTTGATTATAGCGAAGGGCAGGGCGCGCACAATCCCGTAAAGGCCGCCGGCGCTGAAGATCAATAGCGGATGAGCGGCGGCATTAGTGCCTTGTTCTTATGCTGCTGCGACGTTTATAATCAGGCTGAATGTCCACTAAAT
>CAZDVL010000041.1:0-17966 GCA_964508745.1 uncultured Anaerolineaceae bacterium | reverse complement strand
CGCGATCTGTCGCTGGCGTATTCGCCCGGCGTGGCCGAAGCGGTGCTGGAAGTGGCGCGCGACCCGCTGGCGGCCTTCGAACTGACAGCTAAAGCGAACCTGGTGGCGGTCGTTTCCAACGGGACGGCCATTCTGGGCCTGGGCAACCTGGGGCCGCTGGCCTCTAAGCCGGTGATGGAGGGCAAAGGCGTGCTGTTCAAACGCTTTGCCGACGTGGACGTGTTCGACATCGAGCTGGACTGCAAAACGCCGGAGGAGATTATCGCCGTCTGTAAGGCGATCGCGCCGACGTTCGGCGGCATTAACCTGGAGGACATCAAAGCGCCAGAGTGTTTCGAGATCGAGACGCGCCTGAAGGCCGAACTCGATATCCCGGTGTTTCACGACGACCAGCACGGCACGGCGATCATCTCCGGCGCGGCGCTGCTCAACGCCTGCGAGATCACCGGCAAGCGGCTGGCGGACCTGCGCGTGACGGTGTCCGGCGCGGGGGCCAGCGCCATCGCCACCGCCGAATTTTACGTGCTGCTGGGCATTCGGCGCGAGAACATCCTCATGCTCGACACGCGCGGCGTGATCTACAAGGGCCGCGCCGAGGGCATGAACGAGTACAAGGCGCGCTTCGCCCAGGAAACCGCCGCGCGCACGCTGGCCGACGCCTGCGTCGGCGCCGATGTGTTCCTGGGGCTGTCGTCCGCCGGCGTGCTCAAGCCGGAGATGGTAGTGACGATGGCGCCGGACCCGCTGATCTTCGCCCTCGCCAACCCCACGCCGGAAATCATGCCGGAGGAGGCGCTGGCTGTCCGCCCGGACGCGATTATCGGCACCGGCCGCAGCGACTACGCCAACCAGATCAACAATGTGCTCGGCTTCCCGTTCCTGTTTCGCGGCGCGCTGGACGTGTACGCCACCAGCATCAACGAGGAAATGAAGATGGCCGCCGCCAGGGCGCTGGCCGCGCTGACGCATGAGGACGTGCCCGACAGCGTGCTGTCGGCTTACGGCCTGACCGCGCTCAAATTCGGGCGCGAGTACATTATCCCCAAGCCGCTGGACCCGCGCGTGCTGCTGTGGGTGGCGCCGGCGGTGGCCGAGGCCGCTATGGGCAGCGGCGCGGCCCGCCGCACAGTGGACATTGACCAGTACCGCGAGGCCCTTTTCCAGCGCCAGGGCATCGGCTACCAGGTGCGCAGCCGCATCATCAGCCGCGCCAAGCTGGGCGCGAAACAGCGCATCGTCTTTCCCGAAGGCGACGACCCGCGCATCATCCGCGCCGCCGCGCAGGTGGCCGACGAGGGCATCGGCGTGCCGATTCTGCTGGGCAACCCGGCGCGGGTGCGCGCGCAGATCGCGGAGCTGGGCCTGCACTGTGACCCGCAGATCATCGAGCCTTACGGCGACGGCGACCAGGATCATCACACACGCTACGAAGAAGCGCTGTACCAACTGCGGCATCGCAGCGGCGTCAACCGCGCCCGCGTCAAAGCGCTGCTGCGCGGGCGCATCGCTTTCGGCCTGATGATGGTGCAGCAGGGCGACGCCGACGCCTACCTGAACGGCGTCAGCCACGAGTACCCGGACGTGATCCGCCCGGCGCTGCAAATCTTCCACACGCGCCCCGGCGTCAAACACGCCAGCGGCGTCTACATCATGCTGATTGGCGGGCGCGTGTACCTGTTCACCGACGCGACCGTCAACATTGACCCGGACGCCGAAACGCTGTCCGAAATCGCGATCCTGGCGGCGGATTTCGCCCGCACGCTGGAGATCGAGCCGCGCGTCGCCATGCTGTCGTTCTCGAATTTCGGCAGCACGCCGCACCCGCAGGCGCGCAAAGTGCGCGACGCGGTGGCGCTGGTACAGCAGAAGCGGCCTGACCTGGTGGTGGACGGCGAAATGCAGGCCGACACCGCCGTTGTGGCCGAGATCGTTGAGCGGCGCTACCCGTTCAGCCGCGTGAAGGACGCCAACGTGCTGGTCTTTCCTGACCTGGACTCGGCGAATATCGCCTACAAGCTGCTGGCGCGCCTGACCGACGCGGAGGCGATCGGCCCGATACTGCTGGGGATTGACGCGCCGGTGCACGTGCTGCAGGCCGGCGATGAGGTTGAGGACATCGTGACGATGGCGGCCTTCGCCGCGATGGACGCGCAGTCGCGCAGGTAACTGTCAGTGTAAATGCCCCTGCCGTTAACGCGGCAGGGGCGAGACAAGCCTGGAGACAGACCAATGACGGTTTTCCGTAAACACCGCTGGACGGCGGACGAATATCTGGCGTTTGACCGCGCCAGCGACAGCAAACACGAATACTACGACGGCGAAATTTACAATATGGTCGGCGGGTCATCGCATCACGCGCAGATCGCCGCCAACGCGATAATCAACCTGGGAATGGTGCTGCGCGATAAGCCCTGCCGCATTTATACCAGCGACCTGCGCGTGCAGATGCCGCAGTCGTTCGCCTACCCCGATGTGACCGTCGTCTGCGGCGAGCCGCGCTTTCTGGACAGCAAGCAGGACACACTGTTGAATCCCACGCTGGTGATCGAGGTACTGTCGCCGTCAACGGCGGCCTTCGACCGCGGCACAAAGCTGCACAGCTATCAGGCGCTGGAGTCGCTTCAGGTTTATATGCTGGTGGAGCAGGGCGCGCCGCAGCTTGAGCTGTACACACGCCGCAGCGAGGGCTGGCTGTACACGCGCCACACAGGGATGGAAACCGTCGTCGAGCTGCCGGCGCTGGAGATCAGCCTGTCGCTGGCGGCCCTCTACAACAAGGTTGATTTTTCCGCTGCCGCAGGACAGGGTGACGGCGTCTGATGAAACGAGCTGTCTGTCTGCTGGCGCTGGTCGCCGCCGCGCTGCTGGCGGCGTGCGCCCAGGCCGCCCCCACGGCCACCCCGACGCTGACGCCCCTGCCGTCGAACACGCCGACGCCGCCCGCGACCGCCACCGCCGCGCCCACGCTGCCCCCCACCGACGCCGCGCCGACGCCGATCACGCTCCAGGTGACGCCGCTGGCGGGCGCGGGCGCCGCCCCGCCGGTCACGATGGATTTCCCCGACGGCTGGGGCTACGCTTACGACACGCTGGCGCTGATTGATATGGACAACACGCTGCGCCCGGTGCCGCTGGCGCTGTATCGCGGGCCGGTCACTGGCGGAACAGGCACAATCGTGCTGCTGTGGGGCTTCCCTAACTTTATGGCGGGCGGGCCGCTGACGCTTCCTGGCACGCCGACGCCCGCGCCCAACCTGTGGTCAGACGGCCTGCGCCTGTTCCGGCTGGCGCTGGTTGACCAGGGCTGCAACCCCGGCACCGACCTCCAGCGGCCTTACAGCGTGGGCGGGCTGGCCGCCACCGGCACGCAGTTCGCCATCGTGGACTGCCCCGAATCGCCAGACACGCGCGGCTGGTTCGCCGGGCTGCAGGTGGGGGGGCTTAATTTTGTGTTCTACGTGTACGCTGAACCGATCGAGGCGATGGACGCCGCCTGGGACGAGCTTCAGGCCATCCTCGACACGGCCGTGTTCAGCGTGCCCGAAGGCTGAGCGGCGCTACAGCAGGCCGTCCGTCAGCTCGCGCGCGGTTTCGGTCAGCTCGTTCCACAGCGTGCGCCGGATCGAGTGGATCGGCTGGCGCTGGGCGTAGGCCCACACCTCGTCGGCGATGTCGAACACAGCTTTGGGGCGGCCCAGCGAACGGGCGTTGTCGGACATGCGGTGCAGGAAGTCCGGCCCGCGGTGCAGCCACGACGCCAGCGTTGCGCCGACCTCAACCGGGGTGGGGGCGTACACCCCCACGTTGTTGTCCACCACGTAATCAATGTTGCCGGTTTCCTGGCCAGGGATGGCGTCGTACAGAATCATGGGCACGCCGGCGATGCACGCCTCGCTGATCGTTGCCGGGCCGGCTTTGGTCACCAGGATGTCGGTCGCGCCCAGCAGCAGCGGCATATCCCTGCGAAAGCCGTAGATGCGCGTGGGCTGGTTCCAGGCCTTGCTTTCCAGCTTTTCCTTCAGCGGCTTGTTGTTGCCCGCCAGCACGATAAGCTGGCAGCGCAGCCCGCGCTCGTCAATCGCGCGGGCGGTGCGGTAGACC
Organism: uncultured Anaerolineaceae bacterium; assembly: GCA_964508745.1. Classification (GTDB taxonomy): domain Bacteria; phylum Chloroflexota; class Anaerolineae; order Aggregatilineales; family Phototrophicaceae; genus DAOTWC01. Next base: position 13,865 of record CAZDVL010000041.1, on the reverse strand, counting down.
GGCCCCATGCCCTCGCCGCCGCCGACGATCAGGACGGCGGGCAGGTCGGGGTCCCAGCCCAGCTCGCGCCGCGCCTCGGCCTTGTCCTTCAGGCCCTGGGCGAAGCGCGGGTGAACCGGCAGGCCGGTGTTGCGAAGCTGTTCCGGAGCCAGCCCCGCCGCCAGCCCGCGCGCGTAGGCTGGCTGTGTCGGGACCAGGCAGCGCTCGCAGCGTTTGTCGTACCACAGGTGATGGGTCGAGACCAGGTCGGTGACGACGACGATAAAGGGCGGGCGCTGCGTGAACCAGGTGAGCGCCTGCATGGCCGGGCGCGTCAGCAGCGAGTGGACGCAGACGACGACATCTGCCGGGTTTTCGCGCAGCATCCGCTTGAGGCCGCTTTCGATCGTGACGTACATCGTCTGCGAGACCAGCCGGGCGCGGCGGCGCGTGTTCGACATGTTGTAGCCCACGCCCCACGACGATTTGCTCCGGTTCACCCACCAGGGGTAGAACTCTGGCGCGTACTTCAGCGGGACGGGCGAGTAGTCGCGGAACACGTCGATTAACTGAACGGCGGCGGCCTGTTCGCCATAGCGAATGTGCAGCGCGTCACGGATCGCTTCGGCGGCGGCGCGGTGTCCGCCGCCGGTGTCGGACATTAATATCAGAATGCGCCTGGTCATGCCCAAAACCCTCTATTTCTTCAGTTCATGCTGAGGGGGCGGAAGAATGTGCCTGAGGCGGCGGGCAAAGACGCTGCGCGCCAGCAGCACATGCCGTCCGCAGCCGGCGCAGCGCAGCCCGATGTCGGCCCCGACGCGGTAGATGACCCATACATCGCTGCCACAGGGGTGCGGCTTGCGCGTTTGCACACGGTCGCCCACACGGATCTCCAGCACTGCGGTTTCCTCCACAGCCTAATCATACCGCACGTGGGGCAAATTTTCCGCCCGCGATTTGCGCGCGGTGTCGTCCAGCGGCTTCAGCGCGCGTAGCGCCGCTTTAATTCGTCCAGCGGCTGGTCGAGCATCCCGCCTGAGCCGATGCCGAAGCCGTCCGCCACGCGGTTGAAAAAGGCGAACAGCGCCGTGATGTAGACCGCCTCGGCCAGTTGATCGTCGTTGTAGCCGTGCTGGCGCAGCGCGTCGGTGTCAGCGGCGCTGACGCGATAAGGCTCCAGGGTGAGTTTGCGCACAAACGCCAGCAGCGCGGCGCGGTTCGCCGCCAGCCCGGCAGACACCGCCGCGTCCAGGTCGCCCTGCGCCAGCGCGCGGGCCACCGTTTCGTTTTCGTCCTGCAACCGCAGGAAGGCCCCGTGGCTGTCCAGTCAGAAGGGGCAGCGGTTGAGGCCAGAGACGTAGGTGGCGATCGCCTCGTGGTCGCGGCGCGCGAGGTGGCCCGCGCTGAAGTGCATCAGGTTGGCCGCGTCGTTGATGAGCCGCCCGAAGGCCGGGCGCGGGCTGAAACACTGAAGGATCGGCGCGGCGCCGGCCTCAGCGTAGAACGCGGCGGCCTCACCTTCGGCCTGGTCGGGCGGGACGATTCGAATGTGTGTCATGTGTACCTCACGCCAGCGTGTCATCCGGTCACACGATTGTAGCGCGTTACCGGGCGAATGTCGTGGGCGGCCCGCGCGCGGCTGGCACAACGCGCCCGCCGGGCTGTATAATCGCCCGTATGATGAAAACACAACGCGACCCGCTTGCCCGGCTGCCCTCAAGCCGGATGCCGCCTGACCACCTGGGCGTGATGATCGCCGCGCTGGTGATGATGGTCGCCGGCTGGGGCGGCCTGTTCGTCCTGGTGACGACCACCACGCCGCGCGTGGGCGAGCGCTGGCTGTTCTTCCTGCTGCTGCACATCGCCGTTACCGGGACGGTGCTGCCGTTCATCCGCCTGCTCAACGCGCGCTTCACGCCCAGCAGCTATGACCTGCCGCCGGGCGGCGTGCTGGTGCGGCAGGGCGTGTGGGTGGGGCTGTTCGCGGTGGCCTGCGCCTGGCTGCAAATTCCGCGCGCGCTCTCGCCGCAGATCGCCTTTCTGCTGGCGCTGGCGTTCGCGGTGATCGAGATCTTCCTGCGCGCGCGGGAACTGCCCAATGAACGCTACGAGGACTGACGCGCTGCGGGCGCTGCCCGCCGTCCACACGCTGGCGGCGAGCGCCGGCGGCGCGCGGCTGGCCGCTGTCTACGGACGCGCGGCGGCGGTGGACGCGCTGCGCGCAGCGCTTGACGCGGCGCGGGCGCAGCTCAGCGCGGGCGCGCTGGCGGAATACGGCGCGCCGGCGGCGCTGGCCGACGCCGAGCGCATCCTGGCGGCGGCCTTCCAGCCGACGCTGCGCCCGGTCATCAACGCCGCCGGCGTGATCATTCACACCAACCTGGGCCGCGCGCCGCTTTCGGCGGCGGCGCAGGCGGCGGCGCAGACAGCGGCGGCGCAGTACAGCACGCTCGAATATGACCTGGAAACCGGCGCGCGCGGCAGCCGCCTGCTGCACGCTGGCCGCCTGCTGGCCGAACTTACCGGCGCGGAGGCCGGGCTGGCGGTCAACAACAACGCCGCCGCGCTGCTGCTGCTGCTGTCGGCGCTGGCGGCGGGCAAAGAGGTGATTGTCTCGCGCGGGCAGCTTGTCGAGATCGGCGGCGGCTTCCGCGTGCCGGACGTGATGGCGCAGAGCGGCGCGCGGCTGGTCGAGGTGGGCACGACCAACCGCACCCGCGCCGCGGACTATGAGCGCGCCATCACCGCCGACACGGCGCTGATCCTGCGCGCTCACGCCTCGAATTTTAAACAGATCGGCTTCACCGAGTCCGCCGCGCTGGACGAGTTAGCCGCCGTTGCGCGGCGGCACGGCCTGCTGCTGGTGGACGACCTGGGCAGCGGCGCGCTGCTGGACACGGCGGCCTTCGGGCTGGAGCACGAGCCGACGGCGCAGGAAAGCCTGCGCGCCGGGGCGGACCTGGTGGCCTTCAGCGGCGACAAGCTGCTGGGCGGGCCGCAGGCCGGGATTGTCGTGGGCCGCGCCGGGCTGGTCGAGGCGCTGATGCGCCACCCGCTGGCGCGCGCCGTCCGCGCCGACAAGCTGTGCCTGGCGGCGCTGACGGCCACGCTTGACCACTATCGCCGGGGCGAGGCGCTGGCGCAGATCCCCGTGTGGCGCATGATCGCGCGCCCGGCGGACGACATCCGCCGCGAGGCGCGGCGCTGGGCGCGGCGCGTCGGCGGGCAGGTGGTCGCCGGCGAGTCGACCGTGGGCGGCGGCAGCCTGCCGGGCGCGGCGCTGCCGACCTGGCTGCTGGCGCTCGACGTGGCCAGCGCCGACGCTTTCGCGGCCCGCCTGCGCGCCGCCGACCCGCCGGTGATCGTGCGCATCGCCGGCGGCCGCGTGCTGCTGGACCCGCGCACGGTGCTGCCGGGCCAGGCGCGCGACCTGCTGCGCGCCCTGGAAGGCGCGCTGGCTGTTTAGCGGGCGCTGGCGGGCGCGAATTTCGCGACGAGCAGGTCGGCCAGCGTGGGCGTGCCGATCACCTGAAGCTCATAGCGCACCCGTTCCATCGGCTTGCTGACGCTGATCACGCGGCGCAGGTCAATCGGCGTGGCCGCGATCACCAGGTCAGCGTCGGCGCGCTCGATGGTGCGCTCCAGGTCGCGCATCTGCGCCGGGCCATAGCCCATCGCCGGCAGCACCGGCCCGGTGTTGGGGTAGCGCGCATATGTGGCGGCGATGGACTCGACCGCGAACGGGCGCGGGTCAACGATGGCCGCCGCGCCGAAGCGCTGCGCCGCCACATAGCCGGCGCCGTAGCGCATCTCGCCGTGTGTGAGCGTGGGGCCGTCCTCGACCACCAGCACGCGCTGGCCGCGAATGGCGTCCGGGTTGTCCACGAACAGCGGCGAGGCGGCCTCCAGCACAACCGCGCGCGGGTTGGCGTGGGCGATGTTGTCGCGCACGGCGCGCACACCGGCGTAGTCGGCGGTGTCCACCTTGTTGATAATCACCACGTCGGCCAGGCGCAGGTTGGCCTCGCCGGGGTGATAGGTCAGCTCGTGGCCGGGGCGGTGCGGGTCCACGACGACGATGTGCAGGTCAGGCGCGAAGAAGGGCAGGTCGTTGTTGCCGCCGTCCCAGATGATGATGTCGGCTTCCTGCTCGGCCTGGCGCAGAATGTCGCCGTAGTCCACGCCGGCGTAGATCGTCATGCCCCGGTCAATGTACGGCTCATATTCCTCGCGTTCCTCAATGGTGGTTTCGTATTCGTCCAGGGCGTCGTAGTCGGTAAACCGCTGGACACGCTGGGCGATCAGGTTGCCGTAGGGCATGGGGTGGCGCACCGCCACTACGCGCTGGCCCAGGCCCAGCAGCACCTCGGCGACGTGGCGCGAGGTCTGGCTTTTGCCGCAGCCGGTGCGCACCGCGCACACCGATACGATCGGCTTGCTGCTGGTGATCTGGGTGGCCTTCGGCCCCAGCAGGCGGAAGTCCGCGCCGGCGGCCAGCACCTGCGACGCTTTGTGCATCACGTAGTTGTGCGGCACGTCGCTGTAGGAAAAGATCACCTGCTGCACGTCGCGCTCGCGGATCAGGCGCTCCAGGTCGGCCTCGTCGTAAATCGGGATGCCCGCCGGGTACAGGCTCCCGGCCAGTTCCGTCGGGTACTGGCGGCCCTCGATGCCGGGAATCTGGGTGGCGGTGAAGGCCACAACCTCGTAGGCGCTGTTGTCGCGGAAGTAGAGGTTGAAGTTGTGGAAGTCGCGCCCGGCGGCCCCCATGATTAACACGCGCGTGCGATCCATATCGCCCTGATCTCCTTGTGTGGTGGGCATGAACGTGCTCCAAGTCAGAGAGAGTATATAGCTAAAAAGGCCGGACGGCACGGCTGAATACGGCGGCGGCCGGCGGCGCTGCGCCTTTGTGATGCGCGCGCCGCCGCTGTACAATTGCGGCAGACAGCACGGCATAGCTATGGAGAAAAAGAGATGCCTTACGAAATGATCGTGGTGGAAACGCCGGCCCCCGGCGTCGGCCTGGCGCGCATCAACCGGCCCGACGCGCTGAACGCGCTCAACGGGCAGGTGGTAGACGAAATCTTCACGGCGCTGGAGGGCTTCGACGCCGACCCCGCGGTTGGCTGCATCGTGCTCACCGGCAGCGAGCGCGTGTTCGCCGCCGGGGCCGACATCAAGCAGATGGCGGGTTCTGACGTTGTGACCATGCTCACCGGCAGCGATTTCACCGACTGGGCGCGCATGGCGCGCGTCGGCAAGCCCGTGATCGCGGCGGTGGCGGGCTGGGCGCTGGGCGGCGGCTGTGAGCTGGCGATGGCCTGCGACATGATCGTTGCCGCGGAGAACGCGCGTTTCGGCCAACCGGAGGTGACGCTGGGCATCATCCCCGGCGCGGGCGGCACGCAGCGCCTGACGCGGGCGGTGGGCAAGGCGCTGGCGCTGGAGATTATGCTGGCGGACCGCCGCCTGTCGGCGCAGGAAGCGCTGCACTACGGGTTGGTGAACCGCGTTTACCCGGTGGAGAGCTACCTGGACGAGGCGCTCAGGCTGGCGGGCAAAATCGCGACCATGCCGCAGGTGGCCGTCCGGCTGATTAAAGACGCCGTCAACCGCGCCTATGAACTCAGCCTGACCGAGGGGCTGGCCTACGAGAAGCGCAATTTCTTCCTGTCCTTCAACACCGAGGACAAGGACGAAGGGATGCAGGCGTTTATCGAGAAGCGCCCGGCGCAGTGGAAGCACCGCTGACGCTGTTTTATACCGGCGGCCTGCGCGGCGACCTGGCGCTGCTGCCGCGCCTGCACACGTTCCTGCGGGCGCTGCGCGCGGAGCTGCTCCCGGCGGGCGAGCGGGCGCTGCTGTTCGACGTGGGGGCGGCCTGCGCGCCGGGCGTGTGGCACTGCGACGCCACCGGCGGGCGCTCGGCGCTGCTGGCGCTGGATGCGCTTGGCTGCGACGCGGCGCGCGCCGACGGCCTGAGCGCGGCAGACCGGGCGAAGCTGGCCGCTAACGCGCTGCGCCTGCTGCCGGTGGACGCCGAACACGACTGGCGCGCGGGCGAGGTGTGCGCCTGCGCCGCCGCTGAACGGTGCGCGCCGGGCTGTGCGCTGTGCGTGGTGCTGGAGGCCGCCCCCGCGACCGCGCTGGCCAGGCGGACGCTGCGGCTGCTGGGCGTGCGCGCCGGCGAGGTGGGCGTGGCGCGCGTCGGGCCGGGGCCGGCGCTGCTGGCCGCCAGCGTCTACCAGATGCCGGCGGGCACGCTGCCCGACGCGACGCTGACGGCTGTGGTGGATTTTGTGCTGGGCGAGGCCCGCCGCTACGCACAGCGGCGCGACACGTAGGCCGTTTGGCTGCGCGCTGTTGTTCGCCGCCCGGCCGGCCGCCCTACGAGCGCCCGTAGACTGGCACGCTCGCCCCGCTGACGGCGGCGGCGTCTGCCGCCAGGAACAGCATCACGTCGGCGATCTGCGCCGGCGCGACCCACTTGTCGAAGTCGGCGCTGGGCATGGCCGCGCGGTTGGCCGGCGTGTCAATGGTGCCGGGCAGCACGGCGTTGACGCGGATGCCGTGAGCGAGCAGCTCGGCGGCCATGCTTTCGACGACGCGCTGCGCGGCCGCTTTGCTGGCGGTGTAGGCGGCCTGGTTCTTCCCGCCTTTGAGCGCCGCCCGCGCCAGCGTCACGACCATGCTGCCGCGCACGCCGCGCTCAAGCATGTGCCGCGCCACCGCGCCGCAGGTCACATAGACCGCGCGCGCGTTCAGCGCCATCATGCTGTCCCACACGTCCAGCCCGGCTTCGTGCACCGGCTTGCCGGCGCGGTAGCCGCCCACAGTGTGCGCCAGCGCGTCGAGCTGGCCGAAGCGCGCGGCGGCCTGCGCGACGGCGGCGTCCATGCTGGCCGGGTCGGCGGCGTCGGCGGTGAGGATCAGGCAGCGTTCCGCCGGTATGTTCAGGCCCGCCACGAGCGCTTCCAGGCGGCCAGGGCGGTGTTCGACCAGCGCCAGATTCGCCCCAGCGGCCGCGAAACGCGCGGTCACCGCCTGGCCCAGCGCGCCGCTCGCGCCGGTGATCATTACGGTTTTGCTGCTGAAGGTGCTGTCCATTGGTTCACCTGGCTTGCTTTAATCGGTCGGGATACAGGTGAATTTACAACTTGCATCTGTTTTATACAAGCGGCCGCCGGCCCGCGCGCGTGTGTGATATATCCCACATATCCCAAGCGAATATGTGCGTTTCACCGGCGCGCCGGTTTATAATCGGTTTGATCAGCAGGCTCACCATCGGCAGCCCACCAATGCAGATTCACCGCAGCGCTTCCCGGCTCACATTTCGCAAACGGCGCCGTCGCTCAGGCTGTCTGTCGTTCACCGTTCTATTGGGTTTGTGCCTGGGGGTCGCCGCCGCTTCCTGGACGTGGCTCGGCCAGCGCATCGCGCCCGCCGCCGCGCCGCCGCTGTCGGCCGACCTCGGCCCCGCGCTGCAGGCCTTCGACCGGGGTGACCTGGACGCGGCGGTGAGCCTGGCGCAGCAGGCGCTGGCCGCCGACCCAACCAGCGCGGCGGCGGCGGCGGCGCTGGCGCGGGCGCTGATCTACCGCAGCTACAGCGACTACAACCGCGACCTCGACCGCGAATCTGCCCTGCAGATCACAACCGAGGCGCTGGCGCGCGGCCCGGCGGGCGCGGACCGGGATCTGATGGCCGCGCACGCTTTCGCGCTGCAGGCCGCCGGCGACCCGCAGGCCGCCGCCGAGATGGCCCGCCGCGTGCTGGAGGACGCGCCGGAACACACGCTGGCGCGGACGGCGCTGGGGCTGGCCTACAGCGGCGTCGGCAGCCACGAGATCGCCCTGCGCGAGACGCAGCGCGCCGCCCAGGGCGCGGACGGCTGGCGGATGGACGCGCTGCGGGCGCTGGCGCTGGGCTACAGCGGCGTGGGCGACTACGCCGCCGCCCTCAGGACGATTGAGCAGGCGCTGGCGCTCAACCCCCGGCTGCTGCCGCTGCATTTCGAGCGCGCCGCCTATGCCCGGCTGATCGGCGACGCGGACGCGGCGACGGTGTCCTATTTCCAGATTCTGGCCTACGCCCCGGCGAATGTGAAGGCGCGGCTGCGCCTGTGCGAGCTGTCAAGCACGCTGCGCGAGCGCGACGCCGCCGTTCAGTACTGCCAGCAGGTGACCGACCTGGCGCCCACCTGGGCGGAGGGCTGGTATCGGCTGGGGCGCGAGTATTTTCTCCAGGGCAATTTTCAACTGGCACAGCAGCACCTCAACCGCTGTTCGCGCCTGCAGGCCCTCCAGGACGTGCCGGCCGCCGAGCGCCGTTTCGAGTGCTGGTATCTTCAGGGGCAGGCGGCGGAGCTGCTGGGCGACTGTGACGCGCTGCTGGCCACCTACAACGAATACCTGATGATCGCCGCCGCCGCCGGCCTCAGCCAGACGTGGGTTTACCCGCCCGAAGGCCCGCCGGCCTGTGCCGCCGAGGCGGCGGGCGGCGGCTGACCTCCCCCCCGGCGCTCGTCGCGCCGGCCTGCACCCCCGCGCGTTTAGGGTTTGAGCGCCGCGCGAACCTGCCCTACACTGGACACAGACAGACCTCCAACCCGTCTCCAACAGCAGGGGAGCGTGCGCCGTGGTCGAGATCTCCCGATATGCCCACACACAACTGGCTGACCCGCGGCCTGCCGGGCGGGCCACCGCCGCGCCGGGACGCCTGCTCTGGGCGCAGGGCGCGCTGCTGGGGCTGGCGCTGGCCGCCGCCGTCGTCGCGTCCGCGTTTGTGGCGGCGCGCGCGCTGCTGGCCGCGCCGGCCGCTGTGCGCGTGCGCGTGAGCATCACCGAGGTGATGGCTGAGGCCGTGACCGGCTACTTTGGCGCGCGCGAACGGGTTGTGGTGATCTACACGCTGCGCGAGGTAGGGGCCGGCCGCCAGCCCGCCAGCGGCGTTGAAGGCCGCGCCGTGTTCAACCTGAGCGCCGGCGCGCGCGCGTATGATCTGCGGCCGCTGGCCATTGACGCGGCGCCGGGCAGCGCCGTCCGGCTGGAGGCGCGGCTGTTCGCCCTCGACCCGGTGTACGGCGATCTGCGCCTGCTGGAGGCGGATGCGGCGGCGGCTGTTGCCGGCGGGCACGCGGCGCTGGTGGGCTGCGTGACGCACACGCTGCTCGCCGCCCACCTGGACATCATTCAGCGCCGGGGCAGCGGCCCCCGGTACAACCGCATGCTCCCCGGCGAGTGCACCGCTGGCGCGGCGCGGCCGCTGGCGGCGTCGCCGTACCGCGTCAGCTACAGCGTGGAGGTGGACAGCGCGCGCTAAAGAGATGCCCGCCGCCGGGGCAGGCTCACTCGTCCTCGTCCGGGGCCAGGAACACCTGCCAGGGGCCGTGCATTCCGCTGTCGGTGACGCCGTAATACACGCGCAGGCGGCCGTCGCGGCCGCGCTGCACCAGGTCGTAGCGCGTCTCGCCGCCCTTCTGGTAGCGCCGCCACAGGCCAATATCGCCCTGCCACTGCACTTTGTCCGCCTTGACCGGGTTCGACTCGCGCTGGGTGATGGCGTAGTGCCACAGGCGGCGCGCCGACGAGCGCGTGACGTTCTTGACCACGTTGCCGTTGCGGAGGTCGCGCACGATGTGATAGTGCGTGTCGTCGCGCTGCTCCGTGCCGATCACCTCGACGCCGCCCTGCGGCGGCGGAATCTCGCCGCTGCCGTTGGTGGGCGCGCTGGCCTCGGCGGGCGCGGGCCGTTTCTGCGCCGCGGGCGCGGCGGGCAGAACCGGCGGCGCTTCCTCGCGCGGCGCGCTGTCCTCGGCCAGGCGTTCGCCGCGCAGCACCAGGCTCACGATCTCGTCGCGGACGGCCAGGCTGGTTTCGGAGTCGTCGCGGACGTAGATTTTGTAGTCCTCGATGGCGTAGGGGCGCTCTGTGCCGCTGGACACCTGGAGGCGCACGACGGTTTTGCCCTGGCTGTCGAGGGTGTCAATCTCCACGTCGAGCGTGGGCGAAATCATGCGGTTGATCTCGGCGCGCAGCATGTCAATCGTTTCCTGCGCTTTGGGCACGCCCAGCGGCTCCGCCTTCGGGTCGGCGCTGACGCCGACGTAGATCACGCCGCCGTTGGTGTTGGCGAAGGCGCACACGTCGGCGATGATGCTGTACATGCGCCCGCCGCGCCGCGTGACGCTCTCGTGAAACGACTGCACCACGCTGGCCCCTTCCTCGCGCGCGGTTTGCACATAGTCAAACGGCTTGAGGCTGGCGTTGTAGGGCTTGGAGCGCGAGAAGTCGCTGCTGATGAACAGCTCGCGCAGGGCGGAGAAGCTGCGCTCCGGCAGGTTGAAATCGGTGACGCGGTCGCCCACGCCCAGGCGTTCGGGCTTGCCCTTCTCGCTGGGGAGCGCGTTGAGGCGGTGGGCGTCTGAACCCTGGATGCAGCGCATCCGGCGCGGGTACTCCGGCTTGGTGCCGGAGAAAAAGCGCTGGGTGGTGTTGCGGGTGCGCTTGGTGAGGTCGGTGACTTCGAGCGCGTGCAGGTTGCGGTCCTGCGTGTAGGCGATGCGCGTCTGGCCGCCGAAATCCAGGCCCAGCATGGCGACGCCGTGCGTGCTGTTGGCGTGGGCGGCGATGCAGATGCCGCCGGCCTCGGCGATCATGCGGTAGGCGGTCAGCACGTCGGACGACGCGCCGACGACGGATGTGCCCGTGTTGAGCACGTCGGGCGGGATGTTCAGGCTCAGCAGCAGGTGCTCCAGCAGGCGCAGCGGCGTCTCTGGCGCGAAGATGCCCAGGATGTGAAAGCCGAAGGTGGCCGTGAACTCGAAGCCGGGCAGCACCAGGATTTTGTCGAGCAGGCGGCGGTACTCATTGAGCGTGCGCAGCTCGTCGGGCTGGGCGCGGCCCAGGCGCGCTAAATAGGCAAGCTGTTCAATCTCGCGGTGCATGGCGGCGTAGCCCGCGACCGTGTTGTGGTCGGTAAAGGCGATGATGTCGAGGCCGCGAAACTCCGCCTTGCGCAGAATGTCGAGGTAGCTGATCTCTGGTTCCTGATAATCGGCCGACGCAGGGGTGTGCAGATGCAGGTCAGCATGATACCACTGCGCGCCTGGTTTTTTTCTGGTTGCCATACTTTCTCCGCCGGGCGTGTTGTCAGCCCGCAATCAGCGTGTTAAACAGGGCTGGCAGTTGATCTGGTTCGAAGGGCTTAATCAGGAAGCAGTTAGCGCCAGCGTGCAGCGCTTCATCTTCCACATTCAGGCCAGAAGTCATAATGATCGGCGTTGAGGCGAACTGGGGGAGCGCGCGCAGCGCGCGGATCACCTCGACCCCATCCATATCGGACAGGTGGTAGTCCATCAGAAAGATGTCAGGCACAACCTGGTGTGCCAGCGGCACGACATCGGCGCCGCGTCCCGCGATGGCTACCTGATAACCATCCAGCTCCAGCAGTGTCTGGAGCAGTCTGGTCATCGTGTGATCATCGTCAACAATCATTACAACAGCCAAGGCCAGCGGTCCTTATTGAAGCGTGACAAGGTCAGTCTATCAATTCCTTAGTGTAGCCTATTTAATGCCGGCCTGTCCAGCGTGCCGCGCCGCGCGCCGCTGTGCGTCAGGGCAAATCAACTGTGAACGAGTCGGCGGCGCTCCAGGGTCCCCAGACGCCGCTGCTCATCTGCGCGCGCACCCGCCAGTAGTATACGCCTTCGTCCGGCGCGCTGACCAGCGCGGCGAGGTCCGGGCCGGCGTCATAAACGGCGGCCCCGGCGAACGAGGGCGCGCGCGCCACCTGCACCTGGTAGGCCGCCGCGCCGCTCACCCGCCCCCAGGTGAGCAGCGGCTGGCCGGTGGTGAAGCGGTTGCGGGCCGGGGCGGCGTTGGGCGGCGACACCGGGCGCACGCCGCGCGGCGCGCTCCAGCTGCTCAGGTTGCCGGCTGCGTCCACGGCGCGCACACGCCAGTAATAGATCACGCCGACATCGAGCGGGGCGGGCGGCGTGTAGCTGCTGGCGCTGACGCGCGCCGCCGGGGCCAGCGCCGGGTCAGCCGGGTGAAGCTGAACGTCGTAGCCCGCCGCGCCGGCCACCGGCAGCCACGACAGCAGCGGCTGCTGTGTGGCGACTTCCGCGCCGTCAGCGGGCGCGCTGAGGACTGGCACAGGCACGACCACGCGGAACTGCGCCGTCATGGTCAGGCCGGGGTTGCTGATGTCGAACAGGCCGAAAAACTGGGCGGCGCTTGTGTAGTAGGAACTGGTGTTAGGCAGCGTCGTCGGGCTGAACTCGCGCCGGCCGCCGACGCCGGGGAAGGGATCGCTGCCGTCGCCGCCGCCGCGATTGTATTCCAGGTCGAACGCGCCGTCGGCCTGCTCCAGCGCCACGCGGAAGTGGTTGGCGCCGCACAGCCAGTTGTCGTGCTGGCGGCACTCGTTCCTGTTGCCGCCGGTCACGGCTTCGTCAACGTGCCAGATGAGCAGCCCCGCGCCGGGCAGGTCCGCGTCGTAGCCCACCTTCTGCCGGTTCTCGACCAGAAAATACTCGCCGGCCCGGCTGGTGTTGATGCGCACGGCGGCGCTGTTGAGCGTCGCGCTGGGCAGCGTCAGGGCCTGTGTGCTGGTCACGACCTGGGGCGTGGTGAAGCCGACGAAGGTTTTCGACCAGGCGTCGAGGTGCGCCGGGTTGCTGCCGTTCGGCCCGTTCCACGAGCCTCTGCTCATCAGGCTCCAGTTGCCGACGCCCGCCGACGAATTATCGAGGTCGTAGAGGTCAACGAGGCCGAAGGCGTGGCCCAGCTCGTGCGCCAGCACGCCGATCGTCAGGTCGCCGGGCGTGTAGATGTACTCCGGCTGTATGGTGTAGCTGCCCACGCGCACGCCGTCCACCAGCGGCGGGTAGAGCACGCTCCACTGGTGCGACCAGATATCAGCCGCGCTGCTGGTGGCCTCGGCGCCGGGGCCGGCGTGAATCACGATCAGCGTGTCCACCCAGCCGTCGCCGTTGTTGTCGTACTGCGAGAAATCAACGGCGGCGTTGACGGCCTGCACCAGGTCCTCTACCAGCCGCTGACAGTTGTTGGGGTAGCTGTAATAGGGGAAAACCAGGTCAGCGGAATCGCCGAGGCAGTAGCGACTGCCGACATAGTAGCTTGTGGCCTGGGGCGCGGTGCGCCAGCCGACCGCGCTGGGCAGCGCGACGCCGACGATGTCAAGCTGGCTGTAGGACGTTTCGCGGTAGTAGTTGCGGACGGACTTCACGCCCGGCGCGCTGCTGAACAGCAGCGAATCGAAGCTGGTGATGGCGATGCCGGCGTTGTGCGGCCGGTCGCTGAAGTCTACCAGCAGCGCCAGCGCCCTGAACGTCTGGACCTGCGGCGAGATGATGCGCGGCCCCGGCTCGAACGCGCCGGTTTGCGCCATCTGCGGGAACATCTGGTCCAGGCTGGTGGCTTCGGCGGCCATCCGCGCGGCCACGTCGGGGTGCGGGACCATCACGCGCAGCGGCGGGCGCCGCCCGCCCGGCCACTCGGAATCGGGAATCTGGTCGGCGGGGAGCGCGGTGGGCGGGGGCGGCGTCGGCTCAACGGCGACAGCGCCCCCGCCGCCGACCGCGACCACGCCGCCGTTCAGCGCCAGCCGGCGGCCCAGCGCCAGCTCCAGCGCGGCGACGCCGGCCACCTGCGGCGCGGCGAACGACGTGCCGCTGAGCGCGGCGTAGGCGCCGCCGGGGCGGGTTACGAGGATGTCGCGCCCCGGCGCGTACAGGTCGATTTCCGGCCCGTAGCTGCTGAAGCTGCTGCGCTGGAGGTTTGGGTCAACCGAGGCGACGGCCACCACCGGGGCCAGCGCCGCCGGGTAGAGCACGCTGCCGCCGGTGTTGCCAG
>CAZDVL010000040.1:0-18042 GCA_964508745.1 uncultured Anaerolineaceae bacterium | reverse complement strand
GTATTTTTGTTTGTGGTTCCCAGCTTCGCGCTGGGCGCGGGGCCGGTGGCGGGGGGGGATGTCGGCGGTGCGGCCGCGCAGGCTGACGCGCGCTGCCCCGGCTCGCTGGCTCCACGCCTGACGGTTGGCGGCTCAGGCTCGATCGCGCAGCGCTTCAGCAGCCTGCGGACGGCCCCGGCCGGGCCGGCGTTCCGCGTCGTCTACGCCCCGGCCACGTTCCGCGTGCTGGCTGGCCCGGTGTGCGCCGGCGCGGTGCCGCTTAATTTCTGGCAGATTGACTACGGCGGCGGCCTGGTGGGTTGGGCGGCTGAAAGCCAGGTGGTGAGCGAGTTCGGCTACAACCAGTACTGGCTCGCGCCGGCGGGGGCAGTCGTCCCCACGGCGACGGCTGCGCCGGTTACGCCGGCTCCCACGGCGACGGCTGTGCCGGGCGTGTGCGCTGGCTCGCTGCCGCCGCGCCTGACGGTCGGCGGCACAGGCGCGATCGCCCAGGCGTACAGCAGCCTGCGGACGGCCCCCGGTGGCCCGGCGTTCCGCATCGTTTACGCCCCGGCCACGTTCCGCGTGCTGGCTGGCCCGGCGTGCGCCAACAACCTGCTGTTCTGGCAGATTGACTACGGCGGCGGCCTGGTGGGCTGGGCCAACGAAAGCCAGGTTGTCAGCGTCTACGGCCTCAATCAATACTGGCTGCGCCCCTGAGCGCGAGACGCCAGCGCTAAGTCAGAACTTTACATCCCACCCCCTCAGCCGCGCGGTTGAGGGGGTGGGGCGCGTTCAGGCGGGGAACTGCCAGGCGCGCAGCATGGCGGCGATCAGCGTCGCCCGGCGCGGCAGGCTGGCGATCACGACATGCTCGTGAACCGCGTGCAGGCCCTCGCCCTGCGGGCCGAGGCCGTCCAGCGTGGGGATGCCCAGGTAGGCCGTGAAGTTGCCGTCCGACGCGCCGCCGCTGCCGTCCTCGCGCACCGTCAGCCCGACCGATTTGCCAATGGCTTTGGCCTGCTCGAAGGCGGCGATCATCTGCGCGTTGCGCTCCATCGGGCCGCGCGCGTGGTGCTGGTGCACGCTCACCTGCGCGCCGGGCACGAACGGCTGGAGGGCCGTCACCTGGGCGTTGATGGCGGCGTAGGCGGCAGCGCTGAGCGTGCGCACGTCAATCGTGGCCTCGGCGCTGGCCGGGATAACGTTCGACGCGCTGCCGCCTGAAATCATCGTGGTGGACACCGACGTGCCGTTTTTCAGGTCGTTGAAGCTGTTGAGCTGCAGCACCTGCTGCGCCAGGTCAACGATGGCGTTGATGCCCTGTTCGGGGGCGTTGCCGGCGTGCGAGGCGCGCCCCTCGACGCGCACGGTGTAGCTGGCGATGCCCTTGCGCCAGGTCTTGAGCGCCTCCTCAGGCGTGGCCGGCTCCATCACCAGCACCAGGCCGCACTGGCGCGCGGTTTCTTCGATGATTGGCTGCGAGTAGATGCTGCCCACCTCTTCGTCGCTGGTCAGCAGCACCCAGATCGGGCGCTGCGGCAGCTCGCCGCGCTCGCGCAGGCCGCGCAGCGCGGTCAGCGCGACGGTGATGCCGCCTTTCATGTCGATCGCGCCGGGGCCGAACAGCCGCCCGTCGTCGTCAATGCGCACCGGGCGCTCGGCCAGCGTGCCGATCGGCCAGACGGTGTCGCTGTGGAGCAGGAACATGATCGGCTGGCCGGGCGCGTTCTCGTTCCACCTGGCCAGCAGGAAATCGCCGACGTGTTCCTGCGGGAAGACGGTCACGGAATCGGCCCCCAGCGCCTCGAACTGCTGGCGCATGAAGGCCCCCAGGCGGTCGGTGTCGGCCTTGCTTTGGGTGAAGGACTCGTAGCCGACGAGCGTGGTGAGCAGGTCTACCATCTGCTGGCGCTGCCCCTGAAAATAGCTGAGCAAATCTGACATGAGCTGTCCTCTGGCTGCTGCGGGATCAATGTGCGGCTGGCGGCGGGGCGCTGCCTAGAACGGACACAGGTCGTTTGCCGTGTAGGTTGGGCTGCGGCTGCCGTAGCGGTTGATGAAGCCCAGCGCTTCAGGCCGCGCCGTGATTATATCCTGAACGGCGGCGCACGCGCTATGCAGGTTGTTGCTGACCTGGAACGCGCGCCAGAAGGCCTCGCCCAACAGGGCGTAGATGGGGGCGCTGGCCGGGTCAGGAAAGAGGCGCCCCAGCTCCTGATAGGTGGGCAGCAGGCGGTCGTCCTCGGTGTAGGCGTAGGCCGTCAGCAGGCGGAACAGCGCGTAGCTTTTGAGGATTGGGTCGTCGTCGTTGTACCAGTTGCGCAGGCCGCCGTCGGTCAGCGCCAGCGTGTACTGGGCGGCCGCCTGGTCGAACTCCTGGCGCAGCAGGCTGCGGTCGGCCTCGTGAACCACCTGGACGCGGAAGCGCGGCGGGTCAAGCTGGGTGATCGAGAGCGCGTAGCCGGCGCCATCCCAGTCGTAGACGGTGACGCCGGTGCGCAGCGGGCCGGTTTCGGCGCTGCCCGCGTCCGTCAGGCGGACGGCCACCTCCAGGATGCCGTCGCCGTCCACGTCGGCCAGCGCGGGCGGCACAGCGCTGGTGATCGGGCTGGCCAGCAGCGAGATGAAGCTGCCGGTGCGCGCGTCCCAGCTCAGAAGCTGTGTGCGGTAGACGCAGGTTTCGCCGTCGGCCTCGCACTGCTGGACGGCGTAGAGCAGGTCCGGCCGCGCATCCAGGTTGATGTCGCCCGCGTGGATAATCTGCGTGGGGCCGCCGGTGACCGCCTCGTGCAGCGTCACGTAGCGCCCGCTGGCGCAGGCCAGCGCCAGCAGCAGCGCGCCGCCTTCGGGCGTGGGCAGCGTCACCAGCACGCCGGGCAGGCCGGCGCCGGTCAGGTCGGCGTCCGCGCGGACGCTGAGCGCGTCGGCCGGCAGGCCCCACTCGCTTTGCAGCAGCGCGGGCAGCGTCTGCGGCGCGCCGCCGGCGGACAGAAAGGCGGCGATGGCGTCGGCGGCCTGGCGCGCGGTGGCCGGCGGCGGGCCGAGCGGCGGGCTGGCGGGCGGCGGGCAGAAGCTGTAGTCGGGCGCGAGCGTGGGGCGGCGGGCCAGCGCGACGGCGGTCGCCGGGTTGAGCGGCGCGCTGCCGGGCGCTGCCTCAAGCGTTGGCAGCCAGCCGGCGACCTGCCGCCCCGGTGTGGCGCTGGGGAACGGCGGGCCGGCGGGCGCGGCGGGCGCGGCCGGGGCCGCCGCGCAGGCCGCCAGGGACACGGCCAGCGCGCAGGCGAGAGCCAGTCGGGCGAGCATGGCGGGGGGGGACGGGCCGCGCGGCGGTGTTACTGTTCCTGCCGGAGCTGGTCAATCAGGCGCAGGTCTTTTTGCAGGCTGCGGCGGCGGACAACCAGGCTGGCCACGTAAGAGCCGAGGATGCCGAACGTCACCGCCAGGCCGAGGATGAGATACGCAGTTGTGTCGGGCATGGTCTGAATGCTCCTTTGTCAGCGCGGGTCAGATAAATCAGCCGGCGACCACGTCGGCCTTGAGCGCTTCTACGCGATCCTGCTCAAGCTGGAGGCGGTAGCGGTGCCACACCAGCGCCACCGGCACGAGCAGCCCCCACACGATCAGGTTGATGCCCAGGGCCGCGCCGACGCCCGCCGTCGCCTCCAGCTCGAACGTGCCCTGCGCGTTCTGCGCGCTGGGGCCGATCACCGCCGGGTGGATGGTGTCCGGGCGGATGCGGATAATCACCAGTGTCATGATCACGGTGACGATGGCGACGATGCCGTAGACCGAGGCGAAGCGGCGGCGCTGCTCTGGGTTTTCGATGCCGCTGCGCAGCATCAGGTAGGCGGCGTAGGTGAGCGTCATGATGGCCGACGAGGTGAGGCGCGGGTCCCACGTCCACCACGTGTTCCAGATCGGCCGCGCCCAGATCATGCCGGTGATCAGGTTGACCAGCGTCAGCGCCAGGCCGACCTCAGCGCCGGCCAGCGCCAGCGCGTCCCAGCGCGGCCTGCGCGTGCGCAGGTACTGGATGCCGCCGACGACGGTCACGCTGAGGGCGACGAAAGCGCCGAAGAAGGCCGGCATGTGGATGTAGAAGATGCGCTGCACGTCCCCCTGGGTGATGTCGGTCCCGGCGTAGCCCAGGCCCATGTAGAGGCCGGCGAGCACGCCCAGCACAGTTACCAGCGTGAGCACGCGCAGCAGCGGCGGCCAGGCGGCGATGCCTGTGGGGGCGTTGTGCTTCCCGGCGCTGCTGGCTGGAATCGGCGAAACGGCGCTCATGTCGTGTGTCCTCTCAGATAGCGGATAACAGCGGCGGTCTACAGCGGTCAGCCGTCAGCGGCGGGCAAAACAGCCGCTGGCGAAAAGCTTAGCATGTCTGCACAAAACTACCAAAAGCTCAGTCCTCAATCACGTAGTCGAACAGCAGAAAGCACAGCACCAGGTAGCTGAGGTTGACGACGACGAGAATCTGCGGCCAGGCGATCCAGTCCTCGGTGGGCGCGCCGCTGAGGATGGCGGTGGTGGCGCGCACCGCGCCCAGCAGCACCGGCAGCGCCACCGGCAGCATGACAATCGGCAGCAGCGACTCGCGGGCGCGCGTCTGGACGGTCATGGTGGCCAGCAGCGTGCCCACTGTCGAGAAGCCGAGCACGCCCAGCACGAGCACGGCCAGCACCCAGGGCTGGATGAGCGCGACGTTGAACAGCACCGTCAGCAGCGGCAGCAGCACCAGCCCGACGACCAGCGTGAAGGCGAAATTGCCCACCAGCTTGCCGAAGAACACGGCGCTGCGCGCGATAGGGGCCAGCAGCATGGCGTCCAGGTTGCCCTGGTCGCGCTCCAGCGCCAGGCTGCGGTTGAGGCCAATGATGCTGGCGAAGGCCACCGTCACCCACAGCACGCCGCCGATGGCTTCCTCGCGGGCCAGCCGGTTGAGTTCCAGGGCGAAGCTGAAGATAAGGATGCTCAGCAGCGCGAACAGCGCCATGCTGCTGACGAGTTCGCGGCTGCGAAATTCGGCGCGCAGGTCTTTGGCGACGATGGCGTACACGGCGGCGAGAAAGGGCGTTTTCATCGCGAGACGGCCAGGCTGGTGACGCGGGTGTACTCGGCGGCCAGCGCCAGCCCGCTGAGGCCGGCGGCGGGCGCGTCGAAGCCGACGCTGCCGCGCGAGAGGATCAGCACGCGGCTGGCGATGTCGGCCGCGCGGTCGAGCTGGTGGGTGGACATCACGATGGTGCGGCCTTCGCCGTGCGCCTGGCGCAGCAGGCTGTCGAGCGTGACCGAAGCGTCCTGGTCGAGGCCGGTGTAGGGTTCGTCGAGCAGCAGCACGTCGGGGTCGTGCAGCAGGGCGCGCGCGATGCTGAGGCGCTGCTGCATCCCGCGCGAGAAGGTGCGCACCAGGCTGTCGGCCCGGCGCGCCAGCCCGACCTGCTCCAGGCGGGCGCGGGCGCGCGCCTCGGCGTCGGCGGGCGCGAGGTGGTAGAGGCGGGCGAAGAAGCGCAGGTTTTCCAGCGCGGTGAGGTTTTCGTAGAGCAGGACCTTGTGGCTCACCATGCCGATCTGCGCGCGGACCGCCGCCGCCTCGCGCGGGATTTCCCAGCCGCCGATGCGGATCGTGCCGCCGCTGGGGCGCGTCAGGCCGGCCAGCAGCCGCAGCAGCGTGGACTTGCCGCTGCCGTTCGGCCCCAGCAGCGCCACGAACTCGCCGCGCTGCACGCCCAGGTCGAGCCGGCGCAGCACCACCAGCAGGTCGTAGGCTTTGGTGAGCGCCTGCGTTTCGATCAATGGCGGGCTGGCGCTCACGGCTGGTCTTCCCCCAGCAGCTCCGCCAGGCGCGCCTTGAGCTGCTGGCGCTGGCGCTGGTACAGGTCGTGGTTGAGCTGGCCCCGGTCGTGGGCGTCGTCCAGCTCGGCGATCTGGCGGGTGAGCGCGTCGGCCAGGCGGCCCTTGTCCAGCGGGGCCGCGCCCGCCGCCGGGGCCGCGCGCCGGCGCGCCAGGACGTAGGCCGCGGCCAGGGCGACCAGGATGCCGGTCGCCACGCCGACGAGGCCGATCACCAGCGTGTTGGACGAGACCGCGCCGCCGCCGCTGCGGTCAAGGTCGGCGGCGGTGGGCGCGCTGGCCCCGGAAAGCTCGAAGCGCAGGACATCGCCGGGCTGGAGCGTGAGGTCAGCGCCGAAGCCGTTATACGTGCCTTCGCCGACGGCCTGCGGGCCGAGCGGCGGGAACTGGTCGCCGCTGGCCGTCAGTGTCAGCGGGCTGAGCAGCAGGCGCGCCGTCCCTGCGAAGGGGTAGCTGACCGGCTGCTCGATGATCGCGCCGCCGTTATAGGGCAGGAAGTAGACCACCTGAAAC
Source organism: uncultured Anaerolineaceae bacterium (assembly GCA_964508745.1). Lineage (GTDB taxonomy): Bacteria > Chloroflexota > Anaerolineae > Aggregatilineales > Phototrophicaceae > DAOTWC01. Next base: position 11,694 of record CAZDVL010000040.1, on the reverse strand, counting down.
ACGTGGTTGTCGCCGGGCACAACCGGCATGGTGTCCACGACGACGACTTCCAGCGGCTGCGAGTCGTCAACGATGTAGCGATCCTGCGCGCCGGGGAAGCCGAGCACGACCGCGCCGACCGGCAGCGTGACCAGCACCGACGCGAACTGGGTGTCGCTCACGGCGCGGCTGCTGGTGAACAGCCGGTCGGACGTGTTCTCGAAGATAAAGACCTGGGCGACCTCCAGGCCGTCGGCGATGGCGTTGATCTGCGAGACGGTGCCGGTGATGCGGATCACCGCCGGGTCCTCCGTCAGCTCGTAGATGGTCAGCGGCAGGCTGAGGCTGGCGCTGCCGGCGCTGGCCTGCACGACCTCGCTGGCGAAGGTGCGCTCGCGGTAGCTGACGGTGACGGCATACGAATGGCCGGGCGTGAGGGGCACGCCGTCGAACTGGAAGCGGCCCTGGTCGTCGCTGGCGGCGGTGAAGCGCTCGCGGTTGAAGTCCGGGTCAAAGACGAACAGGTTCACCGGCAGCCCCGGCGGGACGGCGCCGCCCGCCGTGCCGTTGGCGATCTGCCCGCTGACGACGCCGGTTACGGCGGCGGGCGTGGGCTGGTCGGCGCCCTGGGCGGCGGCGGGCAGCCCACCGGCGGCGGCGGCCGCCAGCAGCGCCAGCGCGGCCAGCCGGGCGATGCGGCTCAGCGCGGCGCGGCTATTCCTGCTCACCAGCCAGCCGCCGGCGGTAGGCCTGAATGGACGCTTCGATCGCGGAGTCAATGGCTTCGTCGGCGGCGGCGGTGTCTTTCACGGCGCCGTGAATCAGGCTGTGGCTGTGCAGGTCGTCCAGCGCGCGCAGCACCTGGATGCCGCGCTGCATCCAGGTTTCGCGTTCCTGCGCGTAGTCAGCGGACGCGAGCTTGCCGGTGGTGTAGTCCTCGTCCAGGTCGCGGATGTTGGTCAGCACGCGCTCATAGTAGACCAGCAGGCGCTCGCGCTGCTTTTGCAGCAGCGCGTTCGCTGCCGCCGCCTGGCCGCGCCCGCGCCACAGCGGCAGGGCAACGACGGCCGTCGCCAGCAGCAGAATGACCAGCGAAACGATAATTCCCTCGATGCTCATTGATGCGTTTAAGCCCCGCTGTTGAGGACGCGCTCCAGAATCCGGCCCAGGGCCGCTTCGCTGGTCGGCGCGTAGATAAACTCCGCAATGTTGCCAGCGCGGTCAACCACGAAGGTTTCGGGCACGCCCTGGATGTGGTACAGCATGTCCGAGATGCGCGTGCCGCGGTCGGGCGCGTTGGGGTAGGTCATGCCAAACTCGTCAATGAACGCCAGCGATTTTGCGTCGGCGTCGGCGTAGGTGATGCCGAGCAGGACCACGCCGCGATCGCGATACTGCTGCCAGATGTTTTCCAGGGCGGGCGCTTCGTCGCGGCAGGGGCCGCACCAGCTCGCCCAGAAGTTGATGACGACCACCTGGCCGCGCAGCTCTGACAGCGTGATCGTCTCGCCGTCGAACGTGGTTACGGTGAAGTCGGGCGCGGGGCCGGCGGTGGGCTGCACTTTCTGGTTCTGGCGCGCCAGGGCGACGCCGAACACGGCCGCCACGACCACGACGCCGGCGATGAGGAACAGCGAGATCAGGCCGAAGCGCCGCCGGGGCAGGGCTTCAGCCTGGATGTCGTCGAACGGAAGCTGTGTGTCTGTCATCAGGTGTCCTTGCTGGCGGGCGCGTCAGCGCCGCTGCCGGAGGTCTGCTTCCAGCCGGGCGCGGTAGTCGCCCTCGCTGGCCTGGCTGCGCGCGTCCTGGGCGGCGGCGGCCTCCGCCGCGGCGGGCTGACGCCCCTGCCAGCGCAGCAGCACGTAGGCGCCCGCCGCCAGCGCCGCCGCGCCCATCAGCCAGGGCGTGACCAGCGACAGCGCCCGCAGGAACGGGTCCTGCGGCGTGCCCACCACGCGCTCGCCATAGCGCACGACGAAGGCGTCCTTCACGTCCTGCTCGCTGAGGCCGTCGGCCAGCATGGTGCGGATTTCCTCGCGCCAGTCAGCGCAGGCGGCGGTCGGGCAGGTGTCCAGCGGGATATTCTCGCACACCGGGCAGTACATGTCGCTGGCGACGGCGTTCACCTCGTCGTCGGTGATGGCCGTGTCCTGGGCGGCGGCGGCCAGCGGCAGCGCCAGCAGCGCGGCCAGCGTCAGCAGCAGGGGGAACAGGGTGCGCAGATGTTGTCGCAGGGTCATACAGCGGCTCCTGCGCGGCCTGTGCCGCGCGCGTTTTCTTCCACGCGAATCGCCAGCGGCTCTGACGGCCAGGCGGCGATGACCGTCCCCACGATGAGGATGAGGCCGCCCCACCACACCAGGTTCACCAGCGGGTTGATGTAGACCTTGAAGGTCGCTGTCGTGTGGTTGACCGGCTCCCAGTCCACCAGCAGCACGTAGAAGTCGTTCTCGACGGTGCTGTGCGCCCCGGCGATGGTCATGGGCTGCTGCGGGTAGCGGTCAATGCGCGGGCGAAGCTGTGTGATCTCCTGCCCGTTGCGGATGACGGTCACGTCGGTGATCTGCATCAGGCGGCCGTCGTCGGCCACCGCCTCGGTGAAGCCGTCGTAGCGCAGTTGGTAATCGGCGATGCTGAGCGTCTCGCCCAGCGCGATCGTGCGCTGCGTTTCCTGCTGGAACAGCGTGCTGCCGATCACGCCGATGCCGATCACGGTGATGCCCAGGTGCACGACGTAGCCGCCGTAGCGCCGCCGGTTGCGCCCGAACAGCGCCGTGACCGCGCGCGGCCAGCTTTCGCCCAGGCTGCGGCGGCGGGCGGCGGCGCCCCGGTAAATCTCGTAGAGGGCCACGAAACCGGCCAGGCTGACGATGCCGTAGCCGACCAGCGCGACCGGCGTGCGCATCCCGTTGACGAACATCAGCGCGAGGAACGCCGCCGTCAGCAGCAGCGGCACGACCAGCGCCCGCCCCAGGCGGCGCAGCGAGGTCGCGCCCCAGGCGGACAGCGGCGCGATGCCCATCAGGACGTAGAGCGCGGCGAACAGCGGCGGCGTCACCTGCATGAAGTAGGACGTGCCCAGGGTGATGCTGGTGTTCATGAACAGCTCAGAGATCACCGGCGCGCCGAAGCTGCCCCAGAAGATCGTCAGGAACAGCGCGATGAAGATCACGTTGTTGAGCACAAACAGCGACTCGCGGCTGAACAGGTGCGTGAACTGGCGCTCATCCTTGAGTTCGCCCCGGTTCCAGCGCCACAGAATCAGCCCGACGGAGACGATCGTTATGCCCGCCCAGAACAGGAACATGGGGAAGCCGATCTCGCTGCGGGCGAAGCTGTGCACGCTGTCGATCAGGCCGCTGCGCGTGGCGAACGTGCCGAAGATCACGGCGGAGAACGTGCCGATCACCAGGAACATGTTCCAGACTTTGAGCATCCCGCGCTTCTGCTGGATCATGACGCTGTGCAGGAACGCCGTGCCGATCAGCCAGGGCAGAAACGCGGCGTTCTCCACCGGGTCCCAGCCCCAGTAGCCGCCCCAGCCGAGCACGTCGTAGGCCCAGCGCCCGCCGAGGATCAGCCCCAGGCCCAGGAACAGCCAGGCGACCAGCGCCCAGCGCCGGGTGGCGTTGATCCAGTTGGTGGAGAGGTCGCCGGAGGCCAGCGCCGCCATCGCGAAGGCGAACGGGATCACGAAGCCGACGAAGCCCAGGTAGAGCATCGGCGGGTGGATAATCATGCCGAAGTGGCGCAGCAGCGGGTTGAGGCCGTTGGAGGTTTCCGCCAGGCGCGCCGCCGACGGCGGGACGGCGTTGGCGGGCATCAGCACCGTCTGCACGACCTCGTTGTTCGGCATAATCCAGAAGCGCTCGAACGGGTTCTCGAAGAACAGCGACAGCGCCAGGAAAAACGCCAGCGTCGCCATCATGTAGGCGATGACGTAGGGCATCAGGCGGCGGTGGCTGCGCCAGTTAAAGACGACCGCGCCCGCCGCGAACAGGCTCATCAGCAGCGACCAGAACAGGATCGAACCCTGCTGCGACCCCCACAGCGCGGTTATGCGGTAAAAGAGGGGCGTGCTGGGGTCGGTCACCGACCACACATAGCTGATCTGATAGTGCCCGTTGATGAGGCCGATCAGCAGCATCCCGGCGGAGAGCAGCAGCAGCGGCAGGGTGATCAGCGCGGCGTTGCGCGCGCTGCGCACCCAGCCTTCCGCGTGGGTGCGCCCACCGTAGACGCCGGCCGCAACGGCATAGAGCGCCGCGACGAAGGCGGCAAAGAGGGCGGTCAGGCCAATTTCAGCGATCATAAGGGTTTGCGTCAGGCCTCCGCGCTGCCGATAGACTGGTCAGGGCCGGCTTCTTCGAACCGGCTGGGGCACTTCAGCAGCAGCTCGGTGGCGTGGAACACGCCGTTGGCGTCAAGCTGGCCGGTGATGATGGCCTGCGCTTCGTGCTGGAGCAGGTCGGGCTTGACCTGGTTTTCGACGCGCACGTGCAGGCGGGCCATCGCCGGGTTGTTGACCGACTCGTGCAGCGCGACGGCCAGGTTGTCATACTCGGCCGGGATGTGCGAGATGGTGAACTCGATGATCAGGTTTTCGCTGTCATAGGCGATCGAATCGCCCAGGACAGCGCCGGAAATCCGCACCGTCTGGCCGACGTAGGCCGGGTTGGCGTTCAGCTCATCAATGGTGATAAAGTAGCGCGCGCCGGCCATTGTCCCGGAGATCACCAGGTAGCCGACGGCCGCCAGAATCAGCGCGCCGCCGATGAGGAATTTGAGGCGTCCGCGCGACGACGGCCGCGCGTCCGCGCTGACGGACGGTTTCTCCCATGTTGCCTGCGCCATAAGCGAGTCTCTCCTGTAGGGTCAGCAATTCTTACGACAGCAACGTTATTTTGTTAACGCTCACGACCAATATGATTATAGCGCGGTCTGGGCGCTGGTCACAGGCGGAACGCCGGCGGTTCAGGGACTCTCATCTGTGTCGCCGGTGAAGGTGTCGCGGGCGATCATCACGCTGCCGACCAGCAGGACCGCCCCGGCCCCCAGCAGAAAGACCAGCGTGGCGATGCCCACCGGGACCGGCTGCTGTTCGGCGGCCGGCTCGGCCTGGGCCAGCGCCAGCGCCGGCAGCGCCAGCAGCAGGCCGCAGAGCGCCAGCGCCGCCAGCGTTTTTGTCAGTGTCGTGTGTGTTTTCATCGTGCGCGCCTTCTCCCCAAAACCCTGTGCCCAATTCTAACGTGTTCGCCGGCATAGAAAAACCCCCGAAGCGCGGTTCGGGGGTTGGTCTGTTGGCTGATGAAGCTGCGCCGGCGGCGGGCTTACCCGCCGTAGCTCTTGATGTAGGCGATGATGTCCGCCAGCATCTGGATGTCAATGCGCTGGCCGAAGTCAGACGACATCACGTTGCCGTAGCCGGGGACCAGGTAAGCGCCGGGGTTGACGATGCTTTCGACGATGTAGTGCTCTGGCGTGTAGCCGGCGAACTGCGGCTCGGCCAGGCGCACGCTGTTGATGTTGGCCCACTGGTTGGCGGTCAGCGGCGCGACCGCGTCCACGCTGTGACAGCCGATGCAGGCCAGCGGCGGGTTGTTGTAGATTGTCTGGCCGTTGGCCGGGTCGCCGGTGACGCCTTCAAGCTGCGTCATGATCTCATCAACGTTTGTGCCGATCGGCTGGACCTCTTCGGCTGGCGCGCCGGGCAGGCCGGGGCGGATGGCGAACTGCTGCACCAGCAGCAGGTCGTCCAGCGTCCAGTTGTCGCCCTTGTCCCAGTTCATGATGTAGTTCGCCAGGTCGGCGATCTGGTCGTCGCGCAGCGGGCCGCCGGCGCGCTGCGACCAGGCGACCATCGCCGTCGGCCAGTAGCTTTCGCTGGTGGGGCGGCCGTGCACGAGCGTCGTCTGGATGAACGAGTCCAGCGTGCCCTGCCAGCCGAGGGCCGCCAGCCGGTCGGGGTTCTGCGGGTCATAGCCCTTGTCAACGGCGGTCTGCATCTGCGTCACCAGGGCCTGCCGTTCCTGCTCGATCTGGGCCAGGCGCGCGTCAATGCCGGCGGCCACGTCGTCGCCGTAATCCGCCTGCAGCGCGGCAATCTGCGCCTCGATCTCGGCCTGGCGCTCGCGGGTGATGCCGCCGCCGTCCAGCTCCGTCTGCAGCTCGGCCAGCCGGTTCTTGGTTTCAGTCAGGCCCTGGGCCTCGCTGTTGAGTGACGCCAGGAAGTCGTGGCCGAACAGGGCCGGGTTGTCCAGGCCGGGCGCGCGCCCCAGGATGCCGTAGCCGTTCATGCCGTGACAGGTGGAGCAGTTAGCGGCGAACAGCTCGGCCCCTTTTTCGATGGAGCGGGCCAGGTGCTGCTGTTCAAACGCGGCCATCCGCCCCGGCTCGTTGATGGCGATCCAGCCGGTAAGCACCATGATGCCCAGAAACATCAGGGTGCCGACCAGGACACGGTTCTCGATTTTCTCAATGAGCAAACGTTGCAGCATCGGGTTTATCCCTGTGTGTTAGTCATAATAGGCCGCGTCGCGGTGCAGGAAGAAGTGGGCCGGCGTCATGCGGCGCACCGGGTTGCCGTTGGCGTCCAGGTTGAGGACAGAGTTGCCGTTTTCATCAACGACCACCTCGCCGTTTTCGATCAGCACTTCGTCCCAGCTAATCACGAGGTCGAGCCGCATCAGGTTTTCCTGGTTCTGCGTCACGATGACCACGCCCCAGCCGTTGACCAGTTCCTGGTTTTCCGCCTGAATCTTGTGGGCAAATTCCTCAATCGCGCTCACCAGCGCGGGCGCGTCGGCGGGGACGGTGCTGAAGCGCAGCGGCGGCACGTTCAGGTTTTGCGCGCGCAGCACGTTGGTGAGCTGTTCCGCCTGGCCGGTGGCCTCCAGCTCGTCGTTGAAAGCGGCGACAGCGGCCGCGCCGTTGCCGTCCTCGGCCTCAAATTCGCGCGTGGTGTAGTTGCCGACGACCACCTGGTCGAAGGGGACGGGCCGCAGCACGCCCATGTGGTTGTGCGCCGGCTCGAACGTCATCTCGTGCAGGATTTCCGTGTCGGGCGAGGTGGCGACGCCGAACTCTGGCAGGCCCATGTAGCTGGTGATGACCAGCGTCGCCAGCATCAGGAACGAGATGCTGAAGGCCAGGCGGCGGTGCGCGAAGCGGCGGCTGACGGTGACATCAATATATGGCACGGCGGCCAGGAAGCCGAGCAGGGCGGTGGGGAAGATGATGCCCCAGAAGGTTTTGTCGCCCAGCTTGAGCGCGCCCTGCACCCACAGGAAGTACCAGGGGGCGGTGGTGCCCAGCGGCGTCACCTGCGGGTCGGCGTGGCTTTCCAGCGGCGCGTGATAGAACCAGACGCACAGCACCACCAGGATGAACGTCGTCACCGCCGTCCACATGATCTCGTTGGTGAGGATGTCGGGGATGAAGTAGGTGCGCTTGTCGAGCGGGACGCGCTTGGCGGTGTCCTCGCCGAGGTTTTCGCTGCGCGGCGGCAGGCTGTGCCCGTGAATGATCACCTTGTAATAGTGGACGCCGGTGAAGATGAACAGGAAGGCCGGCAGCGCCAGCACGTGCAGCAGGTAGAAGCGCAGCAGGCCGTTTGCGCCCAGCTCAGGGCCGCCGCGCAGCAGCATGTTGGCCTGTTCGCCGACCAGCGGCGCGGCCTCCGCCATGCTGGCGCCGATCGTCACAGCCCACAGCGCGAGCTGATCCCAGGGGAGCAGGTAGCCGGTGAAGCTGAGCAGGCCGGTGATAATCAGCAGCAGCACGCCGGTGAACCAGGTGAACTGGCGCGGCTTTTTATAGCTGCCGGTGTAGAACGTGCGCAGCATGTGCAGAAAGACGATCAGCACCATCGCCTCGGCGCCCAGGCGGTGCAGGTCGCGCACGAACTGGCCCAGCGGCACGTTGCTGAGGATGTTGAGCATGTTGCCGTAGGCGATGTCGGGCGCGGGCGTGTACCACAGCATCAGGATGATGCCGGTGATCGTCTCGAAAAAGACGAAGTAGGTTGAAAGCCACCCCAGGCGGAAGGTCGGGTAGAGGCCCGTCATGTCGCGGTGGAAATAGCTGGGGCGCATGTGCAGCCAGAAGCCGTCGGCGTGCGGCGTCAGGCGCGGGTTGGGGCGGCGCGAGGGGTTCTCGCCGCGCAGGGCCTCGCGGATGTCCTGAATGTTCATGCCGGCGGTCAGGCGTTCGGTGACTTCGTTGGCGCCTTCAAACAGGGCTTTTTTCAGGCCCTTGGCCTTCACGTCGTCGAGGAACGATGGAAACGGCAGTACTGACATTACAACTCTCCTCACAACCCTTCGTGGTGTAGGCTACAGCCCTGCCAGACTCTAATTGTGGCGCTGCCCCATGATGCGCGCGCCGGTGTTCACGCGCACTTCCTGGATCGTGCGCCCGTTCAGCGGAATGGGATCGCCGTCGGCGTCGGTTTCGGCTGTGGTGCCATCCGTGAAGACAACGGTGGCCTGAAAACGGTCGAGGTTGCGGGGGGCCGGCCCCTCGATGTACGTGCCGTCTGCCTCGAATTTCGACCCGTGACACGGGCACTCGAAGCGCTCGTTGGTGTCCACCCACTTAGGCAGGCAGCCGAGGTGGGTGCAGACACTGTAGAGCGCCGTGAAGCCGTCGGTGCTGTTCGAGAGCCAGAAGCGCCCCGCCGGTTTTGAGATTGGGGGCGAGCCGGCCGCTGGAATTTCCTCGGCCAGGACGGTGAACACGCCGCCGAACTCGCCCGCTTTGAAGCGCGGGTAGGCGAACAGCAGCAGGCCGACGGTTGACTGGCCCAGGAACAGCGCGATGGACGCGCCCCAGATGTAATACAAAAACTCGCGGCGGCTGGGCGCGCTGACCTGAGCGGCCGCTTTGTCCGCCGCCTGCGCCTCTGCTGCCGCGCCTTTGGCTTTGGCTGCGCTTGCTGAAGCCATATAACGACTCGCCTCCTCCGCACAATACCCATGAATGACGGATAGTTTAACCTGAAGTTGGAGGGTTGAAAACTAACCGACTGACTGCCCTGAAAAATAATTTTTACGCAGCGCCGCCCCTTGTTGGCGCCGCGCCTGAGGCCTGCAAAATATATCACAAGCGATTCTTGATGTCAAAATTCCCGGCCGCGCCAACGCGCGTGGGGCGTTTCGCCCCTTCTCAGATTCAGCGCGGGCCGATATAGTGGGCGCGGCAACCCTTGCATTAAGTATACGATGAATGCGCTTATGACACAGCGGTCTTTTCCCCCTGCTGCTCTGATCACCAGCGCCGCCGCCCTGCGCGACCTGGCGGCGGCGCTGGCCCGCCAGCCCCTGCTGGCCGTTGACACCGAGTCCAACAGCCTGCACGCTTACCGCGAGCAGGTGTGTCTGGTGCAGCTTTCGACGCGCAGCGCCGACTACATCGTGGACACGCTGGCGATTGATGACCTCTCGCCGCTGGGCGCGCTGTTCGCTGACCCGGCGGTCGAGAAGGTGTTCCACGCGGCGGAGTACGACATCATCTGCCTGAAGCGCGACTACGGCTTCACGTTTGTGAACCTGTTCGACACGATGGTGGCGGCGCGCATCTGCGGCGTGCAGGGCTTCAGCCTGGGCGGCCTGGTGGCGGCGCGGCTGGGCGTCGCGCTGGACAAGGGCCACCAGCTTGACGATTGGGGGCGGCGGCCGCTGCCCGCGTCGTACCTGCTGTACGCCCAGCACGACACGCATTACCTGCCGGCGCTGCGCGACGTTATGCGCGCGGAGCTGGCGGCCGCCGGCCTGCTGGACGAGGCGCGCGAGCTGTTCGCGGAGGTGTGCGCGACGGCTGTGCCCGACACGAGCTTTGACCCGGACGGCTACTGGCGCATCGGCCGGCCGCAGCACCTCACCCCGCGCGAGCTGGCCGTTCTGCGCGAACTTTACCTGCTGCGCGAGGAGCTGGCGCACCAGCGCAACCGACCGCCGTTCAAGATCGTCTCGAACAGCGTGATGGTCGAGCTGGCGCGCCGCGCGCCGCGCACGCTGGCCGAGCTGGAGCAGACGCCGGGCATCAGCGCGCGCCAGGCCGCCCGCGACGGCAGTCGGCTGCTGGCGGCGGTCGCGGCGGGCGCGGCGGCGGCCCCGCCGCGCCGCCCAGAGCGCGAACCGTCGGCCGCGCCGGAGGTGCTGGAGCGCTACCAGGCGCTGCGCGAGTGGCGGCGCGGCCGCGCTGATGCGCGCGGCGTGGAGTCGGATATAATTCTGCCTAAGGACGCGATGTGGGCGCTGGCCGAGCGCGCGCCCGCCAGCGTCGCCGAGATGAACGGTATCGCGGGGCTAGGCCCCTGGCGGCTGGCGAGCTATGGCGCTGAGCTGCTGCGCGTGCTGCACGGACAGTAAAGGGGGACGGCGGTGAGGCTGACATTCTACGGCGCGGCCCGCACGGTGACTGGGTCGCAGCACATGGTTGAGGTCAACGGGGCGCGCATCCTGCTGGACTGCGGGCTGTACCAGGGCCACCGCGCCGACGCCTACGAGCGCAACCTGAACCTGCCGTTCGACGCCGGCGCGGTGGACGTGATGGTGCTGTCGCACGCGCACATTGACCATTCGGGCAACATCCCCAACCTGGTCAAAAGCGGCTACCGGGGCGAGATTCTGTGCACGTTCGCCACGCGCGACCTGTGCGCGACCATGCTGCTCGACAGCGGCTACATCCAGGAGAAGGATATCGAGTACCTCAACAAGCGGCGCGCCAAGCGCGGCGAGCCGGCGGTGGAGCCGATCTACACGCAGGAGGACGCGCTCAACAGCCTGAGCAGCTTCACGTCGCAGGCCTACGGCCGCCCGCACCCGATCGCGCCTGGCGTCACGCTGACGCTGCTGGACGCCGGCCACATGCTGGGCAGCGCGATCGTGGTGCTGGACATTGAGGACCAGGAGGCCCGCCGCGACCTGCGGCTGGTGTTCAGCGGCGACCTGGGGCGCGCGGGCATCCCTATCATCCGCGACCCGCAGACCGTCGAAAGCGCCGACGTGCTGATTATGGAGTGCACTTACGGCAACCGGCTGCACCCGCCGTATGCCGACAGCGAAAAAGAGCTGGAGCGCATCGTCAACGAGACCTACCGGCGCGGCGGCAAGCTGATCGTGCCGGCCTTCGCGGTGGGGCGCACCCAGCAGCTTGTCTACTCGCTCAACCGGCTGGCGCAGGCCGGCGACATCCCGCGCCTGCCGATCTTCGTGGACAGCCCGCTGGCGATAGACGCGACGGCGGTGTTCCGGCTGCACCCCGAATGTTACGACGACGAGATTCGCACCTTCATGCTCCAGGACGGAGGGCGCGACCCGCTCAACTTCAGCGGCCTGACGTACACGCGCCATGTCGAGGAGAGCAAGCGCCTGAACTTCCTGCGCGAGCCGGCCATCATCATCAGCGCCAGCGGCATGGCAGAGACCGGGCGCATTCTGCACCACCTGAAGAACAACATCGAGGACGCGCGCAACACGGTGCTGATCGCCGGCTGGCAGGCCCCGGACACGCTGGGCCGCCGGCTGGTGGACGGCCTGCCGGTTGTGCGCATCTTCGGCGAGGAGTACCGGAACAACGCCCACCTGGAGGTGATCAACGGCTTCAGCGGCCACGCCGACCGCGACGAGCTGCTCGACTGGGTGGGCGCGATGCGCGGCAAGCCGGCGCGCGTGTTCCTGGTGCACGGCGAGGAGGACGCGGCGACGGCCTTCG
>CAZDVL010000039.1:0-18079 GCA_964508745.1 uncultured Anaerolineaceae bacterium | reverse complement strand
TGATGCGCGGGCGCAGGCTGTACATGCCGAAGCTGGCGCTGGCCCAGGTGTTCCTCTGGTTCGCCGGCATGATGATGTTCGGGGCCGGCATGGGCCGCGCGGGCGTCGAAGGCGCGATCCGCCGCACCGACATGGGCGGCGCGGGCGCGTACATCAGCGATGCGTGGGCGCCCTGGCTGAACCTGTCGGCCATCGGCGGCCTGCTGCTGCTGATCAGCTCGATTTTGCTGTACGTCGTGCTGCTGGGCACATGGTTCGCCTCCAAGGAAAACGTCGAGAAGGAAGCGCCTATCTCCACGGAAGGCCCGGCCAGCAGCAAGCCCGAATGGTTCGAGCGCTGGGGCCTGTGGGTCGCCATCATCATCATCACCAACGCGGTGATGTGGGGGCCGGTGCTGCTCCAGTCCATTGACGTGGTGTACGGCTTCATGGTGCCGGGGAACCCTGGCCCGGCCGGGCCGGGCTTTTAATGGCTGACCGTCTGAAGGCAGGTGGCTGATGTCCGAACTGCAACCTGACCGCGGCGCGCTGCCCGCCAGCGGCGGCGCGCCCGCCGGAATTGTGACCCTGGTGGCCGTCGCGCTGCTGTTCAGCTTCGGCGTGACGATGCTGGTGTTCAGCGCGGCCTACGCGCGCGACGTGCTGACGCTGCTGCGCGCCCCGGAGATGATCTGGGCGTTTATCTGCGGCCAGCCGGACCCCGGCGGGCCGGTGCTGCCGCTGATGCTCACGCTGGGCACGCTGGCGCTGCTGGTTGGCGCTGCGGTGGTGCTGTGGGCGCGGCTGCGCCGCCGCCGGGCATAACCCAGCAGCGGGGCGGGCTTGCTTGTCAACCGGCGGGGCGGGGCTGCGCGGGCAGTTCCGCCCCGTTTGTTTTCCGGCGTCTTTGGCGCGCTGGCAGCCCGTTAGAAGACCTGTTACAATTTTCACAATCGGACACCGACTACAGGAGTTTTTCCATGAAAAGTCGCATGATGCTTGTCTGTCTGGCGCTGCTGCTGCTGGCTGTTCCGGCGCTGGCGCAGGAGCCGGTTGACGTTGCGGTGACGGGGGCCTGGGCGCGGGCCACCGCGATGGGCGGCGGCCACGGCATGGGCGGGATGCACGAGGCCACCGCCGAGCCGGGCGCCGAGCTGACCTACGGCCCCAGCGCCGTCTACCTGACGATTGAAAACCAGGGCGGGCAGGGCGTCCGGCTGGTCTCCGCCGCCACCGCCGCCGCTGCGGCTGTCGAAATTCACGAAACGCAGATGGAAAATGACGTGATGCGCATGCGCATGCTTGAGAACGGCCTCGACATCCCCGCTGGCGAGAGCGTCAGCCTGGAGCCGGGCGGCTATCACATGATGCTGTTTGACCTGCCGCACGACCTGCTGCCGGGCCAGGCCATCGCCCTCACGCTGACGTTCGCCCTGCTGGACGACGCCGGCGCGGTCGCTGGCGGGCCGGCGCTGGTGGACATCGGAGTGCCGGTGCTGAGCGAGCCGCCGGTAACCGGCGACGTGCTGGCGCTCGGCGCGTGGGCGCGCGCCACCGCCATGAAGATGGACGGCATGGGGTCAATGGACGAGGCCACGCCCGAACCCGGCCTGACCTACGGGCCGAGCGCCGTCTACATGATGCTGGCGAACCGCGGCGCCGCCGCTGACCGGCTGGTCGCCGTGCGCACCGACGCCGCCCGCATCGTCGAGATTCACGAGATGCAGATGGAAAACGACGTGATGCGCATGCGCCCGCTGGAAAACGGCCTGGAGATTCCCGCCGGGGAACATGTTATGCTGGAGCCAGGCGGTTATCATATCATGCTGCTCGACCTCCCGCGCGACCTGCTGCCCGGCGAGGCCATCGCGCTGACGCTGGTGTTCGAGTCCGGCGTGGAAATGGTGATCGCTGCGCCTGTGCGTGAGCTGGCCGCCATGCCGATGAATCACGGCGGGTAGACGTTGAAGCAGAGGGGACACAATGGCCGATAAACCCACAGATGCGCGCGCGGCCGCCAGCCGGCGGGCGTTCACCCGGCTGGTCGTTGTCGGGGTGGTGACGGCGCTGGCGGTGACGACGGTGCTGCTGTTTCTGGTGTTTAACCGGCTGGTCAACCCGCCCGCCGACACCGGCGCGGCCCTGGTAGACCCGGCCAACGCCTTCGACGGCGGCACACACCTTGACCCGCCGCGCCCGCTGGGCGACTTCACGCTCACCAGCCACACCGGCGAGCCGCTCAGCCTGAGCGACCTGGCCGGCAGGCCCACGCTGCTCTTTTTCGGCTACACGTCCTGCCCGGACGTGTGCCCGATGACCATCGGCGACTATGTGCGCGTCAAGGCGGCGCTGGGCGACCAGGGCGACGCGGTGAATTTCGTGATGGTGAGCGTGGACGGCCAGCGCGACACGCCGGCGCGGCTGGCCCGCTACCTGGGCGGCTTCGACCCGGCGTTCATCGGCATGACCGGCGACGAGCTGACGATGCGCCGCATCGGCGTGGATTACGGCCTGTTCTTTGAGATCCACGACGACGGCCAGACCGAAAACTACCTGGTGGACCACACCGCGTCCATCTTTCTGATTGACGCGGAGATGCGCCTGGCCACGATCTACGCCTTTGGAACCGAGCCGTCGGTGATCGCCGCCGACCTGCAGGCGCTGCTTCAGTAGGACGGCCTGCTCAGCGCCGGGGGACGCGCGCCAGCACGCTGCACACCACCTCGTAGTTGTTGGTGCCCAGCCGCTCGCCCACGTCCTCCGCGCTGATGCGGGCGCTGCCCTGCTGCCCCAGCAGCACCACCTCGTCGCCGACGGCCACGTCGGGGATGTGCGTCACGTTGATGCTGGTCTTTTCCATGCTCACGCGGCCCACGATCGGCGCGTACTGCCCGTGCACCAGCACCCGCCCCCAGTTGTGCGGTTTGCGCCGGAAGCCGTAGGCATAGCCCACCGGGATCACGGCGATGCGCTCGTAGCCGCTGGTCGTGTAGGTTTGCCCATAGCCCACCGAGTGGCCCGGCGGCAGCGCCTTAACCTGGGCGATCACCGTTTTCCACGACATCACCGGCATGAACTCCGGCGGAATAAGCACCGTTTCGGAGGGCGACAGGCCGAACAGCGCCGCGCCCACGCGCACCATGTTCAGGTGTGTGTCCTTCGCGGTCAGGGTTGCGGCGCTGTTGGCGGCGTGGATGTATTTGAAGCTGAAGCCGCTGGCGCGCAGCGGGTTGACGACGCTCTTGAACGCGCGCAGTTGGTCGGCGGTGTACAGCGGGTCCTCGTCGGCCATCGAAAAGTGCGTGTAGATGCCTTCGATGTCCAGGTGCGGCAGGCCGGTGAGGTGGCGGAAGAAGGGCACGGCCTCGTCCTCCAGCACCCCCATGCGGCCCAGGCCGGTGTCAATCTTGACGTGGACGCGCAGCCGCGTGCCCATCTCGCGCGCGACCTGGTTGTAGGCGCGCGCCAGGTCCAGGTCATAGAGCGTCAGGGCGATGTCGTGGCGCAGCGCGTGGCGCACCGCGTAGGCCGGGGTGTAGCCCAGCACCAGAATCGGCGCGTCAATGCCCGCCTCGCGCAGCTCCAGCGCCTCGGCCAGCGCCGCCACGCCCAGCGCCTGCGCGCCGTTCGCCAGCGCGGTGATGCTGGTCGCCACCGCGCCGTGTCCGTAGCCGTCGGCCTTGACCACCGCCATCAGCGCCACCTCGTCGCTGATCATCTGGCGCAGCAGGCGCACGTTGCTGGCCAGCGCCGCCTTGTCAATCTCGACCCAGTTGGTGTGGATGCTGCGCGGCATGGTTTTCGGCTCAGTGGTGGTCTGCTGGCGCGCCAGCCGCGCGCGGTCTGCCGGGTCCTGGAGCAGCGCCTTGACCACCTGTTCCATGCGGGCGGTGCGCCCGCCGGTCACCAGCACGATGTCGTCCGGCTCAAGCGGCTGCCGTTCCTGCAGGACGGCGATCGTGTCCTGCGGGCTGTAGGTGATCGCGACGAGCCGGCGGTCCAGGCCCTCGTCGAGCGCCGCGCGCCCGGCCAGGGCCGCCTCAGCGCCTTCCGTGGCGATAAAATCGGCAACGGCCGCCGCCCGCTGGCCGACCTGCCGGTGACAGCGCTGGCTCAGCGGCCCCAGGTCCTCAATGTCGCCCAGGATAAACACGCTGCGCTGGCCTTCCTGCCGCGCCGCCGCCAGCCAGTCCAGCGCCGCCAGCGCCGACTGTGGCAGCGCGTTGTAGGTATCGTCCACGAGCAGCGCGCCGTTGATGCCGGTCAGCGGGTTCATGTGCCCCGGCAGCGGGGCCAGCGTCGTGATGGCCTTCAGCCCCTCCGCCAGCGGGATGTCGTAATGCTGGCCGACTGCCAGCCCGAACAGCACGCTGTAGAGGTGGTGGCGGCCCAGCAGCGGCGTCCAGCGCCCGATGTGCCGTTCCTGGCCCATGCGCAGGTCGAAGCCGGTTTTCGTCTGCCCGATGACGATATTGTAGGCCATCATGTCGGCGCCGAAATTGGCGGTGCTGACCGTGACCGCGCGGGCGCGGGCGCGCTCGGCCAGCGCCCGCACCAGGTCGTCGTCATAGTTGAGGACGGCCAGCCCGCCGGCGGCCAGCCGCTCGACCAGCAGGCTTTCCTCAGCGGCGATTTCCTCCAGGCTGGCGAAGGCGTCCGTGTGTGCGTAGCCTGCGTGCGTCACCACACCGACATCTGGCTGCGCCAACTGCACCAGCTCCGCGACCTCGCCCGGCTCCGACGGGCCAAGCTCCAGCACGAACATATTGTGTTCGGGCCGCAGGCCCGCCAGCGCCAGCGGCAGGCGCAGCCGGCCGTGCTGGCCGTCGGCCCCGACGTGCACGGCGTAGCGCGTCGCCAGCACCTGCCGCACGGCGTCCACCGCCGTCGCCGTGCCCGCTGTGCCGGCCACCGCGACCACGCGCGTGCCCAGCTTGCCCAGGATATAGCGCGACCAGGCCATCAGCGCCGCCTCGGTGTCCCTGACGATAATCACAGAGACGCCGGCGGTGTCGAACTCTGGCGGCTGCGCGCAGATCACGCCGCGCGCGCCGCGCTCCACCGCCTCGCGGATGTGCTGGTGGGTGCTGCCCTGGTCGGCCCTGCGGGCGACGTAAAGCTGGTTCTCGCCCGCCTGGCGCGAATCGAGGCAGAAGCTGGTGAAAAGCTGCGCCGCCGGCTCGCCAAAGAGCTGGCCGCTGGCGGCTTCGAGCAGGTCATAAAGGCTGATCATGGGCTGTCGGGCGCTCCGTTGTGGCTGGCAGGACACAAAACTCGCAGCAGGGCGAACTTTTGTTATAATCGCAGATGGTTCTTAAGGAATCTGTGGGCGCTATGGTGTTCACCTTTGAAGTCATTCAGACGCACGGCCGCGCGCGCGCCGGTGTATTGCACACGCCGCACGGCCCGATTCCGACGCCGGTGTTCGCCCCGGTTGGCACACAGGGGACGGTCAAGGCCGTCACCCCGCGCCAGCTTGGTGAACTCGGCGTGACGCTGCTGCTGGCCAACACCTATCACCTGCACCTGCGCCCCGGCGACGAGCTGGTCCGCGACCTGGGCGGCCTGCACCGGTTCATGCAGTGGCCTGGCCCGATTTTAACCGATTCTGGCGGATTTCAAGTGTTCAGCCTGGGGAAAATCAGCCGCATTGACGACGACGGCGTCACTTTTCAAAGCCACATTGACGGCAGCCGCCGCCGTTTCACGCCCGAAAGCGCCACCGCCATCCAGCAGAACCTGGGCGCGGACATCATCATGTGCTTCGACCAGTGCCCGCCGCCGCTGGACCGGGCCGCCGTCGAGCAGGCGGTGGCGCGCACCACGCGCTGGGCCGCCCGCTGCCGCGCCGCGCACCCCGACGACGGCGCGCAGGCCCTGTTCGGCATCGTGCAGGGCGGCATTTTCCCGGACCTGCGCGCGCAGTCGGCGCGGGCGCTGCTGGACATCGGCTTTCCCGGCTACGCGGTCGGCGGGCTGGCGGTGGGCGAGACCAAGGCGCAGATGTACGCGACGCTCGACACCACGCTGCCGCTGCTGCCGGCGGACCGCCCGCGCTACTTAATGGGCGTGGGCGACCCCGACGACCTGGCCGAGGGCGTGGCGCGCGGCATTGACATTTTCGACTGCGTGATCCCGACGCGGCTGGCGCGGCACGGCGCCGCGCTGACCGCCGCCGGCCGCCTCAACCTGCGCAACCAGGCGCACGCGCGCGCTGACGCGCCGCTGGACGCCGCCTGCGCGTGCTACACCTGCCAGCATTTCACGCGCGCTTACCTGCGGCATCTGGTGATCGCCAAAGAGATTCTGGGCGCGACGCTGCTGACCATCCATAATATTCACTTTCTGGTGCAGCACGCCGCCGCGCTGCGCGCGGCCATCCTCGATGGCCGCCTGGACAGCTACGTCAGCGCGTTTTTGCAGCGCTATTTGCAGCCCGCCTGAACCCCCGCACCTGAGGAACCCCGTCGTTGGACACCCCGCCCCCGCAGCAGCCCCCCCGCCTGACCCGCCGCCAACCTGCGCCAGCGCCTGCCAGGCAGGGCTGACCGCCTTATGCAGCGCACCCGCCGCGCACTGGTGACAGTGGCTTTTGTCCTGGCAAGCTGTTCGACACCGGTGCTGCCGGCGTCAACGCCGACCACGCACGCCGCCGCGCTGCGCCTGTACGCCACCTCCGCCACGCTGCCGCTGCTCAATGACCTGATCCGCGCTTACGCCCAGCGCGCGCCGGACGTGAGTTTCGACGTGCGCAGCGCCGACTACGAAGGCGTCGTCGCCCTGATGCTGCAAACACCGGACGCCTATTTTCTGACCAACCACCTGCCGCCGCCGGAAACGAGCGCGCTGTGGGGCGCGCCTATCGGCCAGGACGCCGTCGCCATCATCGCCCACCCGGACGTAAACCTGGACGGGCTGACGCTGGCGCGCCTGCGCGACATCTATCAGGGGCGCGTCACCAACTGGCAGGCGCTGGGCGGCGGCGACCAGGAAATTGTCGTCATCAGCCGCGAGGGCGGCTCTGGCACGCGGGCGGAGTTCGAGCGGCTGGTGATGGGCGAGCGCCGCACGACCAGCACCGCGCTGGTCGCGCCGTCCAGCGCCGCCATGCTGGAGCTGGTCGCCCGGCAGCCGGGCAGCGTCGGCTATGTCTCGCTGGGCTGGGCCGACGAGCGCGTCGCGGCGCTGGCCGTGGACGCTGTGCCGCCAACGCGGGAGACGGTCGCCGCCAACACCTACCCGCTGCGCACGACGCTGTTTATTGCCGGCCTGGGCGAGCCGGAAGGCCCGCTGCGCGCGTTTATCGCCTGGGCGCAAAGCCCGGAGGGGCAGGCGGTCGTGGCGCGCCGCCACGCGCCGCTGAACTGAGCGCGGCGCTTACGCCTGTGCGTCCGGCACGACCCCGGCGAACAGGTCGTGCTCATCAATAATGCCCGGCCGGGCCGGCGGCGGGTACACGCGCGTGAAGCCCTGGCCGGCGGCCAGCAGCCGGCGCGCGAACAGCGGGATGCGCACGAAGCCGCCGCCAAGCTGGCTGGCGTGGCAGGCGCTGGCCGCGTCCCAGGCGGCCAGGTAGTCGCGCAGGTTGACCATCGTCGTCACCGGCTCGACATAATCCAGAATCGCCAGCAGGTCAATGTCGTTGTTGCGGCCCACGCGGCGCGGGTCCTTGCCGGCCAGCCGCATCCGCGCGATGCTCAGCCGCAGCATCAGCGTGGGGATGGACGAATAATACAGCTTCTGCGGCCGGTGGGGTTCCAGGCCGGGCGTGAGATAAGCCGGGTCGCCCGCCAGCTCGAAGGCGGCGGTGGCGGCGCGCTGGATGGCGATGTGGTCCGGGTGGCCGTAGCCGCCGTACTTGTTGAACGTGACAATCACCTGCGGGCGCGCCCGGCGGATCACCTCGACGGCGCGCCGCGCCAGCTCCTCCGGCGGGGCCTGCCACGAGCAGGCCGGGTCGCGGCTGGTTTCGGAATCCATCATGCCGCTGTCCTTGTAGCCCAGCTTGAACACCCCGGCGAAGCCCAGCCGGGCGGCGGCGCAGTCCAGTTCCGCCAGCCGCAGCGCCGCGACCGAATCGTAGCCGTTCAGAAATTCCGGCGCGACCGTGCCGACCTCGCCGTTCGTGGAGCACAGCAGGAACACATCTGCGCCCTCGGCCACATAGCGGGCGATCACGCCGCCGTAGCCGAAGCTCTCATCGTCGGGGTGTGCCAGCGCGAACAACAAACGACGGTCAGCCATAACAATTCCTCTCCCAGGGCGGCAGTTCGCGGTTGTCAGCGACCAGCCGGAAACAGAATCACAGCGCCCACAGCCCTGATACCGGCGGGGTTAGCTGGGGCTGGCTGCTGATGACTGGCAGCCCTGCTAAGCATAAAAGCCCCTGGGCAATCTGTAAAGCCGGGCGTATACTTCCGCAGCGCGCGTCCGGCCTGTGTGGATGCCGCCCCCCAGCCGCATATGATGAGGTAAACATGCGTCGAGCATCTGCCTTGCTGCTTTTCATCCTCTCTGTCATGGCGCTCTCGCTGGCGTTCCCGGCCCAGGCCGGCCCGGCGCTGCAGGTCACGCTGCCGGGGACCAACACGCCGGCCCCCACCGATTTCCTGTTCGACATCGCCACCAACACGCCCGCTGGCCCCACCGCGACGGCCACCGCTACCGCGACGGCCACCGCTACCGCCACGTTCACGCCCACCAGCACGCCGTCGCCGACCGCTACGCCGTCGCCCACGCCCACACCCAACGGCCCGTTCTCGTACCCGGAGGGCATCAACCCGCTGACCGGGCAGATGTACGCCAGCGACGAGGCCATGAACCGTCGCAACCTGATCGTGAAAATCTCCAACTACCCGCCGGTCGTGCGCCCACAGTCGGGCGTCAACCAGGCCGACGTGGTCTACGAGCTTGAGGCCGAGGGCGGCGTGACGCGCTTCGCGGCCATCTTCCGCAACAACGCGCCGACGCACGTCGGCTCTGTGCGCAGCGCGCGCCTGCCCGACCTGGAACTGATCGTGATGTACAACGCGCTGCTGGCCTACTCCGGCACCAGCGACCCGATCCAGCAGATGATTTTGAGCGCCGATTTCGTCTACCAGACGTTTTCGCCGCTGAAGGGTGACAACTGCGACGCCGGCTTCTGCCGCTTCCCGGCGGAGGGCAAGGCGTTCGAACACACGCTGTTCCTGGATACCACCAAGGTGTGGGACCTGGCGACGCGCCGCAACGTCAACACGCCGCTGCGCGCGCGCGGCTTCGCCTTCAGCGACCAGCCGGACCCCAACGGCCTGCCGGCCAACGATGTCTACATTGACTGGTACGGCCAGACGGACGCGCGCTGGCAGTATGACGCCGCCAGCGGGCGCTACCTGCGCTACACCGACAGCGTGCCGCACTTCGACGCCGCCGACGGCCAGCAGCTTTGGGCCGACAACCTGGTGATTATCCAGGTGCCGCACGAGCGCCGCCCCGACCTGTTTGAGGAAGGGGCCAGGAACGAGTCGCTGGAGGTTCAACTGTGGGATCAGGGGCCGGCCATGCTGGTGCGCGACGGCCGGTGGTACTCTGGCTTCTGGCGGCGGCAGGACCGCGAGCCGGGCAGCGCGCTCCAGTTGATCTACGGCAGCAACCAGCCGATGATGATGAAGCCGGGGCGCACCTGGGTGTCGGTGGTGCGCGGCTTTGGCGACGTGGTCGTCAGCGAGGCACAGCCGGACATGGCGGCGACGGCCACCAGCATCGCGCTCAGCGCCACGCCCACGCTCACCGTGACGCCGGGGCCAAGCCCCACGCCCAACGCCAGCCTGAACGATTAAAGATGGGCGGCTTCCCCCGCCGCCGCCCGGTGGGGGCGGGGGGCTATTCCCGCGCCAGGATGTGCGTCACCACCGTGGCGCCCGTCCCGCCGATGT
Organism: uncultured Anaerolineaceae bacterium; assembly: GCA_964508745.1. Taxonomy (GTDB): domain Bacteria; phylum Chloroflexota; class Anaerolineae; order Aggregatilineales; family Phototrophicaceae; genus DAOTWC01. Next base: position 8,186 of record CAZDVL010000039.1, on the reverse strand, counting down.
TCTGCGTCATGCCCAGCGCCGCGCCCGCGACCTGGTTCGCGCCCGCCGCGCCGCGAAGCTGCGTAATCACGTCCACCAGCTCGTAAACGCCGGTCGCGCCGACCGGGTGGCCGCGCCCCTTCAGGCCGCCCATCGTGCTGATCGGCACGCGCCCGCCAATGGCGATCTCGCCGTCCAGCGCCAGCCGCGTGCCCTGGCCGCGCCCGGCGAAGCCCGCCGCCTCCAGGCTGAGCGCCGCCATGATCGAAAAGGCGTCGTGCACCTCGAACACGTCAATGTCCGCCGGGCCGACGCCGGCCTGCGCATAGGCCCGCTGCGCGCTCTGGCGGGCGGCGTCCAGCGCCAGCAGGTCGTGCCGGTCGGCCAGCCCCAGCGAATCGGTGGCGGTGGCGCTGGCCCGCACGCGCACCGGCGCGCTGGCGCCCAGGTCGCGCGCCAGCTCCAGCGGGCACAGGATGATCGCCGCCGCGCCGTCGCAGATGGGCGAGCTGTCGTACAGGTTGATCGGGTCAGCGATCAGCGGGGCGCGCCGGTAGGTGTCCAGCGACAGCGGGCGGTGGAACATGGCGTTCGGGTTGTTGAGCGCGTTCTGGTGCGCGTTGATGCTGAACGGCGCGAAGGCGTCGTGCGGCACGTTGTGCTCGTGCATATAGCGCTGCATGATGAGCGCGTTCAGCGCCACGAACGACGCGCCGTGCGCGCCCTCGAAGTCGGCGTCGGCGGCGGTGGCCAGCGCTGAGGTGGTCGGGCCGGCGGTGGCGTCGGTCATTTTCTCGACGCCGCAGACCGCCGCGACCTCCACAAAGCCGCTGGCGACGGCGCGCACGCCGGCCTGGAACGCCGCCCCGCCCGACGCGCAGGCCGCCTCGACCGTCACCGCCTCGACGCCGCGCCAGCCGGCGTAATCGGCCACCAGCGCGCCCAGGTGCGCCTGGCTGCTCAGGCGCGAGGCCAGCATGTTGCCCACATAGAGCGCGTCCACGCGCGCCACGCCGGCGTCTGTCACCGCCTGCTGTAACGCAGCGGCGGCAAGCTGGCGCAGGCTCAGGTCCCACAGTTCGCCGATCGGCGTCTGGCCAATTCCGATCACACACACGTCACGCATGGCTGCCTCGTCTGGTTGTTATGGCTTTCACAAGCGCGTCCACTATAGCATGGCAAAGCTGTCAAAACCTAGCAGGTCTCCGCGCGGCGGGGCGTCTTTCTATCTATTTCCCTGCACCCGCGCGCCGCGCCGCGCGCCGGTTGACCGTTGCCATTCCGCCGGGCGGCGCTATAATAGAACACGTGTCCCACCCCTCGCACGTATGGACCATACAGGTGAGCAGCCCATGACTCAGGACAGGATTATCGTGCGCGGCGCGCGCGAGCATAACCTGAAGAACATTGATGTCGAGATTCCGCGCAACAGGCTGGTTGTGATTACCGGGCTGTCCGGCTCTGGCAAGTCGTCGCTGGCGTTCGACACGATCTTCGCCGAGGGGCAGCGGCGCTACGTCGAAAGCCTCAGCGCCTACGCCCGCCAGTTCCTCGGCCAGATGGAAAAGCCGGATGTTGACCAGATCGAAGGCCTCAGCCCGGCGGTCTCGATTGACCAGAAGGGCGTCAGCCAGAATCCGCGCTCCACCGTCGGCACCGTCACCGAGATTTACGACTACCTGCGCCTGCTCTACGCCCGCGTCGGCGTGCCGCACTGCCCGGTGTGCGGCAGCGAGGTGGTGGCGCAGAGCGCGCAGCAGATCGTGGACGCGGTGAAGGCGCTGCCCGACGGCACGCGCACGCAGATTCTGGCGCCGATCATCAAGAACAAGAAGGGCCACCACGAGCGCGTGTTCGACGAGGTGCGCCGGGCGGGCTTCCAGCGCGTGCGCGTCAACGGCGAGGTGCGCGAGCTGGAGGAGAACATCTCGCTTGACCGCTACAAAATCCACAACATCGAGGTCATCGTGGACCGCCTCATCATCCGCCGCTTTGACGACGCGCAGAGCGACGACGCCCGCAGCGCCGAAAGCCGCCTGACCGACGCCATTGAAACGGCGCTGGAGCTGGGCGACGGCGTGGTGATCGTCAGCAATCTCAGCGCCGAGCCGCCGGAGGACATCCTGTTCAGCGAGCACCTGGCGTGCGTGTTCGGCCACGGCAGCCTGCCGGAGATGGAGCCGCGCACGTTCAGCTTCAACACGCCCAAAGGGGCCTGCCCGGACTGCCAGGGACTCGGCTTCCGGCTGGAGATTGACCCGGCGCTGCTGGTCCCCAACCCTGACCTGAGCCTGACCGACGGCGCGCTGGACGCCAACGGCTGGAGCCTGGACGACCAGCAGGGGTGGACGTGGGGCGTCATGCAGAGCGTGGCGCGCGCTTACGGCTTCTCGATGGACACGCCCTGGCACAGCCTGACGCCGGAGCAGCAGGACGCTGTGCTGTACGGCAGCGGCAAGCGGCGCATCGAAATGCAGTATGCCAACAGCCAGGGCTACAGCCGCAGCTACACCACCACCTTCGAGGGCATCGTCAACAACCTGATGCGCCGCTACCGCGAAACCACGTCAGAGTACATCCGCGAGAAGATCGAGGGGTACATGGCGCGCATCCCGTGCAACACGTGCGGCGGCAAGCGCCTGCGCCCGGAGGCGCTGGCCGTCACCGTGGCCGACACGGCGATCAACACCGTCACCGACATGCCCGTCAAGGAGCTGGTGCGCTGGACGGGCGGGCTGCGCGGCCCGCAGGGGCGCCTGTCGCAGCGCGACCAGCAGATCGCCCACCAGATCCTCAACGAGATTCAGGCGCGCGTCGGCTTCCTCAACGCCGTCGGGCTGGATTACCTGACGCTCTCGCGCTTCGCCGGCTCGCTCAGCGGCGGCGAGGCACAGCGCATCCGGCTGGCGACGCAGATCGGCAGCCGCCTGACCGGCGTGCTGTACGTGCTCGACGAGCCGTCCATCGGCCTGCACCAGCGCGACAACGCCCGCCTGATCCAGACGCTGATTGATATGCGCGACCTGGGCAACACGCTGCTGGTGGTCGAACACGACGAGGAAACCATGCGCAGCGCCGACTGGATCATTGACCTGGGGCCGGGCGCGGGCGAGAACGGCGGGCACATTGTCGCTGAGGGCACGCCCGAACAGGTGATGCAGGTCGCGGGCAGCCTGACCGGCGCGTACCTGGCGGGGCGGCTGCACATTGACGTGCCGGCGGCCCGGCGCGCCGGCAGCGGCCAGTCCATCGTCGTGCGCGGCGCGCGCGAGAACAACCTGAAGAACATTGATGTCGAGATCCCGCTGGGCAGGCTGGTGTGCATCACCGGCGTCAGCGGCAGCGGCAAAAGCACGCTGCTGGTGGACATCCTCCACGCGCGCCTGTCGCAGGTGCTCAACGGCGGCCGCGCGCGCCCCGGCGCGCACGACGCCATCGAAGGCGTCGAGCAGATTGACAAGGTGATCAACATTGACCAGAGTCCCATCGGGCGCACGCCGCGCAGCAACCCCGGCACGTACACCAAGATGTTTGACGCCATCCGCAGCCTGTTCGCGGAGCTGCCGGAGAGCAAGATACGCGGCTACTCGCCGGGCCGCTTCAGCTTCAACGTCAAGGGCGGGCGCTGCGAGAACTGCCAGGGGCAGGGCCAGCTTCAGATCGAAATGCAGTTTCTGCCCGACATCTACGTGCCGTGCGATGTCTGCCGGGGCACGCGCTATAACCGTGAGACGCTCCAGGTGCACTACAAGGGCAAGAGCATCGCCCAGGTGCTGGACATGACCGTCAGCGAGGGGCTGGAGTTTTTCGCCAACATCCCCGCCGTCCTCGGCAAGCTGCAAACGCTGGACGCGGTCGGCCTGGGCTACATCCGCATCGGCCAGCCGGCCACCACGCTCAGCGGCGGCGAGGCGCAGCGCATCAAGCTCAGCCGTGAGCTGTCCAAGCGCGCCACCGGCCAGACGCTCTACATCCTCGACGAGCCGTCCACCGGCCTGCACGCCGCCGATGTGCTGCGCCTGATCGCCGTTTTGCAGCAGCTTGTGGACAACGGCAACACGGTGCTGGTGATCGAACACAACCTGGACATTATCAAGGTGGCGGACTGGATCGTTGACCTGGGGCCGGAGGGCGGCGACGCCGGCGGCGAGGTGATCGCCTGCGGCACGCCGGAGGACGTGGCCGCCGTTGACGCCAGCTACACGGGCCACTTCCTGCGCCCGTACCTGAACGGCGCCTGAGTTTGTTTGCCGGGGCTGCGCGCGCAGCCCCGGTTTTCAGGAATTTTCTTGTACACTTTGCCCAAGACAGAACGATATTTTGCAACGTAATGCACAAATAGTTAAGATTCTCACTTCATTCAGAGCGGTTAGTCGTATATACTGGATAAGAGAATAGTACGGCAGCACCTGTTTGTATCCTTAATATCTGTGCAGCGGCCGACTGGATGCCGGCAGAGGAGATTTCCTTTATGGTTGTCGCAATGGCGCAGGCTTCAGCAGCACCCACCCAGGAAAACGCTTATCGCGTCGCGCTGGCGCAGTATGATCGTGCCACCAAATACCTCAACCTCGACGATGGCGTCCGCGAGTACATGCGCTACCCGCACCGCGAATTCACGGTGAACTTCCCCGTGCGGCGTGACGACGGCAGCATCGAGATGTTTACCGGCTATCGCGTGCACCACAGCACTGTGCTGGGGCCGTCCAAAGGCGGCATCCGCTACAGCCTGAACGTCAACCTGGACGAGGTGCGCGCGCTGGCGATGTGGATGACCTGGAAGTGCGCGCTGGTCAAGATCCCCTACGGCGGCGCGAAAGGTGGCGTGCTGGTCAACCCGAAAACGCTGAGCATGGCCGAGCTGGAACGCCTCACGCGCCGCTATGCCTCCGAACTGATCCCGCTGATCAGCCCGTATGCTGACATCCCCGCGCCGGACATGGGCACGACATCGCAGGTGATGGCGTGGATCATGGACACCTACAGCATGACCGTCGGCTATTCGGTGCCGGCGATTGTCACCGGCAAGCCGATCATCATCGGCGGCAGCCAGGGGCGCACCGAGGCCACCGGGCGCGGCACCATCATCTGCATGATGGAAGCCCTCAAGCAGAAGGGCCAGGTGAACAAGCCGGGCATCAAGGTCGTCATTCAGGGCTTTGGCAACGTCGGGTCGAACGCCGCCGCCTACGCTTATGAGCTGGGCTTCAACGTGGTGGGCGTCAGCGATGTCTACGGCGGCATCTACAACGAAAACGGCCTCGACATTCCGGCGCTGCAGGCCTTTATCGCGCAAACAGGCAGCGTGGTGGGCTTCCCCGACACCGTCGCGGTGACCAACGCCGAGCTGCTGGCGCTGCCCTGCGATGTGCTCATCCCGGCCGCTATGGAGAACCAGATCACGCAGGAAAACGCCGCCACTGTGCAGGCTTCCATCATCGTGGAAGGCGCCAACGGCCCGACCACGCCGGAGGCCGACGACATCCTCAACGACCGAGGCATCTTCCTGGTCCCGGACATTCTGGCGAACGCCGGCGGCGTGGTCGTTTCCTACTTCGAGTGGGTGCAGGACCTGCAGGCGTTCTCGTGGGACAAGGAAGAGGTGTTCCGCCACCTCCAGCGCATTATGGTGCGCAGCTACGACAGCACCGTGACGATGGCCGCGCGCCACAAAGTGGACCTGCGCATGGCGGCGCAGATCAGCGCCATCAGCCACGTGGCCGAAGGTATGAAAACGCGCGGCTTCTATCCGTAATCGCCCCCGGCCGTGCGCCGGTCACAGCGTTCAGCAACGGGCCGCAGCGCTGCGGCCCGTTTTGTGTTTTACTGGCGACAGGGTTATGCTTCATGGCCGGGACAGCAGTCAGGGTTGGCGCAGTATGATGACCTGGTGGAAACGCTTCGCGCGCCAGACCGGTGTGCAGGCCTTTTTCCCCCGCCGGCCCGCCGGGCACGTCGCGCTGCACGAGGCGCTGGCCTCGGCGCAGCGCCAGCGGCGCGGCGAGGATTACGCGGCGGCGCTGGCCGAGCTGGAGCGCGCCGCGCAGATCGCCAGCCTGGTTGATGATGCCGCCGCCGCCCGCACGGTGATCGATTTGCAGCGGGCGGAAATTTTCACGCTCCAGGGCCGCTGGAAGGACGCCGAAAACCTGCTGCTGCACATGCGCCGCGCCGCCCAGACGGAGTTCAACCGGGCGCAGATGGCCTACGCGCTGGGCGCGCTGGGCGCGCTGGCCTGGGCGCAGGGCGAGCGCGAGGAGGCGCGCGCCTACTATGAGCAGGCGGCCACGGCGGCGCAGGCCGCCGGCAGCCCCGGCGCTGAAGGGCGCGCCCAGGCGTACCTGGCCGACACCTACCTGGCCGAGGGCAACGCCAGCTACGCCGTCCATCTGCTGAAGGACGGCCTGCCCCGGCTCAATATGGGCGGCGACCTGGACACGCTGGCACATTACGTGGGGCGGCTGGGCGAGGCGCTCATCGCCAGCGGCCAGGATGCCGAGGGCGAGCGCCTGCTGTACCGGGCGCTGCGGCTGGCCGAGCGCCTGCGCGACCGCGCCAACGAGCGCCGCTGGGCGCTGGCGCTGGCGGCCCGCGACCTGCACGCGCAGCGCTTCGACGACGCGCAGAAGCATTACCGGCAGGCGCTGGCGGCCTTCGCCCCGGCGGCCCAGTCCGGCGCAGATTACGCCAGCGCGCTGTGTTACCTGAGCCGCGTGTGTCTGCGGTCAGGCGCGGCGGCTGAGGCGTTAGAGCGCGCCCAGGCCGCCGCGCGCCTGGCCGCCGCGCACGAGGACGCGGCGCTGGACGCGCTGGCCGGCGCGACGCTGGGGCTGGCGCTGCACGCCGCCGGCGACAGCGCCGCCGCGATCCCCCATCTGGCGCGGGCAGCGGCGCGCTTCCGCGAGCAGAACAGCGCCGACGCCTTCCAGATTGACGCGCTGCGCGGGCTGGCGGCGGCGCGCCAGCGCGTCGAGGGCGACGAGGCCGCCGCCGCTGACTATGCGGACGCCGTCCGCCGCGCCGGGGAGATCGGCGCGCCGCTGAAATTTGCGCGCGCGCACCTGGACCTGGGCCTGCTGCGCCTGAACGCGGGGCAGGTCCCGGCGGCGGTCGAGGCGTGGCGCGCGGCGCTGGCGGTCTACGAAAATGACCGGCGCGCGGCGCTGGCGGCGCGTGTCCGCTGCGACATCGCCGGGGCGTACCGCTACCTGGGGCAGGGCCAGCGCGCGCTGAAGGAGTATGAGCAGGCGCTGGTGGACCTCAACAGCGCGGACGACCCGGTCACGCGCGGGCTGGTGCTGGCCAACGCCGCTGTCGCCTACGCCGACCAGGGCGACCTGCAAACGGCGGATGCGTTCTTCACCGAGGCGATCACCATCGCCGTGAGCAGCGGCGACCGCGCCGCCGAGGCCGCGCGGCGCGGCAATTACGGCTGGTTCAAGTGGGCGGTGGGCCGCCCGCGCGAGGCCGTCGCGCTGCTGGAACACGCCCTCAGCATCAGCCGCGAGCAGCGTCTGCCGCTGGCCGCGGCGGTCCAGACCGACAACCTGGGGCTGGCGCACGGCGCGCTGGGGAACGATTCGGCGGCGCTGAGCTGTCACGAGCAGGCGCTGGAGATGGCGCGCGCCCTGCACAACGCCCATTGGGAGGCGGTGATCGGGACGAACCTGGCCGCGGCGCTGCTGGCCGCCGGCCGGCGCGACGAGGCGGCGGCGCTGCTGCTGGCCGCGCTGGCGCAGCGCCGCGCCGCCGACGATGCCGAGGCACTTGTGCGCGCGCTGACCGGGCAGGCGCGCCTGCTGTTGAGCGCCGGCCAGCCCGGCGAGGCGGGCGCGCTGCTGGGCGAGGCCGTCGCGCTGGCCCGGCGCGCCGGGATGCGGCGCCTGCTGGCGGACGCGCTGCGCGCCCACAGCGAGCAGCAGGCCGCTGTCGGCAGCCCGGCGGCGGCGCGCGCGCTGTGGGACGAGGCGCGCCGGCTGTTCACCATGTTTGGCGCGCCGCCCGCGCCGCCTGAGCCGGCCTGGCTGGACAGGGCTGGCGTCGAGGCCTGACTGTGTTCAACGGGAGATAGTCCTCTGGCGAAATTCTGGTTTGTCTCAGCGCCGCTGCCCGGCCACCTGGACTGGGGCGGCTTCCTCAAAACGGCCCGCGTCCTGGCGGCGCAGGGCCACACGGTCACCTGGGTCAGCGAAAGCCCGGTGGCGGGC
>CAZDVL010000038.1:0-18096 GCA_964508745.1 uncultured Anaerolineaceae bacterium | reverse complement strand
GCGTGACGGCAATACAGCTTGAGCCTGCAACTTCCTGCCTCCTTATTCCTTCGCGTATATTGCTTTAAGATGCGCTGTCCTAGCGCGGCTGAGGGTGCTTCAGGCCGGGAAAACGGCCCGCGTGCTGGCACGGCGGGGGCGCGGTCCTGGCAAACGCGGCGCGCAGCACGGCCAGCCCCGCTGCGAGCTGCTGGCGGTCCGCCTCCGGTATATCAGCCAGCACGGCCGCAACCGCGTCCTCTGTGTGCTGGCGCGTGTCGGCCAGCACAGCCTCCCCGGCGGGCGTGATCGAGATAACCACCCGCCGGCGGTCCTCCGATGACCGCTGGCGCTGCACCCAGCCCCGTTCCTCCAGCGCCGTGATGGAGTTGGACATTGTGGGCAGGCTGACAGCGTGGCGCTCTGCCAGTTCGCTCAGGCTGTGCGGGGACTCCGCCATCCGCATCAGCAGCCAAAAGTGCGAGTCCACCTCCAGGTGGTCGGAACGGCGCAGGTCAGCCGCGATCGTTCGCATCACCAGCGGGATGATTTCCAGAACTGCCTGGGCCAGCGCCTGTTGATCTGATTGCATCATTAGCTCACCTAACGATTAGCCGTGCTAATCATATAGCCGGAAACTGGCGTCTGTCAACGGCCATTTTTCTGCCCGCCGGGGCGCGTTTTGCCGGCCGCACGAGGGAACTTACCCAATTGACGAAACCCGCGTGACGGTCAACAATCATCACCGTGCGGGCCAGTCCCCGTTATCCTGTTTTCATGAAGGAGTCGCCAGGAAATGAGCGTCCCCCTTGCCTTGCAGCTATACACCTTGCGCGACCGCGCCGCCCAGAATTACGAGGGCACGGTGCGGGAAGTGGCCGGCATCGGCTACCGTGGCGTCGAGACGGCCGGTTTTCCGGGCACCACCCCTGAGGCCGCTGGCCGGCTGTTTCGCGAGCTGGGCCTTGAGGTCGTCGGCGCCCACAGCCCCCTGCCTATCGGCGACCGCAAAGCTGAAGTAATCGAAACCATGCAGGCGGTCGGCTGCGCGCGCATCATCAACCCGGCTTTCGGCGCTGACCATTACCAGAGCCTGAGCCAGGTCAGGCGCACCGCCGAGACGTTCAACGAGGCTGCGGCGGCCGCCGCGGCGCACGGCCTGACGCTCGGCATCCACAACCACTGGTGGGAATATCAGCAGGTGGAGGGCCGTTACATCTACGAAGTGCTGCTTGAACATCTTGACCCGGCCGTCTTTTTCGAGGTAGACACCTATTGGGTCAAAGTCGCCGGCCACGACCCCGCCGCCGTGCTGCGCCAGCTCGGCAGCCGCGCGCCGCTGCTGCACATCAAGGACGGCCCGGCGGACAGCACCCAGGCGCCAATGGTGGCGGTCGGCGCGGGCGCGATGGACTGGCGGGCGATCATCCCGGCGGCCAGCGCGGCAGAGTGGCTGGTTGTCGAGCTGGACCGCTGCGCCACCGACATGCTGGAAGCCGTTGAAGACAGCTATCTGTTTCTGACACAGGAAGGTTACGCGCATGGCAGCACAGACTAGAGTTGGCATCGTCGGCTGCGGCAATATTTTCCCGGCCTACGTCCGCGGCTGTTCCGCGTTCGAGATCCTGGAGGTGGCCGCCTGCGCCGACCTCGACCTGGCGCGCGCCCAGGCGCGCGCCGACGAGTTCGGCATCCGCGCCCTCAGCCCTGAGGAACTCGTCGCCAGCCCGGACATTGACCTTGTGATCAACCTCACCACGCCCGCCGCCCACGCGCAGGTCAGCCTCATGGCGATCACGGCGGGCAAGCACGTCTACCAGGAAAAACCCTTCGCCATCACGCGCGCTGACGGCCAGCGGCTGCTGGCGGCGGCGGCGGCGCGCGGCGTGCGCATCGGCTGCGCCCCGGACACCTTCCTGGGCGGCGGCCTGCAAACCTGCCGCAAGCTGATTGACGACGGCTGGATCGGCACGCCGGTGGCCGCCACCGCGTTTATGCTCAGTCACGGACCGGAAAGCTGGCATCCCAGCCCGGACTTTTTCTATAAAACCGGCGGCGGCCCCATGTTCGACATGGGGCCATACTACCTCACAGCGCTGATTCACCTGCTGGGGCCGGTGGAGCGCGTCACCGGCTCGGCCCGCGTCACCTTTCTGGAGCGCGTCGCCACCAGCCCGGCGCTTTTCGGGCAGCGCATCGGCGTTGACATCCCCACGCACGTCGCCGGCATCATGGAGTTCGCCGCCGGCCCGGTGGCCACCATCACCACCAGCTTCGACGTGTGGAGCCACAACCTGCCCTGCATCGAAATCTACGGCTCCGAAGGCTCGTTGAGCGTGCCCGACCCGAACACACACGGCGGGCCGGTCCTGGTCAGGCGGGGCGGCGCGCAGGAATGGCATGAAGTGCCGCTGGTGTTCAGCGGCAGCGTCGCGCGCGGCATCGGCGTGGCCGACATGGCCTATGGGCTGCGCTCTGGCCGCCCGCACCGCGCCAGCGGCGAGCTGGCCTATCACGTGCTGGACCTGATGCACGCCTTCCACGACGCCTCGGACAGCGGCCAGCATATAACGGTCGCCAGCGCCTGTGAACGCCCCGCGCCGCTGCCGCTCGGCCTGCTGGCCGGCCGCCTCGACGACTGAGTTTGTATCCGTTGCCGGCTGCCAGGTTAGCCTGCTGACCTGGCAGCCTCTTTATGAGGAAACCATGCGCGACCTGTTCCTTCTTGATCCAGCCGTCGTTTTCCTGAATCACGGCTCTTTTGGCGCCTGCCCGGCCAGCGTGTTCGAGGTCTACCAGCAGTGGCAGCGCGAGCTTGAGCGCCAGCCGGTCGCCTTCCTGGGCCGCCGCGCTGATGCGCTGCTGGACACGGCGCGGGCGCGGCTGGCCGCTTATCTCAACGCCGCGCCAGAGAACCTTGTGTTCGTCGTCAACGCCACCGTCGCGCTGAACATGGTCGCGCGCTCGCTGCCGCTGCGCGCGGGCGACGAAATCCTCTCAACCGACCACGAGTACGGCGCGGTTGACAAGACCTGGCAGTTCGTGTGCCAGAAAACCGGCGCGCGGCTGGTGAGCCGCGCGATGCCGCTGCCCGTGACCAGCCACGCCGCGTTCGCTGATGCCCTCTGGGAAGCAGTCACGCCGCGCACCCGCGTGATCAGCATCAGCCAGATCACCTCGCCCACCGCGCTCATCTTCCCGGTGGCGGAGATTTGCCGCCGCGCGCGCCAGGCCGGCATCCTTACCGTGATCGACGGCGCGCACGCGCCCGGCCAGGTTCCGCTTGACCTCTGCGCGCTGGACGCCGACTTCTACGCCGGCAACTGCCATAAGTGGCTGTGCGCGCCCAAAGGCGCGGGCTTTCTCTATGCCCGCGCCGAGCAGCACGCCCTGGTCGAGCCGCTGATCGTCAGCCACGGCTGGCAGGCTGAAGGCACGTTCGTCAGCCGCAACCAATGGCAGGGCACGCGCGACCTCGCCGCCTTTCTTAGCGTGCCGGCAGCCATTGACTTTCAGCAGCAGCACGGCTGGGACGCGGTACGCGCGCGCTGCCATCAAATGGCGCGCGACCTGCGGACGCGCCTGGCCGCCCTCACCGGCCTGGAGCCGGTCGCGCCGGATAACGGTGAGTGGTTCGCGCAGATGTTCGCCGCGCCCCTGCCCTGCTGCGATCTGGCGGCCCTCGGCGCCAGCCTCTACGCCCGTTACCGCGTCGAAGTCCCGCTGATCGCGCGACCGGAAGGCGCTTATGTGCGCGTGTCGCTGCAAGGGTATAACACGCAGGCCGACGCCGACGCGCTGGTGCAGGCACTCTCAGAGCTGCTCGCTCACTGATCGGCGTCCAGCGCCCGCATAATGCGCCGGTAAGCCTCGTTGATCTGCTGCATGCGCAGCGTGGCCTCCGGCGCGGCGTTCAGGTCGGGGTGGTGCTGCCGCGCCAGCCGGCGGTAGGCGCGCCGCACCGTCTGCGCGTCGGCGTCCGGCGGGACAGCCAGCAGCGCGTAGCAGACCGACAGCGAGCTGCGGCTGCTGAAAATTTCGTGCGGCGGCGGCGCGGCGCCGGCGCGCGCGTCAGCCTGCCGCGCTCCGCGGCCCGCGCCAAAATCGGCCACCAGCCATTGGCCGCTGGCGAAGCGGTTGTTGACCTGCACCCGGTCACAGCGCAAGCCGGCCGCGTTGATCGACGCGCCATACCGGACAAAACGCAGCATCGTGCCCGCCTGCGCCTCGAAGTACGCCGGGAACACCGACGCATACGGCCCATACGAGTCGTAGCCATAGATTTTGCCGCCGTACAGCGTGAGCAGCACCTCCATCCAGTCGTCCGGCAGGTACAGCGTCTGATCTTCCGGCAGCAGCATGTCGCCCCACAGAACAAACAGTGTGTGCCGGCGCGACGCTGTGTTTTCGTCCAGCGTGGCGACAACGTCGTTCACGGGCAGCAGGCGCTCAATCAGGTGGATGATCGCCGTCTGGCCGTTCAGCAGCTCAGCGATCACCACGTCGGCGCCGTCGTCGCTGACGCGGGCCACCGTGTGCGCCTCCAGCAGCGCGTTGACCAGATATATGCGTACTTTGTGTACGTCGAAGCGCATACAGCCCGCTTTCTTCACTCGCTGGCCCGGCAGACTGTAACATCGCTGGCCGGTTTTGCCACGCGGCAGTAGACTTATCCCGACTTTCATGCTATGCTGCGCGGCATGATCTTCTTTCGCTGTCCCACTATTATCTCGCTGGTCTGCGTGTCGCATGGCGCCGCCGATCCCAGGGTGAAATGCGCCTCGTGACCGGTGAGATTCTGTAACACACTGTAACAGAAAGACATTCCCGGCGGCTGTGAGCGCATCATGCTCGCAGCCGTTTTCGTTTGACACGTCAGACCGGCCTGCCAGCCAGTGCGCTCCCCTGTCACTGAATCGCGAAAAGGAGCGAACATCATGCACGTTATCAACCTCAGCCGCGTCAGCATCAGTTATGCCGGACGTCAGGTTTTCAAAGACCTGACGCTAGCCGTTGGCGACCGTGACCGGCTGGGGCTGGTTGGGCCGAACGGCGCGGGTAAGTCCACCCTGCTGAAGCTGATCGCCGGAACGCTGGTCCCTGACACGGGCGAGGTCATCCGCCAGCGGGCGCTGCGCGTGGGGGTGCTGCCGCAGGATGTGTCGCTGCCAGCAGGCCACACTCTGATGAGCATCGCGCAGACACCGCCGCCGCGCCTGGCCGATATTGAGCGTCAGCTCGCCGCCCTGGAACGGCGCCTGGCTGATCCGGCAGTCTATGGCAGCCCGGCGCGGCTGGAGGCGGCGCTGGAGCAGCAGGCCGCCCTGCTGGAACGTTTCGACCGGCTGGGTGGGGCCAGCCACACGAGCCGCGTGCACGAACTGCTGCATCGTCTGGGCTTCACGCCCGACGACTACGACCTGCCCGCTGATACGCTCAGCGGCGGCCAGAAGAAGCTGATCGCCCTCACCCGACTGGCGCTGGAAGCGCCCGACGTGCTGCTGTTGGATGAGCCGGATAACCACCTCGATCTGCGCGCCAAACGCTGCCTGGAGAATTTCATCTGTAAGTACGAGGGCGCGATTGTGATCGTATCGCATGACCGCTACCTGCTCGATGAAACCGTGACGCACATCGCCGAACTGGAAAACGGACAGCTTACCGTCTACGCCGGCAGCTACAGCGCCTACGCCACCGAACGTGAGCTGCGCCGCCTGCGCCAGCAGCAGATGTACGCCGCACAGCAGAAAGACATCGCCCGCATTGAAGCCGCCATCGCTCGCTTCGAGCACTGGGCCAGCATCGTTGTGAATGAACGCCACATCAAACAGGCGCGCAGCCGCCGCAAAATGCTGGAACGCATGGAGGCCAACGGCGAGATGATCGAGCGCGTGACCGAACAGCGCCGCATGGCGCTTCAGCTTGAGGGCTGGCGCGGCAGCACCAAAGCGCTGGAAATCGTTGATCTGGCGCTGGCCTTCGCTGGCGACCTGCTGTTCGTCGAACTCAACCTGCTGCTGCGGCATGGCGAGCGCGTTGGGCTGATTGGCCCCAACGGCGCCGGGAAATCGGCGCTGTTCCGGGCCATCCTGGGCGAAGTTGAGCCGTTTTCGGGCCAGGTGAGGATCGGCCCCAGCACCCGTGTCGGCTATTATGCCCAGGAACATCAGACGCTCGACGCCTGGCTGGAGCGCACGCCGCTGGAATTGGTGCGCGATGTGCATCCCATGCCCGAAGGCACAGCGGTCGCGCATCTGCTGAAAATGGCCTTTCTCTACGACCAGGTGCGGCAGCCGGTGCGAACACTCAGCGGCGGCGAGCGCAGCCGGCTGCAACTACTGTGCCTGATGCTTCAGCAGCCTAATCTGCTGCTGCTCGACGAGCCAACCAATAACCTGGACATCGTCTCGACAGAGGTGCTGGAAGAAGCGCTCAACGGCTTTGACGGCGCGCTGCTGGTGATCTCGCATGACCGCTATTTCCTCGACCGCGTGGTAGATGAAGTCGTCGAGCTGCGCGACGGCGTGCTCACCACGTTTGCCGGCGGCTACACCGATTACCTGGCCGCGTCAGGTCAGGAATAAGGCGTGGTTACTGGCGACCGCGAGCGGGAAAGTGCAGATGTGCTTGTCACCGCCCCACAGGCGTGTTACAGTAGAAACGCGGTTCCTCCATGTGCAGTCGGCGCAGCGCGCCGGCGTAGGGCAGGCCGTGCCCTTCGAAAAGCGCTGCAAGGGATGTACGCAATCGTTAAGCATTTGCGTAATTCTTTGGCAGAGGATAACACCATGCAGCTCTGGAATGAGTACCACACCGCCGCAACAGTCGCTGAGGCGCTGGCGCTGCTGGCGGCGCACGCTGGCCGCGCGCGGGTCATTGCCGGCGGCACCGACCTGCTGATTGACATGCAGTACGGCCCGGCGCCGGCCGAGCCTTTAGACGCGCTGGTGGACGTGAACAGCATCCCGGAAATGGCGCGCATCGTCCAGGACGGCGATCTATGCGTGGTCGGCGCCGCCGTGACACACACGACGATCGTCGGCACGCCGCTGCTGGAACAGCGCGCGACCTGTCTGGTTGAAAGCTGCGGCGTGGTCGGCGGGCCGCAGGTGCGCAACGTGGGCACGCTGGGCGGCAACGTCGCCCACGCCCTGCCGGCGGGCGACGGCACAACGTCGCTGGTCGCGCTGGACGCCGAAGCCGAAGTCGCCTGGGCGGACGGCCGCCGCGAGTGGCTGCCTGTCGCGCAGCTTTTCAAAGGCCCCGGCCAGTCGCGCATTGACTCGGCCCGCGATGTGCTGGTCGCTTTCCGCTTCCGGCTGTGCGGCCCCGGCGAAGCGTCCGCCTTCAAACGCATCATGCGCCCGCAGGGCGTGGCGCTGCCGGTGTTAGGCTGCGCCGTGTGGCTGCGCCTGGACGCAAGCCGCGAGCGCGTCGCCCAGGCGCGCGTGTGCATCGGGCCGGTGGGATCTGTGCCGGGCCGCGCCGCCGACGTTGAAGCCGCGCTGCAGGGCCAGCCGGCCGACGGCAACCTCGCGCCGCTGGCGGCGCGCGTCGCGCGCACGACGCTGCGCCCCCGCACCAGCAAATACCGCGCCACCGCCGAATACCGCGAGCATATGGTCGAAACGCTGCTCCACCAGGCGCTTCCCCTGGCGGTTCAGCGCGCGCGCACCGGCACAGCCCAGGCCGAGGGCGTCGGGCTAAGTTAGGCGCTGTTGAGAAGAGACGGGAGAAACGTGTCAATGAGCACGCTGCGTTTAACAGTTAACGGCACCGAACACACGCTCGACGTGCCGCAGTCGCGCACGCTGGCCGAAGTGCTGCGCCGCGACCTGGGGCTGACCGGGACGAAGATCGGGTGTAATGAAGCTGAGTGCGGCATCTGCACCGTTCACGTGGACGGCGTGCCGGTCAATTCCTGCATCTACCCGGCGTTCCGGGCGCAAAATAAACACATCGTCACCATCGAAGGACTGGCGGCCGCTGACGAACAGGGCGCGGAACGCCTGCACCCCCTTCAGGAAGCCTTTATCGAACACGGCGCGGTGCAGTGCGGCTTCTGCACGCCGGGCATGCTCATGACATCCGCCGCGCTGCTGGAGCACAACAGCGACCCGACCGACCGCGACATTAAAGTCGCGCTCAAGGACACCTACTGCCGCTGCACCGGCTACACCAGCATGATTAACGCCATCAAGTCGGCGGCCAGCGTCCAACGCGGCGCGGGCAAGCTGCCGGTTGACGAGCCGGTGGTCAGCGAGCCGCTGCACACCATCAGCCGCAGCGAGAAAGTGCAGGATGTCGTTGACCGCGTGACAGGGCGCGCCCGCTACACCGACGACGTGACCTTCCCCGGCATGCTCTACGGGCGCACGCTGCGCTCGCGCTACCCGCACGCCCGCATTCTGAGCATCGACGCCGGCCGGGCGCGGGCGCTGCCCGGCGTCCAGGCGGTGCTGACCGCCGCCGATATTCCCGGCGAGAACATTCACGGCCTCGTTTTTCTGGATTGGCCGGTGCTGTGCGCCGTCGGCGAAAAAGTCCGCTACATGGGCGACGCCGTCGCCATTGTCGCCGCCGACACGCCCGAAATCGCCGCCGCCGCGCTCGGCCTGATCGAGGTGGTCTATGAACCGCTGCCAGTCGTGGCCGACCCTGTCTTCGCCAACACCCCGGAAGCGCCGCTGCTGCACGAAAACCGCGAAGATGGCAACCTGCTCAAGCACATCAAAGTGCGGCACGGCGACATGGAACAGGGCTTCGCCGAGGCCGACGTGATTATCGAACGCACCTACCGCACGCCCACCACCGAACACGCTTTTCTGGAGCCGGAATGTTCGATCGGCGTGCCCGCCGGCTACGACGCCGAACACGACAAAGTCACCGTCTACGTCGGCTCGCAGATTCCCTACCAGGATCGCAACCAGATCGCCCGCGCGCTGGGCCTGCCGGACGAGGCTGTGCGCGTGCGCGGGATGCTCATTGGCGGCGGCTTCGGCGGCAAAGAGGACATCGCCGGCCAGATTCACGCGGCGCTGCTGGCGGAACACACCCAGCGCCCGGTCAAGCTGCTCTACAGCCGCCAGGAATCGCTGCTTTTCCACCCCAAACGCCACGCGACCATTATCCGCATCAAGACCGGCGCGAAGCGGGACGGCACGCTCACCGCGGTCGAGGCGGAGCTGTACGGCGACTCCGGCGCGTATGCCAGCCTGGGCGACAAGGTGATGACGCGCGCGACCACACACGCGACCGGCCCATACAATGTGCCCAACGCGAAAATCGACTGCTATGCCATGTACACCAACAACCCGCCGTCCGGCGCGTTCCGAGGGTTCGGCGTCACCCAGAGCGCCTTCGCTGTCGAACAGAACATGGACCTGGTTGCCGAGGCGCTGGGCATGGACCCGGTCGCGCTGCGCCTGAAGAACGCGCAGCGCGTCGGCGTGACGACGGCCACCGGCCAGCTTCTGCGCGAGAGCGTCGGCCTGATTGACACCATCGAAATCTGTGACGCCGACATGCGCGGCGGGCAAAACGGCGCGTTTCAATGGGGCTGGCGCGAAGGCGACACAGCTTACGGCTGGGGCATCGCCTGCGCCTACAAGAACACCGGGCTGGGCGGCGGCGCGCCTGACCGTTCCGACGCCGAAGTGGAAGCCTTCGAGGATGGAACGGTCGAGGTCCGCACGTCGTCGGCGGATATGGGCCAGGGCCTCGTGGCCGTGCTGGGCCAGTGCGCCGCTGAAGAGCTGGGAATCCCCTACAAGCAGGTGCGCGTCCTGCTGTCCGACACCGACCTGACGCCGAACGGCGGCCCCACCACCGCCAGCCGCCAGACGTTTATGAGCGGCAACGCCGTGCGCCACGCCGCCGCCAACCTGCGCGCCGCGCTGGCCAGCGTCGTCGCCGAGGAGCTGGACCAGCCGCCGGACCGCCTGCGCTTTGAGGAAGGGCTGGTGCGCGCGAACGGCCAGTCCATCCCGTTTGCCGAGGCGGTGCGGCTGGCGAAAAGCCAGGGGATCGCCACCCGCATCCTGCACGAATACTGGGGACCCAAAACGCAGCCGCTGGGCACCGGCGGCGACATGCACTTTGCCTTTTCATACGCCACGCAAATCGCGCTGGTGGCCGTTGACCTGAACACCGGCGCGGTGCGTGTGGAGAAAATCATCTCCGCGACCGACATCGGCCGCGCCATCAACCCGCTGCTGCTTCAGGGCCAGATCGAAGGCGGCATCGTGATGGCCCTGGGCAACTGCCTGACCGAAAGCTACATCGTCGAGGACGGCGTGCCCTGGTCCACGCTGCTGGCGCGCTACAAGATGCCCAGCATCAAACACACGCCGCAGATTGTCAACCATCTGGTGGAACACCGCGCCAGCGAAGGGCCTTTCGGGGCCAAGGGCGTCGGCGAAATCCCCTCCATCAACACATCCCCCGCCATCTGCAACGCCATCTGCAACGCCACCGGCGTCCGGGTGTTCAGCCTGCCGGTTGACCAGGACGCGCTGCTGCGAGCGCTGCGCTCCGGGAAAACCGAAGTGCACACCGCCTGGCACGACGTGCGCTGAAAACGGCCAGAGGGCCAGCCCGCGAAGCTGGCCCTGGTGGCTTACTCCGTCTTGAGCGCGATCACCGGCTGCAGGCGCGCCGCGCGCAGCGAGGGAAACAGCCCCGCGCCCAGGCCGACACCGGTCGCCAGCACCAGCGCAAACAGCACCAGTTCCAGCGGGATAATGAGCAGACCGCCGCCCGCCTGAAGCTGGCTGGGGTCAAGCGGCAGGAACATCACGCCGCTGCCGTCAGTGGGCATATTTTGCAGCGCGCGGTTGACCAGGTCCTGGATCAGCAGCGACAGCAGCACGCCAGCAGCGCCCCCACTCAGGCCCACCAACCCGGCCTCAATCAGAAAGATCGTCAGCACGTTCTGGTCGGTCGCGCCGACCGCTTTCATCAGACCGATTTCGCTGGTGCGCTCCAGAATTGACATGGTCATGGTGTTGGCGACACCAAAGGCCGCTACCAGCAGCGCCACGCCGCCGACCGCCCCCAGCATCACGCGCATCGTGCCGAAGAAGCTGTTAAGCTGGTCGAGAAAGGTTGCGTCGCCGCCCACACCGTAGCCCATGTCCTGCACTGCCTGCGACACGCTGTCGACGGTTTCACGGCTGGTGGCGCGCACGATTACCTGATCGAATGTGAACTTCGTCAGGTCAATCTTTTCGCCGGACGCCCACCCGTTCAGGCGCATGACATCCTCAATCGGCATGATGACGCTGTAATCGAAGCGCCAGTTGATCGGCTGCAGCACTGCGCTCACGCTGAGGCTGGTGCTGCGTTCTTCCCCCAGGCGCGAAAAGCTGCGCATCCGCAGCGGTGTGCTGAACGTATCCACCTCGACCGGCTGCCACTCGGCATCCCGCGGATCGTGAAAGTTCTGCCCTACCAGCGCGCCCACCACCACCTCGCCGCGCGCCAGGCTGATTTCCCCCTGCGCAGCGCTGAGACCCAGGTACGGCAGCAGATCGGGGTCAAGGCCGATGATCTGACCGTAGCCGCTGTAATCACCCGCCAACAGCTCGCCACCATAATAGAAGTTCACCATCGGGATCACCGCCGCCACACCGGGCAGTCGCCAGAAGGCGCGCACCGCCTCGACCGTAAGCTGCGGCACGTTCTCGCTGCTCTGCGGCCCATTGCCCCAGGCCGGGAACACCTCCAGGTCCGTCAGCGAGGCGCTGCTGCCGATGCCCATTTCGGCAGCCTGCTGCAGGCCAATGGTCATGGCAATCAGCAGCACGACGGCGGTCGTGCCCACCAACACGCCGCCAGCGGTCATGACCAGGCGCGACCGGGCGCGCAGCAGATTGCCTACCGCCAGCCGTCCCAGTTCATAGATCATCGTCAGCTTCCCAGCCCCAGCAGGCCCAGCAGCAGCCGTCCCAGCCAGTTGTTATCCTGCGGCTCTTCAGCGGGCGGCGGCGTGGCATCCGGCGGCGGCCCCGCGTCCAGCGGCGGCGGGCTGACGGCCTCGCTCTCCAGTGTCTCGACGATCACCTGTTCCTGATTAAGGTCGTCCAGGTAGGACAGCGAGAGCGTGACCATCAGCGGCCCTTCATCGGCCGGCATCACCACCGCGTTCAGGATGATATCCTCATCAGCGCGCAGCGCGCCCGCGAACACCTCCGCCCCATCGAGCACATCGCCGCTGCTGGCCGTCACGCGCGCGAAGGTCAGGTTAACGCTTTTACGCCCCAGGTTGCGCACCTGCCACGAAAGCGGCAGCGGCTCGCCCGTGTGTACGGTGTCGGGCACTTCGCCCTGTAAAGCGATCTGCAGGCGCGGCGGCGCGACAACGACCACGCTCACACGCAGGCTGTCCTGGCCGCTGCTGTTATCGGGCCGGGTATAGCGCAGCGTCACCGGCAGGTTATAGATGCCGCTGTCCACCGTCCCGTTGATTATAAATTCCTGCGTCACGGTGATGGTATCATCGCCGGGGAGCGTACCCAGGAAAAGCGTGTCCCCGGTGCCCAGCGGGGCGAACGTCGTGCTGGGCGTGACGGACGTGCCACTGCCGCCGGAATCAGGGGAGCTGGGGCTGGGGCCACCATCGCTGCCGCTGCTTGGAGGCGGACTGCTCGATGTTTCGACGCTGCCGAACGTCACCAGCGCGTTGGCCGCCGCAGCCGCGCCCGCGTTGCGAATCGCCATCGTGAGCGTGAAACGATCGCCTGGCTGAAGCACATCCGCGCCGGTATCGTAGGCATCAAGCAGCAGCAGCGGCGCCGGCGCCGTCATCTGCGCCACATCAACCGTCAGGCTGCTTGTCACCTCCTTGGACTCGCCAGCCTGCAAATACGAGAGCGTCACTGGCTGCGCCTGCGGCCCGGCTTTAGCGCTAGAACTGACCACCAGCGGCAGATCAAGGCTGACGCTCTGGCCGGGTGTCAGGTCTCCCAGCGGAAAACTGTCGCCCTGTGGGCCGGCCAGCAGCACACCATCGCTTCCGCTGGTCGCCACGCGCAGCAGCGCCTGGCGCGCGGTTTTGTTGCCGGTGTTCGTCACCAGCACCGTGACCGTCACCCGTTCGCCCGGCCGTGCCGGTGTCGGGCTGAGCATATAGCGCGCCAGCGTGACCTGCGAAGCCTCATCGACCCGCTGCACCGTCACGGTCAGCGTGGCTGTGTCGGTGTAGGCCTGGCCTTCAAAGTCGTAATAAGCCAGCGTAAGCGCGATACCTGTTGGCCCCGGCGGTGTGTCAAGGGCGGCCACTGCCGCCAGCGTGAAGACGAACGTTCCCCCTGGGCCAATGTCGGGCAGCACCGCGCTCGCCTGGCCGCTGGCCGGCACAAACTTGCCGCCGGGGTCAATCGCTGCCGAAACCCCCTGCGCCGTGCGGCTGCCCTGGTTAACGACTTCCAACGTCAGTGTAACCGTCCCGCCAGGGGCGACCACCGCCGGGCTGACAGAATAATTGCGCACCACCAGCGACGGCTGGCCCGGCAGCGGCGTCGGCGGCAGCGATGTCGACTGCGCGGTCGGCACAGGCTGCTGCGGCGCGACCAGCGTCAGCGCCACCGGTGACAGGGCGCTGCCGCGCTCTGGGTCAGTGACCTCGACGGTATAACGACCCGGCGGCACACTGGCCGGAACCTGCGCCCACAGCGCGCCGCTGTTCACCAGGCTGGTGTCGAGCAGGCCGAAACCCACCAGCCGCACCAGTGTCGTCGCAGTGAAATTCGCCCCAAAAACCGACAGCGCAAAAACGCTGCCACTGAGCACCTGCGCCGGTTCGGAGCCGGAAACGCTCACCAGCAGCACCGGCGTTGGCTCATCGGTCGGTATGGGATCGGCGGTTGCTTCCGGCGGCGCGGATGCGCCGTCGTCCTGCGCCGTAAGCTGCGTGAGGCCGAGGCCCAGCGCGAGAAACACCAGCAGAACCACAGTAACCAGCGCACGCATGGACAAGCGCGCCTGCTCAGGCCACATCTTCTCTCGTCCTTGTCCCGGCACGGTAGTCGCCGGTAATTCGTCCATCTTTGATCTGGATCAGGCGGTCAGCGTAGCTGGCAACGCCCGAATCGTGCGTCACGACGATCACGGTCTTACCTTGCCGGGTACACAGCCAGCGCAGCAGCTTCATCACCACCTGCCCTGTCTTGCTGTCGAGCGCGCCCGTCGGCTCATCGGTCATGATAATCGGCGGATCATTGAACAGCGCCCGCGCAATCGCCACACGCTGCTGCTGTCCACCTGAAAGCTGCGACGGCTTGTGCCCGATGCGCTCGCGCATGCCCAGCGCGTCGAGCAGGCGCAGCGCCCGCGCCTCACGCGCCTCACGCGCCATGTTCGCAAACACACCCGGCAGCGCCACGTTCTCCAACGCGGTCATCGTTGGCACCAGATGAAACGCCTGAAACACAAAACCGATCTTGTCGCGCCGCAGACGCGCTAGCTGTTCGCCTGTCATCGTGTCCAGGCGCGCGCCGCCCACCGCGATTTCGCCTGCGCTGGGGCGGTCAAGGCCGCCCAGCACATACAGCAGCGTGCTTTTACCAGAGCCGCTTGGCCCCATCACCGCAACAAACTGCCCCTGCCTCACGCGCACATCCACCCCGTCCAACGCGCGGACGGTCTGCCCGCCCAGGTCAAAGACCTTGTACAGCCCCTGGCCCACAATCACATCCGGCACAGCGTGAATCGTCCGGGTCATATCAGCGCTTCCCCGCCGTATCTTGTATGGCTGGCACGAGCAGCTCGCTCTGGTCTGCTGGCGCGGCTGGGGCCGCATTGTCAGGGGGCAGCAGGCCCTCATCCGGGCCGGAGATGGCGCTGCCAGGGTCGTCCATCAGGCCGTCCGGCGCCATCTCCACCGGAGCGACCTCCACCGCCGGTGCAGCGACCGCGCCGGTCATCACCGGCACCACCACCACAATCAGCGCCCAGGCCACGGCCACGAACGCCGCCGACCACCATGAACCGCCCAGCGTGTGGCGCGCGCCCTTGTAAATTAACAGCAGGCTCCACAGCCAGAACAATGTAAGCTGGCCCGCCAGCGACAGCAGCAGCGCCTGCGAGAGCGGCGGCAGCACCGCGTAACCGGACAGGCTGCCCACCATACCCGCCAGACCGGGGCGGCCACCTGCACCGCCAGCGGCGTAATATACAAGCTGCAAACCGGCCATCAGGCCCAACGGCAGACTGGCCCACACAGCGACCTGCACATTGAGGCCCAGGCGCGGCGCATAACCGCGCAGCAGTGTCACTTCGCTCAGCAGCAGCGCCAGGATGAACCACCCCAGAATTACGCCGCTGGCAGCAAGCAGCACCGTCGTCCAGGTGGACGTTACCTGTTCAGCCCCGCCACCAGCAGGCACATCCAGCCCGCCGCCAGGTTGCACCCCCGGCGGCGGTGCGCCCAGATCACCAAATGAAGGTGGCGGCGCCTCCAGCAGCGGGTCGCTGAAATCTACCGACCCCGCCGCCGGCGTAGTCCGTGCCGCAAGCTGAACCGCACTCAGACCAACCAGTGTCAGAATGAGCGCCGCCGCCCACAGCCACTGGCGGCTGCCGCTGGCCGCCTTCAGGGCGCGAAAAAACTGTTCCGGCTGGAGCAGCAGCGTTGTGATGTGGCCGCCTATCCCGCGCGGGCGTGCAGGTTGGGTCTCCAGGGAGCGCCGCCGGGGTTGTGCTGGCTCGTTGTGCATCAGGGTGTCTGCTCTCGTCATGATAAGCTTTGATCCGTTTCCACGTTTGCCATCTGCAACAGGGCTTTAGCCCCGAAGAAAATCTTAATTGTGAGGCCGGGCATCTGTCAATGACGGCCAGCCTACGCTTATTCACCTTCAAACATCCCTCGGGGTTGCGCGCTGACGAGCCAGCGTCACACAGACACAGCTTATGTGCGCAAGCGGCGGAGCACGTGTATAAGACGACGGCCGCAGCGCACCGGTTCTATTCAGGCTGGACCCCATAGCGATTGTGAAATAAAATACCAAGCTGGCAGTTCCTTACTCAGCGTTTGCCGCGTATTGTCATCGCGTAACCAGTCTCGTCTTAAGCCTTAAGGAGTCAGCATGAGAGCGTTATTCCATTTCCTTACTACGCTTTCGGTACGCTTTCGTTTTGTGACCCTGGCCCTGGCGATCGTCGTCATCGCGCTCGGCGTCGTGTCGGCGGCGCAGCTTAAGCAGGAGCTGCTCCCTCCCATCCAGTTTCCGAGCACCGTCGTCCTCGCCCAGGTTTCGGGCATGACCAGCGGGCAGGTCCTGGACATCGTCACGACGCGGCTTGAAGATGAGCTGAGCACCATTGACGAGCTGACCGACATCAAATCAACGACGACCGGCGCCTTCGGCTCCGTCCTTCAGCTCAGCAATGAGTTCGGCCGCGACCAGGCGCGCCTGCTGGAACGCATCCAGCAGGCCATTGACGCGGTCTGGCTGCCGGACCGCCGCATCCAGCCGGCGGACGGCGAAGACGCTCAGGCTTTTGCCGACCGCCTGCTTGCTGACCTTCCCGCCGACGTGCTCATCTACCTGGCCGAACAGGACTCCAATTTCCTTTTCCAGCTTTCCCCTGCGCTGTGGAAGTCGCTGAGCGCCGAGACAGCCACCGCCACCGCCGCCTATCTCGCGTCGCTTGTCGAAAGCGACGCCGCCGAAACGGGCGCGCTGCGCCAGCTTGTTGACAAGGAAATCGTGCCGCTGCTCCAGGCGATCCCACAGGTAGGCACCGTCAATGTGGGCGGCGGCCAGGTGCTGCCCGGCGACGAAAGCGCGCTGGCGCTGGCCGCGCCGGACACCGGCGCTGAGCCGCAAAGCCTGCTGCTGACGCTCTCTGATGAGGCCTGGCAGGCCATCTCAGCCGCGGCGGGCCTTGACGCGCAGCTTGACGAACGCGCAGTGGCGGCGCTCGCGGACGTGCCGTTCACCGTTCCCACCACCCCGCCGCCGCTGCCCGCAAGCTGGCAAATGGACCGCTTCGTCAACGCCCGCGACCTGCTCGAAATGCAGTCGGCCGTCCGCTCAACAGCAGACGCCCTCAACGGCCTGCGCACAACGGGCCGCATCGTGGGCGCGCTGGGCCAGACCAACGACCTGACGCCAGAGACGATCCAGCGCATGCTGGAAATTGACCCGTCAATGGTGGACTATTTCACCGCCGAGCACCTCGCGGCGATGCCGGAGGATGTGTTCGCCGCCCTGCCCGACGAGTTTATCGCCGGCCTGGACGGCTTCACCCGCGACGCGCTTGCCGCGGCGGCGCTGGCTGAAAGCATCACCGGCACAACCGCTGACCCGCAGCCGGTGGCGCTGCCCGCCGCCTGGCGCATCCACCCGCCGCAGATTATCTCGTTCAGCTTCGACGACATGCCGCTGGTCAGCTTCAGCGTCTTCGGCACATCCGTGCCCGACTCAGAAGCTGCCACCAGCAGCACGCCTGAGGCCAGCGCGCCCGCCGAAGCGCCGACAGCCGCGCCCAGCGGCCAGCCTGCCGACACGCCACGCGACATTCCCGAAGGCCCGCCGCTGCCGTTCTTTTTTGGCCTGGTGGGCGGCCAGCTCGGCATCGAGCTGAACACGGCGGACGACCTTATCGGCATCACGCTGCCGGAAAACCTGGCGGCACAGTTCGGCGCCGACACGCTCTCCGCCGCCGACCTTCTCAATTTCCTGGTGCTGCTCAGCGATCCGGAAAATCTGCCGCCCGGCGTGGAGCTGCCGACGCAGGGCTTCGACGCTGCCGGCCTCATCAGCATCCTCCCCGCCGACGCAGTTGCCTTCATTGCCGACAACGACCCCACGTTCGTGCCGGCGCTCAACGCCAACGTCTACGACCTGTTCTCTGACGCTGTGCTGGCGCTGCCGCAGCTTGCGCCGCCGCTGGCCGATGTGTGGGACACGCTGGCCAACCAGCCCCAGTTCGCAGACAGCCCGCTGGGCACCGCCCGCGACCTGCTGGAGCTGGGCGGCGGCAGCGCCAGCGCCGTGCTGAACGCCATCAACAAAACCGTGCCGGAGCGCTTTTCCGGCTATGAGGTGCGGCTGCTTGACAGCCTGACGCCCGGCGTGGCGCGCTATTTCGTGCTCAACGAGCCGGGCTTCT
>CAZDVL010000037.1:0-18967 GCA_964508745.1 uncultured Anaerolineaceae bacterium | reverse complement strand
AGCCTGTCGCGCAGGGCCAGCGCCTTGTCGCACTGTTCCTGGTCGTGCGCCAGCAGAAAGGCCGAGTCGGAGTTGCTGACGACGTACTCCAGTTCCTGCAGGTTGGCGTCGGTAAACAGGGCGGTGGTGACGCCGCCGGCGCACCACACGGCCACCTGCGCCCAGTAAAATTCGGGGTCGTTCTCGCCGATGATACACACCTTGTCGTCGCGCAGCAGGCCCAGGCTCACCAGCCCCAGGCTGAAGTCGCGCACGTGGGCCGCGCACGCATCCCAGGTGTATTCCTGCCAGATGCCGTAGCGCTTCTTGCGCATGGCGACGCGCGGGCCGTACTCGCGCACGCGCAGCCAGAACTGCTTGGCCAGGGTGTCCTCGTCCGGCCTGAGCGTGTCAACGCTGATCTTTTCCCTGGACCGCACAATGCGCTCTGCTGCTGCCATGCTCAGACTTCCTGGCCCAGATAGGCTTTGATCACCCGTTCGTCCTGTTTGATCTCGTCGGGCGTGCCCTCGGCGATCTTCTGGCCGAAGTCCAGCGCCACCACCCGGTCGGAGATGTCCATCACCAGCCCCATGTCGTGTTCAATCAGCAGAATCGTCAGGCCCTGGCGCTCGTGAATGTCGAGGATGAAGCGCGCCATGTCCTCTTTTTCCTCGACATTCATGCCGGCCATCGGCTCGTCGAGCAGCAGCAGCGTCGGCTCCAGCGCCAGCGCGCGCCCCAGCTCGACGCGCTTGCGCAGGCCATAGCTCAGGCTGCCAACGGTCGCCTTGCGGATGCCCTCCATTTCCAGAAATTCGATGATTTCCTCGACGACGCGGCGGTGGGCGATCTCCTCGCGCTGCGCCCGGCCCACGAACAGCGCCCCGCTGAGCAGGTTGGAGCGCATGTGGATGTGGCGCGCCGCCATCAGGTTGTCCAGCGCGGTCATGTTGGTGTAGAGGGCGATATTCTGGAACGTGCGCGAGATGCCGATCTGAGCGCGTTTATAGGGCGGCAGGCGGGTGATGTCGCGGCCCTCAAACACGATGCGGCCCTGCTGCGGGCTGTAAAAGCCGTTGATGCTGTTGATCAGGCTGGTCTTGCCCGCCCCATTCGGGCCGATCACGGTGGTGATCCGGCCGGTCTCAGCCGTGAAATCAACGCCCTGCAGCGCCCGAATCCCACCGAAACTCAGGGATATAGTATCAACATGCAGCTTAGGCGGCGCATGTGCATGCATCTGCGGTTTACCTTGCAGGTTAAAAAGAAACAAAAGGCAGTAACGTTAACGTCAGCAGCTACATTCTATCTGACAACGCGCACCGATTGCAAGCAAAAGATGATAATTCAGTGAGCGATTGCGCGCGCCGCTCACCCGCCGAGCCGCGCGCGCAGCCAGCCGCAGATGTCGTCCAGCACCTGCGCCTGCTCCGGCTCGTTGTGAATTTCGTGGTACAGGCCGGGGTAGAGCTTCAGCGTTTTGTCGGCGCTGGACGCCTGGTTATGCAGCAGCTCGCTGCCGCTGGACGGCGCGATTTTGTCCGCCGCGCCGTGCAGCGCCAGCAGCGGCAGGCGCAGCTCGCCCAGGCGGGCGCGCGCCGGGCGCAGCGCCTTCAGGTAAGCGTAGCCCATGCCCGCCTTGATCTTGCCGGGGGCGCAGTAGGGGTCGGCCAGGTAGGCGGCGACGACCGCCGCATCGCGCGAGATGGCCTCAAGCTGGAGGTCAACGACGGGCAGGCGCGGCGTCAGCGCCGCCAGCAGGCCCGCCGCCGCCACGATCAGCGGCGGCACGATCGTGTCAATCAGCAGCGGCGAGCCGGACGACACGAACCCGCTGAGCATCTGCTGGTGCTCCAGCGCGAACAGCGTCGCCACGAACGACCCCATGCTGTGCCCGTAGATAAACACGGGCAGGCCGGGGTGTTCGGCCTGCGCCAGCGCCAGCGCCGGCAGCAGGTCGGCGGCGACCTGCTGGAAGTCGGTGATATAGACGCGCGGCTGGCCGTCGCTGCGGCCGTGCGTGCGGTGGTCGGGCGCGTAGACGGCGCAGCCGGCGTCCGTCAGGCGCGCGGCCACGTGCCGGTAGCGCCCGGCGTGTTCGGCGACGCCGTGCGCCAGCAGCACGATGCCCTGCGGCGCGGCGTCTGGCAGCCACACGCTCACGTGCAGCTTCAGGCCGTCGCTGGTGGTGATGGTGGTCGTTTGCTCGCGCATCAGAACGCATCCTTTCTGTTCAGTGTAAAAAAAGAGCGCAGCGAACTGCGCTCCATTCTTGTTTTGCGAACAACCAGCGGCTGACCGCTGCCCTACGTCCAGTCCATGTCGAGATATTCCGCCGAGTTGACGCGCTTCAGGCTGAGGCCCAGGCGGCGGTTCTCGATGTCAATCTTGACCACGCGCAGCGTGAGCGTGTCGCCCTCGTTGACCACCTCTTTGGGGTGGTTCACGCGCTGCTCTGCCAGCTCAGAGATGTGCACCAGGCCCTCGATCTCCGGCGTGTCCACCATCTGCGCGAACGCGCCGAACTTCGTCAGCTTGGTGATGCGCCCCTGCACAAGCTGGCCGATGGTGTACTGGCTGGCGACGGCGTCCCAGGGGTCAGCCTCGTGCTTCTTCATGCTCAGGCCGATGCGCTTGCGCACCGGGTCCACGCTGATCACCTCGACCCTGACCAGTTGGCCCACCTTGACCACTTCGCGCGGGTGGGTGATGTGCTGCCAGGTGAGTTCGGTGAGGTGCACCAGCCCCTCGGCCCCGCCGATGTCCACGAACGCGCCGAAATCCACCAGGCTGACGACCCGCCCTTCCCGCGTCTGGCCGACCGCCAGGTCGCTGATCAGGCGTTCCTTGCGCGACTCGCGCGATTCGCGGTCGGCGGCGCGCTCCGACAGGATCAGCCGGTTGCGGCTGCGGTCCACTTCCATCACTTTCACGGCGACCGGCTCTTTGACCATGCCGCTCCAGCGTTCCTCCGGCGTGCTGGCGTCCGCGCCCTGCCGGCGGTCGGGGCTGATCTGGCTCTGCGGGACGAAGCCGCGCAGCCGCCCGAAGCGCACGATCAGGCCGCCTTTGTTGTAGCCGGCGATCACGCTGTCGTACACCTGCTGCGACTGGCGATATTCTTCCGCCCGCTCCCAGTCAAGCTCCTCCTCGGCGCGGTTGACCGACAGCAGCACGTTGCCGTTGTGGTCGTGGGGGTTGACCACATACACCTTGATGGCAGCGCCCACTGTCAGCGCCTCGGTGGTTTCGCGGCTCATGCGCTCCAGCTCGCGGCTGGGGATGATGCCCTCGGCCTTGCCGCCAACGTCAACCGTGACGGCCGTCGGCGACGTGGCGATCACAACGCCGTCCACGACATCGCCGCGCTTCAGGCCAGACTGGCTGACCTGCGCGACCGCCTGCTCCATCACCTGGGCCGGCGTCTCGTCCGCTTCTGCGGAGGGTTCGAATTCGGGTTCGGGTTCGCTTTCGCTCGCGGCAGGTTCGCCTTCAGCCTCGGCCTCAACCTCGGCTTCATCAACGGCGGCGACGGCCTCGACTTCAGCCTCGGCTTCAGCGACAACGGCCTCAGCTTCATCAGCGGCGGCCTCGGCCTCATCAACGGCGGCCTCGGCCTCATCAGCGGCAGCCTCAGCTTCAGCGACAACGGCGGCCGGCTCGGCGTCAATGTCAGCGCCGAAGTGCACCTCGGCGTCGTCATCCACGCTTTCAGCGGCGGCCAGCAGCGCGTCGGCTTCCGGCGTCACCTCAGCGTCGGCCGGCCCGGCGTCCTGGGCGGCGAGCTGATCCATCGTGCTGCTTATATCATTTGTCACTGCCGCGCCGTCTGCGTCTTCATCCGCTGGCAAAGGCGACGGTGCGGCGTCCGGCGAGACCATTTCCAGGTCTTCGGGACGGTCCGACCCTGTCATATTGGCATTCATGCGAATCACTCCCCGAACACAGTGGGTACGCCAGCGATTATACCGATAGCATAAGGAAAATCAAATTGCGAATTCGGCTGCTAAACGCCCGCCGCCGCCCTTATTCCAGGCGCAGCGGCAGCAAAAACAGCGCCGCGCCCCCGGCCAGCGCCCGGAACGTCGCGGCGGCGTGGCGCAGCCCGGCGGCGGGGTCGGCGGCCTGGCGCGCCTGCGGCCCAAGCGGCTGGTCCGGTTTGTCGTCCAGCAGATAAACCGGGGCTGTTTCCGGCAGCCCGGCCAGCGCGCGCGCCTTCGCCACCGCCGCCTTGAGGTCGCCCAGCTCGTCCACCAGGCCGTGTTCAAGCGCCTGCTGCCCGCTCCACACGCGCCCGCCGCCGACCGCGTCCACCGCCTCCGGCGTCAGTCTGCGGCTGGCGGCCACGCGCTCGACGAACAGGCGGTACGTGTCCTCGACGCTCGCGCGCATCAGGGCGCGCTGCGCCTCGGTGAAAGGCGCGCCGTCGCCCATCAGCGCCGCGTTGGCCCCGCGCGTGAACTCCAGCCGGTTGACGCCGAAGCGCTCGAAGGCGCCGCGCGTGACCGCCTTCGCCAGCACCACGCCGATTGAGCCGGTGATCGTGCCCGGCTGGGCCACGATCCACCGCGCCGGCGTGGCGATGTAATAGCCGCCAGAGGCCGCCACCGTGTTGAAGTACGCCACCAGCGGGCGGTCGCGCGCCAGCTCGTCCAGCGCCGCCGCCATCGCCTCCGACGCCGCCGCCGAGCCGCCGCCGCTGTCAATCCACAGCACCACCGCCTTCGCCTGCTCGTCGCCCAGCAGCGCGCGCGCCTGCCGCACCACCGTCAGGTCGCCCATGCGGCCCTCGTCGAACAGCGGCAGCGGCAGCGGCAGGCCGCCGGGCGCCTCCGCGCTTTCGCCCGGCACGATCATGCCGGTCAGCGGCAGCACCGCCACATAGCCGTCGGCGGCGCTGGCGCGCCAGCGCCGGAACAGGCGCGGCCCGGCCTGCTCCCAGGACAGCAGTTCGTCCAGGCCCAGGTGGGCCGGCAGCGCCTCCTCGTTGAGCACGGCGTCCACGTAACCGGCGGCCAGCGCCGCCGCCGGCGTGTAGGGCGCGCCGTCAATCAGGGCGGCGGCGGCCTCCCGCGCGATGCCGCGCCCGCTGGCGATGCCCTCCAGCAGCAGGTCATAGCGCGCGTCCAGCAGCCACTCAAGCTGCTGCCGCCCTTCGGGCGAGATCGTCTCGCGCGAG
This sequence comes from uncultured Anaerolineaceae bacterium, assembly GCA_964508745.1. Lineage (GTDB taxonomy): Bacteria > Chloroflexota > Anaerolineae > Aggregatilineales > Phototrophicaceae > DAOTWC01. Next base: position 13,806 of record CAZDVL010000037.1, on the reverse strand, counting down.
AACGAATCGAGCGCGCCCTTGAACGGCGTGATCGCCACCACGTCCAACTGCACCCCCAGCGTGTCGAGCGTTTGCCTGAAAAAGACCGGGTTCGCCACCAGCCCCAGCGCCGTCAGCGCGCCGCCCGGCTGAAGGACGATCTCGTCGCAGGCGGCGGCCAGGTAATAGGTGGCGTTGTCATAGTCCTGCGCGTAGCACACCACGCGCCTGTTTTTCTGGCGCAGGCGCAGCACGCTGGCGCGCAGCGTCTGCAGGTCGGCCAGCGCCAGGTTCAGGCCGCGCAGGTGCAGCACCACCACGCGCGTGCGCGGGTCGCTGGCAAGCTGCTCGAACTGCTCGTCCAGCTCGGCCAGGCTCAGCGGCGGCGCCCCCAGGACGCGCCGCAGCAGCCAGCTTCTGCCTTCCGGCAGGGCGGGCAGGTCGGCGGGCAGCGTCAGCACGATGCCCTCCAGGCCGCGATGCCGCCGCCGCCAGCCGTTGCGCAGGCTGTGCCAGGCGTAGCGCAGCCCACGAAAAGGGTTTAGTGTGCGCAGGATGCCGCTGATTCGCTTCCGCATTAAGGCCTCTGCAATCCGATTTATGTTATTGTAAGTCTGTGGCACAGTCGGCAGCTCTGTTCTGTTGGGGAACCCTGCCGCGCTGGCGCTGATTGTACCCTGTTCCCGCTTGACGAGAGATCCGGGTGAACGCACAGACGAAGGCGTCCTCCAACCAACTGGCTGCCCTGTGGCGCGCGCTGACCGAGCCATCAGCCGCCGTCAGCGGCTCAGAGCCGCGCCGCCAGGCGCGCCTGCTGACCAAGCTGGCGCTGAGCCTGGGCATGTTAGCGACCGTCATTAACCTTGTCAACGCCTCCATCAACCCAAACCCTGACCGAACGATTACGGTGGTCTTTACAATCGGCATCTTCGCGCTGACAGCCGGCGTTTACCTGCTGGCGCACACCCGCCTGTACCTGCACGGCGCGGCGCTGGCGCTGGTGGTCTACACCGCCGGCATCCTGCTTCAGTTCGCCCTCATCGGCGCGCCTGTCATTAACCTGCTGTATTACCTGTTCGTCCCGCTGGCGCTGTGCCTGCTGGTTTTCTCGCGCCGGCTGGGGCTGGTGCTGCTCGCGGTCATCATCCTGGGGGCCGCGCTGGTCGCCGGCCTGCGCGGCATCCCGTTTTTCGCGCTGTCCTCAAACCCGCTTGGCTTTCTGTTTTTCATGACCGTGATGCTGTACGCCGTGCGCCGCTACCTGGACGACCGCGAGAGCGAGGGCCGCGCCCAACTGGCGGAGCGCGAATATAACTATCGCCTGCTGACGAGGCTGGTCACCGACTACGCTTACAGCCTGAAATATGTGGACGGCGCCTGGAGCCTGGACTGGGTTTCCAATGACTCGCTCGCGCTGGCCGGCTACAGCCGCGACGAGCTGGCGGCAGGGGGCTGGGAGCTGATCGTCCACCCGGACGACTGGCCGGTGATCGTCGCGCGCCTGGCGCAGCTAAGGGCGGGCGAGCCAACCGTGACCGAGTTTCGCATCCGCAACCGGCAGGGCGACACTTTCTGGGTGCACGACCACGCCTACCCGCTACGCGACAGCGCGGGCGCCCTCACGCGGATGATCGGCGCGTCAACCGACATCACGGCGCGCAAAAACGCTGAGCAGGCCGAGCGCGAACAGCGCCTGCTGGCCGAGGCGCTCAGCGACGCCGCCGCCAGCATCGCCCATTCGCTCGACATTGACGAGGTGCTGGACCGCATCCTCACCAGCATGGGGCGCGTCGTGCCCTACGACGCCGCTTCGATCATGCTGATCGAGGGGGACGCGGCCGTTATCGCCCGCCACCAGGGGTTTGACTACCCCGACCAGGAAACGTTCGAGCAGCTGTACCGCTTCCCGGTGCAGGCCACCCGCTCGCTGCGCGAGGTGTACGAGCGCGGATGCGCGGTGCTCATCCCGGACACGTCCGCCTACCCCGACTGGGTGGACCGGCCGGTCACCGGCTGGATCGCATCCTGGATCGGCGCGCCAATTCGCTCTGGCGACAGCGTGATCGGCTTCCTCAACGTGGACAGCCGCGTGCCGGGGCACTTCACCGCGCAGCACGCCGCCCGCCTGCAGGTGTTTGCCGACCAGTGCAGCACGGCCATCCGCAACGCGCAGTTGTACCGGACGGTGCGCCAGCAGGCGGCGGACCTGGAGCTGCGCGTGGCGGCCCGCACCGCCGAGCTGGAGCAGGAACGGCGAGAGCTGGCCGCTATCCTCGATTCGATGGGCGAGGGCATGTGTTACACCGAAGGCGGCTGCATCCGCTACGCCAACCGCGCCCTGCTCGAAATGACCGGCTTCGCGCTGGCAGAGCTGATTGCCATGCCCCTGAGCGCGCTGGCCGCCGACGCCGGCCAGGCCGACGCCGCCGACGTGGACGCCGCGCTGCACGCGGGCCGCGTCTGGCGCAGCGAGCTGCTGCTGCGCACGAACGGCGACACGCTGCTGGAAACGGGCATCACGGTCGCCCCTTTAAGCGCGGACGGCGCGGCTGTGCCCGGCGCGGTCGCCATCCTGCGCGACATCAGCCTGGAGAAAAGGCTTCAGCGCCAGAAGAACCGCTTTATCTCGACCGCCTCGCACGAGCTGCGCACGCCCATCACCAACCTCAATACGCGCATGTACCTGGTCCGGCGCGACCCCTCGCGCATGGCGGAACACCTGGCGATCATCGGCGAGGTGGTTGACCGGATGCGCGACCTCAGCGACGACCTGCTCAACCTGGCGCAGTTGGAGCGCGGGGCGATCGTGCTCAACTGCCAGACCGTGCCGCTGCAGGACCTGGCCGCCGCCGTCGCGCGGGTGCAGCAGGCCGAGGCTGAGCTGAAAGGCGTGACGCTGGCGCTGCGCCTGGCGCCCGACGAGCCGCTGCTGGTGCATGTGGACGCGGGCCGCATCACGCAGGTGCTGACCAACCTGGTGGTTAACGCCATCAATTACACGCCGCTCAACGGCCAGGTGGTGATCGAAACAGCGCGGCTGGACGGCCAGCACGCGGCCGTCCGCGTGACGGACACCGGCGTGGGCATCGCGCCGGAGCACCTGACGCAGGTGTTCGAGCCGTTCTTCCGCATCCAGGGCGAGGCGATCCAGGGGACCGGGCTGGGCCTGAGCATCGCCTACGAGGTCGTGCAGCTTCACGGCGGCGAAATCACGGTGACCAGCGAGCCGGGGCGCGGCAGCAGCTTCACGGTGCGCCTGCCGCTGGCAGACGTGGGTTGAGGCGGCGGCCCGATTCAGCTATACTTTCTCACAACGCACGGGCGCTGCCGGTGGCAGCGCTGGCCTGTTCGGGGGCCGCACCGCCCTGACGCTCAGGATCGCACAGAAAAGGCTTCGCTGATGGCTCAGCAATTTCGCGATGAAAAGCTGGAGAGCACGCTCAAACAGCTTCACGTCGCCGTGAACGGCGTCAAGGCGTCCGTCATCGTGAACGTGGACGGCCTGCTGGTGGCGGCCTTCCCCCCCGGCGACGAGGATAACCCCCACGAAAACCCCACCAGCAGCCCGCAGGTCGCGGCCATGTCCGCCACGCTGATCGGCCTGGCCGAGCGCACGCTGGGGCGGCTGGCCCAGGGCGACCTGGAACGGCTGCTGATGGAGGCTGAGGAAGGCGTCATGGTCGTCTACCCGGCCGGGCGCGCCTCGCTGGCGGTGCTGGTGGAGAAGAACGCGCGCATCGCGCATGTGCTGTTTGCGGCCAGAAAGGCCGCCGCTGAGGTGGCTGAGATTCTGAGCAGCTAGGCCGCTGCCGCCCCTAGAGGCGCGTTTTACCGGGGTTGGTCTGGAAAAACAGCCGCAGGATCATCTGCCCCAGGCGAATTTCGTCGCCGTCGCGCACCGGGTAGGGCCGGTGTGGGATCAGGCGCGAGCCGTTGAGAAACGTGCCGTTGCTGCTGCCCATGTCCCACAGGTTGATCTGGTTTTCCGTCAGCTTGAGCGAGGCGTGTTTGCGGCTGACGCCCATCCGGTAGCCGGCATACGGCGTCAGGTCCACCTCCGGCGCGGCCCCGGTGGTCGGGTCGCGGCGGCCCAGAATCATGTCCTGCGACTGCGGCTTGAGCAGAATCGGCGTGGCGCCGCCTTCGATCTCAACGCGCAGCGTCATGGCCGCGTCAAAGACGCCGCTGCCGGCGGAACGGATCGCGCGCACTTCGGCGCTGTCCAGGCGCGACGCCGGGCTGGCCGCCGCGTCCGCGTTCAGCTTATTGGTGGATGGCTTGTCAGTGGACAGCCTGCCGGTGGGCGGCTTCTCCGCCGCTTCGGGGTCGCGCAGGTCGCGCGTGCCGAGGGCCGCCTGCTGGCCGGTGGTCAGGTTGGTGCCGCAGTTGTCGCACAGCAGCGTGCCGGGCCGGTTGCGGTGGGCGCAGGTGGGGCAGACGCGCAGCGCGGCGGGGTCAGCGGCGGTGCTGACGCGCGCGCGCGCCAGCGAGCCGGTGTCGGGCAGCGCCGAACGGCCGTCAGCGGCGGCGTTCGGGTGCGCCGTCGTCTCGATCGCCGTTTCAGGCTGCTCCAGCGGTTTAGTGGCTTTTTCGGGTTTGCTCTTGAGCTTCTTGATGATAAAGTCAGCGTACCAATCGGGCCAGTTGCTGTCTGGGGCCTTCAGGGTTCGCTCGTAGGCTTTGTGCGCCTGCTCCGCTTCCTTCAGCAGCGCGGCCAATTCCTGTGTTGTGAGGGTGTTTGCGTCCATGCTCTCTCAGATCGTATGTCGAGCAAGCGGTCCGACCGGCGGGCGGAACCTCGCCGCACAGCGATCATTCAGTCTCATCATACACTATATGCCCATTGTACAGCGGTGTAAACATGCGGCGCAAGTTACAACAGGTTATAAATCTCTACCCCGCCGCCCTGCCTGATGCGCGCGCGACCGCTTGACCTATGGATCGTCACCGCCCTGGTTTTGCTGGCGGCGGCGGCGCGCCTGCCCCTCATCGGGGCGCAGAGCGTGTGGTTCGACGAAGGCTGGTCGGCCTACGCCGCCACACAGCCGACGCTGGCCGGCGCGCTCGCCGCCGACGCCACCAACCCGCCGCTGTATTACCTGGCGCTCAACCTGTTCGCGCGCGGCCTGGGCACGAGCGAGTTCAGCCTGCGGCTGTTTTCGCTGCTGGCCGGGCTGCTGCTGATCCCGCTGACGTATCAACTGGGGCGGCGGCTGTTCAGCGCGCGCGCCGGGCTGTACGGCGCGCTGCTGGCGGCGCTCTCGCCGCCGCTGTGGTGGGCGTCGCAGGAAGCGCGCATGTACACGCTGCTGGCGGCGCTGGTGCTGGTCTGCGCGCTGGCCTTCCACGCCCTGCTGGCGCGCCCGACGCGCCGCGCGTGGCTGGCGCTGCTGGCGGCAGAACTGGCGCTGCTGTACGCCCACAACACCGGCCCGGTGGTCGCCCTGTGGCTCAACAGCGCCGCCCTGCTCGCCTGGCTGGCGCGCCGCCACGCCGGCCGCCCGCCCCGTCGCGCCTGGGCCGCCGGGCAGGCGCTCGTCGGGCTGCTGTGGCTGCCCTGGTTCGCGCTGCGCTTTGTCCAGGTGCAGGCCGCCAACAGCGCCGTGCTCAGCGGGCCGCAGCCCGGCCTGGCGCTGCTGTGGCAGGTGTGGCAGGCGCTGTGGACCGCCCCCTGGGCGCTGGTGGGCCGCGAGCCGGCGCTGAGCGCGTTCGCGCTGGTCATCCTGCTGTTGTGGCTGGCGCTGACGCCCTGGCGGCGGCTGAACGCGCGCTGGCTGGCGGCGCACACGCTGCTGCTGACCGGCTTCCTGCTGCTGGGGCTGGGGCTGCTGGGCAACGAGCTGCACGGGCGCTATCTGGTGATGGTCGTGCCGCTGCCGCTGGCCCTGATGGGCGCGGGGCTGGCGCGCCTGCCGCGGGCCGGGCTGCGCCTGCTGCTGGCGGGCGTGTTCGCCGCGCTGCTGGCGGTGAACATCGCGCTGGCACAGAACCCGGCCTACCAGCACGACGACGCCCGCGCGCTGGCGCGGCACTACGCCAGCACGCTCACCGCCGCCGACACGGTGCTGGCCTGGTCATACGCCGACCGCTACGACCTGTGGTACTACTGGGAGCGCCTGGGCGTGGCCGCGCGCCGCGTCACGCTGCCGGAAGGCGCTGACCTGGCCGCCGTCGCGCCGCTGCTGCCCGCCGCCGGCGCTGTTGAGCTAAACGTGTGGTACACCCAGCGCGCCGACTATCGCGGCATGCTCGGCTGTGTGCTGGGCGCGGCGTCCGCCGCCGCGCCGGCGGCGCACTCGGTCTACGGCATGTCCAGCCTGCGCTACGACGCGCTGACGCTGGCGCTGCCGGAAACGCGCCCGTTCGACGCGCTGGCGCTGGCCGGCGGCGCGCCGGTCGCGCGCGTGACGGCGGCCGGCGCGCCCCCCGCCGCCGCTGCAGACCGCGCCGCCTGCCTGCCCATCACGCTCGAACTGCTGGCGGATATGGACGCCGACCTCAAGGCGGCGGTGACGGTCTACAACGCGCTGGGCTGGCCGGTCGCGCGGGCCGACGCCGTGTTCGCCACCGCCAACCAGCGCACCACCCGCCAGCTCGCGCCCGGCGAGACGGCGGCGGCCTACGCGCTGCTGCGCCTGCCGTATGGCGCGCCGCCCGGCAGCTACGACGTGCGCCTGGAAATCTACGCTGAGGAAAACCTGACGGCCGGTTATGACCTGCAAACGCCGGGCGGCCCCGCCCGCCGCAGCCTGGACCTCGGCGTGTGGCCGGCGCTGCCCGGCGCGGACTGGGCGCGGTCGCGGCGCGCGACCGATCTGCCGTTTACCGCGGACGCGGTGTGGGCGGGGCAGCGGCTGCTGGCGCACAACAGCGCGCCGCAGCCGGTCCCGGCGGCCAACGGCGAGACGCTGCGGCTGGCGCTGCTGTGGCAGGGCAGCGGCGCGCTGCCCGACCTGACGTTAACGGGCGAAGGCTGGCAGGAAACGATTCCGCCGCTGCCCGGCCCGCGCGACCCGATCACGCTCGACTGGCGCGCGGCGCACATCCCGGCAGACAGCGCGCCCGGCCCGGCGGCGCTGCGCCTGCCGGACGGCACGATCATCGGGCGCTATGCAATCGAGGCTGTGCCGGGCATGTTCGACGCGCCGCCGTTCGGCACGGCGATCGTGGAGGGCGCGCTGCCGGGCGTGGGGACGCTGGCCGGTTTCACGCTGGCGGCGGACAGCTTCGACCGCGCCGCGCCGCTGCCGGTGACGCTGGTCTGGCGCGCCGCCGGGCCGTCCGACGCGCCGTACACGGTCTTTGTCCAGCTTATTGACGCCGCCGGCGCGCTGATCGCGCAGAGCGACGCGCAGCCAGCGGCGGGCAGCCGCCCGACAACCGGCTGGCGCGCCGGCGAGTACATCGTGGACGCGCACGCGCTGGTCTTTAACGCCCAGGCCGCGCCCGGCCCGGCGGCGCTCATCGCCGGGATGTACGACGCGCGCACCGGCCAGCGCGTCCCCGCCGCCGATGGCCGCGACTACATCGCGCTGCCGGGGACAGTCACCGTGCGCTGATGTTCGCGGCGCGTCAGGCCGCCTTCTCGACCATGCGCTCGCCGCCGCCGGGCCGCGCGATCTCACGCAGCGCCGGCCAGCCCGCCGGGGCCGTCAGCCACAGCAGCGCCAGCATCGCCAGCGCCGACACCAGACACCAGGCGCACGTCGCGCCGATGACGAACGGCTCCAGGAACGTCAGATAGACCGAGAACAGCGCCCCCGCCAGCGCGATCAGCAGCAGCAGCGCGTCGGCGCTGCGCCTGGCGCGCGCGCGCGCGGTGCGCGCCACGCCCCAGACCAGCAGAATCACCACGTAGGCGGCCACGCCAATCACGCCGACCGGGACGCCGAACACCTGCGCGTAGGCGCTCTGCTGCACGGCGTTGCAGTTGCCCACCGCGCCGCAGACGGCCTCGGTCTGCGTCAGCTCAACATAGGCCAGGTAGATGGCGTCCAGCAGGCCCGCCAGCGCCACCAGCGGGATCAGCCAGCCCGGCGCCCGGTTGGTCAGCGCCGCCAGCAGCGCGGCCGCCAGCACAGCGAGCAGCAGCCACGCCAGCGCCGTCGCCAGCGCGTCGCCGGCGTTCTGCGCCGCCAGCGTGACGCCCACCAGCACGCCCGCGCCCAGCGTCAGCGCGACCGCCAGCCGCGCCAGCCGCCCCGAAATCGTCCCGCCGGTCAGCCCGGCCACGACGACCGTCACCACGCTGACCGCCAGCCCCGCCAGCACGAGGATCGCCAGCGCGTTCGCCAGCGGGTCGGCGGCCAGCCGTTCGGCCAGCGGGCGGTCAGCCGCGGCCGCCGCCGCGTCGGTCGTGGCGGCGCTGTCGCCCGCCTCCGCCCCCGCCTCCGCTTCCGCCGCGGCCTGCCGCTGGAGCGCCGCCTCGAACACCTCGCGCATGCCGGGGAAGGCCGGCATGGCGATGCCGCCCGCCGCCAGCCCGGCGCGCGTGATTTCGGGCAGGCGCTGCGGAATCTCCACGCTGCCGATCAGCACTTCCTCATTGACGACCAGCATCGGCACAACCCAGTCGGACTGTGGGATGCTGTAATGGTCATAGGCTGAACGCGCCAGCAGGTTGCCGCTCTGCGTGCTGATGTCCACCAGCAGCAGGCGCAGTTGGTCGCCAAACTCCTCCATGATGCCCGGCAGATGGTTGTTAATGACCTCGTGGCAGTGGGGGCAGGACGGCGAGTAAAACAGCACGCCGTACACCACCGGCTCATCCTGCGCCGCCAGCGGCAGCGCGCCGGCCAGCAGGGCCATCGTCACAATCAGCGCCAGCAGCTTCTTAAGCATGGCACAGTTCCTTTAAGCGTCGGTTCCGTGCCCTCATTGTCAAAGCTGGCGCCAGTTTTGAAAAGTGCAATGTGTCACGTCTGGCGCGACGACTTGTTACCTGCTCGGCGGCCCGCCCCCTAAAAGCGCGCCTTGATCTCCTCAAACAGCGCGCGGCTTTCGCGCGCCGGGCCGATGCGCAGCGTTTCATCCAGCAGGTGTTCCAGCGCGCGGTACTGCCGCAGCGCCTCGTGCGGCAGGCCCAGCTTCAGGTACAGGTTCATCGCGTCGCGGTGGATGTCCTCGCGCACGGGCGTTTCTTTGAGCGCGCGCATAAACGCGCCCAGCGCCTGCTGCAGGTCGCCGCGCCGCCGGTGCAGCCGCCCCAGGCTGATGAGCGCCTGGGCGTAGCTCTGGCGGAGCTGTTCGCGCCGCTGGGCCGCCCAGGGCATCTCGACCGTTTCCGCGAACGGCGCGCGGTACAGCGCGATGGCCCGCGCCAGCAGCGCCTCCTCCTGGGCGTCGTCGCTGGCCGTGAGCGCGCGGTCGAGGGCGTCGGTAAACTCGCCCACGTCGTAGTGGCGGGCGATGTGCGCGCCGGGGATGTAGAAGCCGCCGCTGTACTGTGTCAGCTCATAGCCGGGGCCGCCGTCCTCCTTAACGCTGAGGCGCTCGCTGATTTTGCGCTTGGTCACGTGGAACACGTTGGTCGCCTCTTTGACCGTCAGCTCCGGCCAGAAGGTTTCGAAAATCATGTCGCGCGTGGCCAGCGGGTGGTCAATAAAGTAGAAAAACAGGTTGTGCGGCAGCGCGCCGTCCCAGTTGGTGATGTGTCGTCCGTTGATCAGCGCGTAGCCGCGCCCCAGGGCATAGACCTCAAGCTGCGGGCGCGGCCGCGGCTCAACGGTGAAGATCACGTCGTTCCCGCGGCTTTCCGTCCCCAGCACCACCGCCTGGCCGGCGGCGACAAAATCGTACCAGGGCTGGTAGGCCAGCGCGCGCCCGCAGCACACCAACTGCGAATCGGCGGCCAGCGCGCCGACCAGGGCGCGCATGAAACGCTCAAAGTCGGCGTCGCAGGGCGCGCAGTCCAGCCCGTCCAGGCACAGCACCGCCGGGCGCGCGCCGCAGGCGTTGAGGTCCGCCGCCAGCGCCGCGCCCAGCGCCGCCGGTTCAGCTTTTGCGCCCGCCAGCGCCTGGCGCAGCGCCGCGCCGCCGCCGCCCTGGCGCTCCAGCTCAGCCGCCAGGCCGCCCAACCAGCGCGCCAGCGTCGTTTGACCGGCAGAAATGCGATAATATAGCAGGCCGGCCCCGGCCAGCGACAGCAGATGCGCGAGGAACAGCTTGCGATACGCTGACCAGTAGTACAGCAGAACGACCTGCTTGCCGGCGGTCTTCTGGCGGAAAGCGTCCAGCGAGACAGTGGTAACAGCCTGCGCGACCATCAAGTTCTGCCTTTCCGTGTGGGCGTTAAACCAAATGTGTCAGGCCTGAACGCTGTTTAGTATGGTAGTGAATAACAAACAATATATGCGTTAATATATCATGGCTGGCTCGCAAAAGTCAACAAACGCCTGAGGGAATCCGAACTGTGCTGACGCCCCAACGTGCCCGCATCCCCTGCGGCCGAGACCGATGAACGCGCGCGTGCGACGCGGCGCGTCCGCCCTGCTGCTGCTGGAGCCGCTGGCGCTGGCCGGGGCGCTGCTGGCCTTCGCTTACGGGCCGGCGGTGCGCGACAACTGGCTGTGGCTGCTGCTGCTGTGGCCGGCCTTCGCGGGCGCGCGCTGGCTGGCGCGCGGCCGCCTGCTGACGCGCACGCCGCTGCTGTGGCCCTGCGCGGCGCTGCTGCTGCTGGCCGCCCTGAACGTGTATCTCGCGCCGTACACGCGCGGCCTGGAGATGCTCGGCCGTCTGCTGCTGGGCCTGTGGCTGTGCTGGACGCTGACCGAGCGCGCGCGCGACGCCGGCAGCCTGGACGGCCCGCTGTGGGCCGCCGCCGCGCTGGGGCTGCTGGCCGCCGCGCTGGCCCTGGGCGCGACCCAGTGGAGCGCCAGCAAGTCCGGCCAGTTGTGGGGCATCATCGCCGCGCTGCCCACGATTCGCAATTTCCCGGCCTTTGAAACCGGCTTCAACCCCAACGAGATCGCCGGGGCGCTGGCGTGGCTGGCGCCGCTGCTGCTGGGCGTCGCCGCTGGGCCGGCGCGCAGCCGCGGCCTGCGGGCGGCGGCGGGCGCCGCCGGGGCGCTGCTGCTGCTGGCGCTGCTGCTGGGGCAAAGCCGCGCGGCGCTGTTCGGCGTGCTGGCGGCGCTGGGGTTCGCGGCGCTGCTGATCCCGGCGGGCAGGCGGCGCTGGCTGGCGCTGGCGGGCGTCGCGGCGTTGATCGCGCTGCAGGCCGCCATCATGACCAGCGCCTTTCAGCCCGCCCGCCGCGCGAATATCGCCGCGCGCGACGAGATCAGCGTCGGCTCGCGCTTCGACCTGGCGAGCAACAGCCTGCTGATTATCCGCGACTATCCCCTGACGGGCGTGGGCCTGAGCATGTACCGCGACGCCCGCGTGCGCCAGTCGTACCCCACGCCGGCGCTGAACAACCGGGCGCCGCACACGCACAACGAACTGCTGCAGGCCGGGACCGATATGGGCCTGCCGGGCATGGCTGTGTTCGCCTGGCTGCACGCGGCGGCGGCCTGGGCGCTCTACGCGGCCTGGCGGCGCGGCGACGCGGCGGCGCGGGCCGCCAGCGCGGCGGTGGCCGCCGGGCTGCTGGCGCACCTGATCTACGGCCTGGCGGACGCGATCACGCTGTGGGACCGGCTGGCGTTCGTTTTCTGGCTGCTGCTGGGGCTGGCCGGGGCGCAGTACGCCCTCGTGCGCGGGCGTCAGAACGGCAGATCGTCGCCCAGCGCGCGCTCAAGATAGGGCCTGACACGCCAGAACTCGGCCAGGTCAACGTACTCGCGGGCGGCGGCCGGGTCGCCGGGCGCGCCGCTGCGGACGGCCCGCAGCATGACATTGCGCGGCGTGTGCTCCGGCGCGACAAACTCGACCACGTCCACCTGATAGCCGGCGGCGCGCAGCACCAGCGTGCGGAACGTGTCGGTCAGCACATCGCCCAGGCGCTCATGGAACAGGCCGTAGCGCAGCACCGGCCCGAACGGCGCGGGCGCGGGCCGCAGCGCGAGCTGCGCCTGCAGGTTGTGGTGGCAGCAGGGCGCGCAGACGATCAGGCGGCTGGCGGCGCGGATACCCTGGGCGATGGCGTCGTCGGTGGCCGTGTCGCAGGCGTGCAGCGCGATCACCACGTCCGGCGCGGCGGGCGGCGCGTAGTCGGCGATCGCCGTTTCGACAAAGCGCAGCCCGTCCCACGCCAGCCCGGCGGCGGTCTGCTGGTGGCGCGCGATCAGGTCGGCCTTGAGGTCAACGCCGGTCATGCGCGCCGGCACGTTGATCACCTCGTTCATGTAGTGATAGAGGGCGAACGTGAGCGCCGCGCTGCCGCAGCCGAAATCCACCATCTCGACCGGGCTGTGGTCCCAGCCGGCCAGCGCGCCGCTTTCGGCCAGCAGGCGCAGAAATTCGTTGATCTGCGCGAACTTGGCGCGCTGGGCGGCCCTGACGCGGCCCTCAGCCGTCATCACGCCCAGCGCCTGCAAATAGGGCAGCGGCGCGCCCTCGGCCAGGATGCGCTGTTTAGTGCGGTCGTGGGCCAGGTCGGGCGCGGCGGGCGCGGCGGCGGGCCGCACGCTGACCACCGGCCGCCCCTTCTTCGACAGGTTGACCTGGATTTCCTGCTCGCTGGTGACCACGTGAAAGTTGCGAAACGGCAGCTCCAGCGCGGCCTGCACCTGGGCGGCGGCGTCCGCGCCGGTGTGGTTGCGCGTGATGTGGCGCTGGGCGTCGTAGTAAGAAAACTGAAGGTGCTGGCGGCCGCGAACCATGACCGGGCGCACCGTCAGCCGCTCCCAGTCGAGCGCGGCGCCGCGCTGCCGCCCGCTGAACGCCGCGCGCACGAACGTTTCCGCGTCCAGCAGCGCCCGCGCCAGCAGCGCGCGAAAGTCGGCGTCAGCCATCGGCCAGCGCGCCCAGGCGGTTGTGCTGCATCCAGGTGTACATCAGGACGCCGCCCGCCACCGCCACATTGAGCGAATCCGCCCGCCCGACGATGGGCAGCGACACCCACTCCGCGACGCCGGCGGCCAGGTCGTCGCTGAGGCCGCGCGCCTCGTTGCCCAGCAGCAGCGCCGCGCCGCCGCGCCAGTCGCAGCGCGTCCACTCCACGCCGCGCCGGGCGTCCGCGCCGATCACGCGCAGGCCGCGCCCGCGCAGCCAGCTACACAGGCCGGGCGCGTCGTCAGCCGCAATCACCGGCAGGTTGAACAGCGACCCCATGCTGGCCCGCACAGTGCGCGGGTCGAACGGGTCTGCCGCCGGCGTCACCACGATCACCGCCGCCGCGCCGGCGGCGTCGGCCGTGCGCAGCAGCGTGCCCAGGTTGCCGGGGTCCTGCAGACGGTCGAGCACGACGACCAGCTCGCTGCCCGCCAGCGTCAGCGCGTCCAGCGGCGCGCTGTAGAGCGCGAAGGCGGCGACCAGCCCCTGCGGCGTGTCGCGGTCAGACAGGGCCTGCATCACGTTGACCGACACCGGCTGCAGCGCGGCCCCGATGGCGTGGAAGCGCTCCATCAGCGCGGGCGCTTCCGCCCCGGCGAACAGCGCGCGGCAGAAAAAGACCTCCAGCGGGCGCAGGCCAGCGTCGAGCGCCATGTGAATAAGCTGCAAACCCTCCACCAGAAAGCGGCCCTGCTGCTGCCGGTGCTTGCGCTGGTCCAGCTTGCGCGCCTCGACCACGCGCGGGTTGCCGGTGCTGGTGATGATCGGGCGGTCAGGTGCCATAAGCCCTCGCAGCGCTTGTGTGCTATAACATCTGTCAACAACCCCACGGCTAAAGTCGGGGGCTTGACTCTCGCAGCATCGGCGGAGTCGTTCAGTCCGAGACGGTTGCTA
>CAZDVL010000036.1:0-18989 GCA_964508745.1 uncultured Anaerolineaceae bacterium | reverse complement strand
CCGAGGTGCTGTACGTGGGCGCGCCGGGCGCGCTGATTCCGTACTACCAGCAGTTACCGTACCAGAAGGCGCAGACCGACAAGTATCCCTGGGTGGATGACCCTTTCGACCGCTGATAGCTGTGGTGACGACCTATGACCAAGTTCATTATTCGCCGCCTGCTGCAGGCGATCCCCACGTTGATCGGCATCACGCTGATCTCGTTCCTTCTGATTCAGTCCGCGCCGGGCGACCCGCTCACCGCGTTGACGTTCAACCCGGAAGTTTCCGCCGAGGGCACGGCGCGCCTGCGGCGCCAGCTTGGCCTCGACCAGCCGGCTGTCACGCAGTACCTCTACTGGCTGGTTGGCAATGACTGGGCCGAGATTGACGTTGACGGCGACGGCGTGGGCGACATCAACGGCGTGCGCAAGGGGCTGCTGCGCGGCGACCTGGGCAATTCCGTGATTCAAAAGCGCTCGGTGCTGGAGCTGATTATGGAGCGCATCCCCGCCACGCTCCAGCTCATGCTGGCCGCGCTGATCGTGGGGTACAGCGTCGGCATCGTGCTGGGGCTGCTGGCCGCCGCCCGGCACGGCTCCGTCTCTGACCAGTTAATCCGCTTCTTCTCTGTCATCGGCACGGCGCTGCCGGCTTTCTGGGTGGGGCTGCTGCTGATCATCATCTTCAGCGTCAAACTGGGCTGGCTGCCGCTGGGCGGCAGGCGCGACCTCACCAGCACCAACACCAGCGCCGCGTTTGTCGCGTGGGACATCGCCTCGCACATGATCCTGCCGGTCTCGGTGCTGGCGCTGGGCATCATCGCCTCGATTTCCCGCTATATCCGGGCGGAGGCGCTCGAAATCATGGGGCAGGATTATATTCGGACGGCGCGCGCCAAAGGCCTCCACGAGCGCGCGGTGTTCCGCCTCCACGTGATGCGCAACGCCCTGATTCCTATCGCCACCTTTCTTGGGCCGGCGCTCGGCGGCCTGATCGGCGGCTCTGTCATCATTGAGCAGGTGTTTAGCTGGCCCGGCATGGGGCGTATGATGATCACGGCCATGTTGCAGCGCGATTTTCCGCTGATCATGGGGGTCGTGCTGGTCAGTTCGGTGCTTTTTATGATCGGGCTGCTGATCTCTGACATTCTCTACGGCGTATTAGACCCGCGTGTCCGTTATTAGCAGGTGTGAGGGCTGGCGAGTGGCGACGATGGATGCACAGACAAAGCCGGTGGAAATCGCCGAGAAACCACATTCGTTCTGGGACAACGCCGTCCGCAAGCTGCTGCGCGACCGCCTGACGCTGGCGGCGGGCCTCACGCTGATTTTTCTGACGCTGCTGTGCGTGCTGGGGCCGCCGGTGGTCGAAAATGTTTTCAACGTCAACGTTGAGACCACCAGCGTGCGCAACCGCTACCTGCCGCCCAGCGCGGAACACCCCTTCGGCACCGACCACCTGGGCCGCGACCTGCTGGTGCGCCTGCTCTACGGCGGCCGCATCTCGCTGGCGATCGCCTACGCCGCCAGCGTCGCTTCAATGACCATCGGCATCATGGTGGGGATCATCGGCGGGTTTTACGGCGGCGCGGTGGACGATATTATTATGTGGTGCATCACGACGCTCAGCTCGATCCCGACGCTGTTCCTGCTGCTGATCGCGTCGGTGGTCTGGTCGCCCTCCGCCGAGATGCTGATCGTCTTTCTGGCGGCGCTGGGCTGGATCGGGGCCGCGCGCCTCATCCGCGGCCAGACCATCAAGCTGAAGCATCAGGAATATCTGCTGGCGGCCAGGGCGCTGGGCAGCACCAACCTGCGCCTGATGTTCCAGCACCTCATGCCGAACGTGCTCTCGATCGCCATCATTTCGATGACTATTAACGCCGGGGCGCTCATTCTGCTGGAGTCCGGGCTGAGCTTTCTGGGGCTGGGCGTGCAGCCGCCCACGCCGACCTGGGGCAACATGCTGACTGAGTCGCGGGCCTATTTTGACCGGGGCATCCACCTGGTTGTTTTCCCTGGCGTGGCGATCACGGTGACGGTGCTGTGCTTCTTCCTGCTGGGCGACGGCCTGCGCGACGCGCTTGACCCGCGCCAGAAATAGCGTGAGGACACAAAACTGTATGGAGCCATCACCGGCGTTGAACCTGGAAGACGCGGTCGCTGTGATCCGCGAAAAGCACAGCTCGCTGCCGGCCAAACAGCAGAAAGTGGCGGAATTTCTGCTGGGGCACGGCATTGACGTGATGCATTACACCGTGACGCAGATCGCCAGCGCGGTGAAGATGCACCCCTCCACAGTCGTGCGGACGGCGCAGGCGCTGGGGTATAAAGGCTTTCCAGAGCTGCAGAGCGCGCTGCGCGCGCAGTTGATGCGGCAGGCGCGGCTGTCTGAGCGTTTGCAGCTTGGCTCGCAGCAGTTGAGCGACACGCTGCGCAAAGGGCAGACGACCGACGGCGAAGCCTCGATTTTTCAGTCGGTGCTGCGCGAGGAAATTGACAACCTGCTGAACCTGACGCGCTATGTTCCCGTCGCCGACTTTGAGAAGGCGGTGGATTTGCTGGACGGCGCGCGCCAGGTGATGGTCGTCGGCCTGGGGTCGTCGTTCGCCCCGGCGCTCAACTTCGGCAGCATCCTGCGCTATATCCGCCCCAACACCCTTGTGCTCAAGCCCGGCATTGACCCGCTGCCCAGCCAGCTAGAGGCGCTCGCCGCTGGCGACCTGCTGTTCGCCATCTGTTTCGCGCGCTACACGCGCGAGACGCTCATCACGATGGAGTGCGCCCGGCAGGTTGGGGCCACCGTGATCGCGCTGACCGATTCCCCGGTCTCGCCGGCGGCGCAGCGCGCCGACCTGACGCTGGTCGTGCCGTACCGGCTGTGGCTGTACGGCAACTCTGTCGCTGTGTTCGCCCTGCTCAACAGCCTGATGGGCGCGCTGTTCATTCGCAACCCGCAGGCGGCGGAAAAGAGGCTGGAACACCTTGAGTTTCTTTTCGAGACGTTCCAGATTCTCACCCCGTCATAGCGGCGGCGCTCAGGCCAGCCCCACCCACGCGCCCGCCGGCAGCAGCTCGCCGGCGCGGACGGCGACCGTCAGCCGGTTTTCCGGCGGCGTGATCGGGCACGTCCAGCCGTCGTTATAGGCGCAGTAGGGGTTGTACGCCCGGTTGAAGTCAATGTGAAAGCGGCCGCCGCCCAGGTGTTTCGGCTCCAGGTAGCGCCCGGCGGGGTACGTTTCTGTGCCCGCGCCGCTGTCCACGAACGGCAGGAAGAAGCCGTAGTCGGCCTCAAACAGCGTCAGGCGCGCCGGCTGGCCGTCCACCTCGAATGTGAACTGGCCCCAGCGCGTGAACGTCTGCGCCGTGCCGCCGGTCGTCTGCACCTGCACCTGTGTCTGCTCGGTAAACGGCTCAGCCGTCACTGTCAGGTCGAGCGCCGGGTTGGGCGGATACCAGCGCAGGCCGTCGAAGGCGGCCCGCTGCGCCGGCGTCAGCGGCGACTGCGGATGAGTCCTGAAAAAGTGATCTTTCTGGCGGCGCTGTTCGCTAAGCTGAGTGTCGTCCATTCGTGCCCTCGGCGCTAAAGGTCTGGATGGCGTCCAGGACCGCCGCCGGCGTGCGGGCGAAGCGCAGCAGCGGCAGGTAGTCCGGGTGCAGGTAGCGGGTGCCCAGCAGCGGGCTGAGCATTTCCTCCCAGTACGGGCCGTAGCAGACAATCGGCGCGGGCGGAATTTCGCCGACGCGCATGATCTCCCACACGGCGACGATCTCGTGCAGCGTGCCGATGCCGCCGGGCATGGCGACGAAGCCCTGCGCGCCGCGCACCAGGTAATCAATGCGCTGGCTGAACAGGTTCTGCGCGACTTCTTCCGTTACCCACTGGTTGGCGCGCTGCGGGCGCAGGGCTTCGATGGCGGCGGTCGTCACGCCGATCACGCGCGCGCCGGCCTCAGCCGCGCCCCGGCTGGCGGCTTCCATCACGCCGCCGTAGCCGCCGGTCATGACGGCGTAGCCCGCCGCGCCCAGCAGACGGCCCACCTGCTGCGCGTCGTCGTACTCCGGGTCTGCCGATGTAATGCGCGAGCTTCCGTAAACAGCGATCACTTTCACGGTCTGCATTCCTTCTGAACGTGTGGGTGCTGCCATTATCGCACAGGCGCGGCGCGAGTCAATCGGCTGTGCCGGCGCGCCGGAGTGCGCTACTATAGGCGGAAGCGGCGGTAAGAACGGGAGCGAAGCTGATGCGGCTGGCGGTATTCTCTGACATTCACGGCAACCTGACGGCGCTGGAGGCGGCCCTGGCCGACTTTGACGCCGCCGGCGGCGCTGACCGCGTGTGGGTGCTGGGCGACCTGGCCGCCTTCGGCCCGCGCCCGGCGGCCTGCATGGCGCGCCTGCGCGACCTGCGCGAGCGCTGCGGCAAGGACAACTTCGACATGATCGGCGGCAACACCGACCGCTACCTGGTCACCGGCGAGCGCCCGCGCACCGCCCCCGCCGCCGACGAAGGCGCGTTCAGCCGGCTGGCACAAGGCTGGCAGGAGCGCGACACCATCCTCAACTGGTGCGCCGGCCAGCTTGCCTGGGCGGACTATGAGGAACTCAAGGGCCTGCTGGGGCGCGAGCTGGGCCTGGACGCGCCTGGCTGCGGCTGGGTGATTGGCTATCACGGCACGCCGGGGGACGACGAAGGCTACCTCACGCCGGAGACGGCGGCCGAAACCGCCCTGGACGCCCTGCTCGACCGCGAGGGGCGGCTGGCCATCGGCGGCCACATCCACCGCCAGATGGACCGCGACCTGGGCCGCTGGCGCGCGGTCAATGTGGGCAGCGTGGGCCTGTCGTTCGACGCGCCCGGCCGGGCGCAGTGGGGGCTGTTCACGTTCGCCGACGGCGGCGTGACGGTTGACCTGCGCGCCGTGCCGTACAGCGTTGAGCAGGCCGAAGCCGACCTGCGCGCCGCCGGCCACCCGCTGCCGGGCTGGTTCATGCGCGCCGCGCGCCCGGCAGGGGGCTGAGCCATGCCAGAGCGCGAACAACTGCTGGGCGAACTGGCGGGCGAGAACGATGTCGGCGTGCTGCTGCTGGCGCAGATGGGCGGCGTGCCCAACGAGCTGCAGGTGATCGTGCAGACCGCGCAGTATGACGCGGCGGCGCAGGGCCTGCGCGAGCGCGCCGCTTACATCATCCGCGTGCTGGGCGTGCGCGAACACCGCGTCACGCTGGGGCTGTTCCCGCGCCTGTTCTTCGCCGACCAGCACCCGATTCTGCTGCACCACAACGAGCCGCTGACGGCGGTGTATTTTGAGGGCCGCCCGGCGGACGCCAACGAGCTGGCGCTGGACATTCACCAGGCGCACGCCAGCACGTTTGGCCCCTGGCGCGAGCTGGCGCGCGACCTGAACCGCGCGCAGCCGCTGGCCGACCTGCTGAACAGCGGCGGCGGCCTGCTGGGGGAGATGCCGCGCAGCGCCGCCGAGCGCATGGCGCGCGTGCTGGCGCATCACCAGATGCTGGCGCGCCTGGAGCCGCTGGAAGAAGCGCGCGCGCCAGCGGACGAGCACGGGCGCTCGCAGATGTACCGCCTGCTGGGCATTGGCGATTCGTACTTTGTGGCGCTGGCGTTCACGGTTGACCGGATGCAGGGGCGCGGCGGCTGACGGCCCCGCGCCCCCGCGCCAGCCGTCAGGCCGGCGTCAGCTCGTCAATCACCGTTTCGATCAGGCTGACCACTTCGCCCACTGCGGCGGTGTCGAACGCGAAGCGTGCCCCGGCGGCGGCGTAAAGTTCAGGCAGTGTGCGCGTGCCGCCCAGCGCCAGCCCGCGCCGGTAGGCGGCGACGGCTTCCGCCTGGTTGTGGCGGGCGTTGCGCCACACCTGCGCCGCGCCAAGCTGCGCCAGCCCATAGTCCACATAATAGAAGGGCAGCCGGTGGATGTGCAGCTTGCGGTGCCAGCCGGTCTGCTGCTCGGCCCCGAAGCCGGCCCAGTCAATCGCCGGGATGAAGCGCGCCCACAGCTCAACCCACTTCGCGTCACAGGCGGCAGGTTCGGCGGCCTCGTCGTGGTGCGTGTAGACCCACTGCTGGAACTGATCAACCACCGCCATATAGGGCCAGAACAGCAGGATGCGCTCCAGGTGGCCGCGCCAGGCGTGGGCGGCGTCCTCGGCGCTGTAGTAGCCGCCTTCAGCCGCCGCCCAGTAGGGCGACGACAGCAGCTCCATCGCCATCGAGGCGACCTCGGCGAACTCGATTGGGTAGCGGCGCTGCTGCACGTAGGGCAGGCGCGCGGTCTCGAACACGTGGAAGGCGTGGCCGGCCTCGTGCAGCAGCGTGCGCACGTCAGCGTCCAGGCCGGTGGCGTTCATGAAGATGAACGGGCGCTTCTCCACCGCGAACGAGGTGCAGTAGCCGCCGGGGCCTTTGCCCTTGCGGTTGTGCAGGTCGAGCAGGTTTTCGCGGCGCATGGTGGCGAAGTAGCCGCCTAGCTGGGGGTCCACGCGCTGGAAGATGGCCTCGGCTTTGGCGTCCAGGTCGGCGGGGTCGGTGTAGGGCCGCAGCGGCGGGAAGGCCGGCGGCATGAAGTCGTCGCGGTCCATATCCCAGGGGCGCAGCGTGTCCACGCCGATCTGCGCGCGGTAGCGCTCGTAGACGCGGCTGGCCGCCGGCACGGCCACCTCCTCGATGGCGGCGGCGAAGGTCAGGCAGTCGTCGGGCGTGTAATCGTAGCGGCCCCACTGCTGCCAGCGGAAGGCACGGTAGTCGTCGAAGCCGGCGTTGGCGGCGAGCTGTCTGCGCAGCGCCATGAACTGCCGCCACAGGCCGTTGATCGTGTCGCGGGCGGCAAGCTGGCGGTCAGAGGCCAGCCGCCAGGCGCGCTCGCGCGTGGGGCGGTCGGCTTCCTGCGTCAGCGCGCGCAGTTGGGCCAGCGTGCGTTCCTCGCCCGCCCATTCGACCGTCTGCGTGCCGACGACGCGGTTGTATTCCAGCCCCAGCTTGGCCTCCTGCACCAGCAGCGGCAGGTTTTCCTGGCGGAACAGCCCGACTTCACCGCGCATCTGGCGCAGCGGCACGGCGAAATCTTCCGGCTCCAGCCCGCTGGCGATCAGCTTCTGCTTGAGGCGGAACTCGGCCTCCTCGCGCGCGGGGACGATGGCGTCCAGGTAGCGGCGGTAGCGCTGGTCGGCCTCCTCGTCGGCGGTGTTCTGGGTGGTGGCGACGTTCAGGCGCGCGGCCAGCTCGCTGAGCAGCTCAGCGACGCGGGTCCAGTCGGCCAGCCAGGCATCCACGCTGGCGGCGTCAAGCGCGCGCGCTTCCAGGTCGGCGTAATAGGGGGCGAACTGCGCCCACTCCCAATCGGCGACCGCGTGCGCGGTCCGGGGCAGGGTGTCGAACATCGGCGGGTCCTCGTGTGTCTGGCACAGGCCGCCGATGATACCGCGCGCGCCGCCGCCGTTGCAAAGTCCATTGGCGTGCTCTATACTTCCGTCCGTGTACGCGCCCGCCGCCGTGCCCATTCGGGCGCGGGTGCGCGTTTTTGTTTGCCGCCCAAAGGACATTCGCCATGGCCGAGGCCGCCAAGATCAAACCCCGCCTGCCCAAAGGGATGCGCGACTTCCTGCCGCAGGAGCTGCTCAGGCGCGACTATGTGTTCGGCGTCGTGCGCGAGGTGTTCCACCTCTACGGCTTCGAGCCGCTGCAAACGCCGGTGCTGGAGCTGCAAGAGACGCTGATGGGCAAGTATGGCCCGGACGCCGAGAAGCTGATCTTCAACGCCCAGCACCCCGGCGGCAAGGAAGAACTGGCGCTGCGCTATGACCTGACCGTGCCGCTGGCGCGTGTGGTGGCGCAGTACACCAACGAGATCACGCTGCCGTTCAAGCGCTACCAGCTTGCGCCGGTGTGGCGCGCTGAGCGCCCGCAGCGCGGCCGCTACCGCGAGTTCTACCAGTGCGACGCCGACATCGTGGGCGTGGCTTCGATGAGCGCCGACGCGGAAATTCTGGCGCTGGTGGTGACGGCGCTGCGCCGCCTGGGGTTTGAGCACTTCTCCGTCAAGATCAACAACCGCAAGCTGCTGACGGCCATCGGCCAGTACAGCGGCGTGCCAGACGCGCAGCTTGGCGACCTGTACATCAGCGTGGACAAGTTCGACAAAATCGGCGCGGACGGCGTGCGCGACGAGCTGCTGCGGCGCGGCCTGCCGGCAGAGGCCGTCGGGCGCATGATGGAGCTGATCCAGGCGCACCGGCCCGGCGTGGACAACCTCGACCTGCTGCGCGCCGCGCTGGGCGCGCTGCCCGCCGCGCAGGACGGCCTGCGCGAGCTGCGCGAGCTGGCGGCGCACCTGGCAGATTACAGCGTCCCCGCCGAAAACTACGATTTCGATTTCACGATGGTGCGCGGCCTGGGCTACTACACCGGCCCGATCTTCGAGACGATCATCACCGAGCCGAACCTGGGCAGCATCACCGGCGGCGGGCGCTACGACGACCTGATCGGCCTGTTCCGCAAAGAGAGCCTGCCCA
This sequence comes from uncultured Anaerolineaceae bacterium, assembly GCA_964508745.1. Lineage (GTDB taxonomy): Bacteria > Chloroflexota > Anaerolineae > Aggregatilineales > Phototrophicaceae > DAOTWC01. The sequence continues at coordinate 10,476 of CAZDVL010000036.1, read as the reverse complement.
CCACCGGCACATCGCTGGGCATCGAGCGCATCATTGACCTGCTCGACATCCTCCACCTGTACCCGCCGGGCATCAGCGGGACGGTGGCGCAGGTGCTGGTGGCCGTCTTCGACGACGCCAGCCGCGCCGCCGCGACCCGCCTGGCGGCGGACCTGCGCGCGGCGGGAATCAACACCGAGCTGGCGCTGGACGGGCGCGGCCTGGGCAAGCAGTTCCAGTACGCCGACCGGCGCGGCATCCCGCTGGTGGCGCTGCAAGGCCCGGACGAGATCGCGCAGGGCGTGGTCCGGCTCAAGCGGCTGGCCGACGGCAGCGAGCAGAACATCCCGCGCGCCGACGCCGCCGCCCACGTGCGCGCGCTGGTGTAGGCGGCGGGCGTCCCCCGCCGCCCGGCGGCGTTTTGCTGCTTGCTCCACAGCCGCATCTGACAGTACAATGCCTGTATGGCAAACCAGACTGACACCAACATGATCGACGACTTTGAGCGGCGGCAGGCCAAGTACGCGCCGGTCGCGGCGGAGCTGGCCCAGCTTTACGGCACGCCGCGCTGGCGCGCCGACTGGCCGCCGCTGGACGAACTGGTGAGCTGCATCCTCAGCCAGAACACCACCGACACCAACTGCTACCGCGCCTTCACCGCGCTGAAGGCGCGCTACGCCACCTGGCAGGACGTGGTTGACGCGCCCGCCGCCGAGGTGATCGAGACGGTGCGTGTGGCCGGGCTGGCCCAGCAGAAAGGCCCGCGCATCCAGGCGGCGCTGCGCCGCATTCAGGCCGAGCGCGGCGCGTTCGACATCGGCTTCCTGGGCGACCTGCCGCTGGAGGAGGCGCGCGCCTGGCTCATGCAGCTTGACGGCGTGGGGCCAAAAACCGCCGCGATCGTGCTGTGCTTCGCGTTCAACCGGCCCGCCTTCCCGGTGGACACGCACGTTCACCGCGTCGGCCAGCGCATCGGCTTTCTGCCGCAGGGCATCAGCGCGGAGCGCGCGCACACCGTGATGGAAGCCATCGTGCCGACCGCTGACTATTACGCCTTCCACATCAACCTGATCCAGCACGGCCGCGCGATCTGCAAAGCGCCGACCCCACAGTGTGCCCGCTGTCCGCTTACCGCCTACTGTGACTACTTCCAGCGGCTTTCAGGCGACGGCCATGACAACACCTGACCCCAGCAGCAGCAGGCCGCTGACCCCCGCCGACACCAGCAGCGCGCGCCAGGGGCTGAGTATGCTGCGCGCGCAGGTGCAGGCGGGCAGCGTGGACCCGCTGTTTCTGGCGCGGCAGCTTGACCGGCTGGACGCGCTGCTGGCGCGCGTCGAACAGGGCCAGCAGAAGCTGCACCAGGAGGGCCGCTTCGAGGCGCTGTACAACGTCAGCCGGCTGATCGGCTCGTCGCTCGACCTGCAGACGGTGCTTGACCAGGTGATTGACGCCATCATCAGCCTGACCGGGGCGGAGCGCGGCTTTCTCATGCTGCGCGACGACGACGGCGGGCTGGCGGTCAAGGTGGCGCGCAACTTCGACCAGCAGACGCTCAGCGCCGCCGACGCCAGCTTCAGCCGGACCATCGTCAACCAGGTGCTCGACAGCGGCAAGGCCATCGTCACCACCAACGCGGTTGAGGACCCGCGCTTCGCCCAGAAGGCCAGCATCGTTATGCAGGCCCTGCGCAGCGTGATGGCGACGCCGCTGCGGGCGCGCGGCGGCGTCATCGGCGTGGCGTATGTGGACAATAAAGTCGTGACCGGGCTGTTCACCGAGGGCGACCTGGCGGCGCTCGACACGCTGGCCGGGCAGGCGGCGGTCGCCATTGACAACGCGCTGCTGTTCAGCGCCACCGACCAGGAACTGGCGCTGCGCGTGGAAGAGCTGCGCCAGCTTCGCCGCGTGGACCGCCTGCTCAACGAGACGCTGGACGCGCGCACCGCCATGCAGCACACGCTGGAATGGGCCTGCCGCCTGTCTGAGGCCAGCGCCGGCCACCTCAGCCTGCTGGAGGGCGACCCGCCCGCGCTGCACACCACCTATCACTACGGCGTGCCGCCCGGCTCGACCCAGCCGCTGAACCTGGAGGAGCGCTTCCCGCAGGTGCGCGAGGCGCTGGCGACGAACCGCACCGTCGCCGCCCAGACCGGCGGCTCTGCGCTGCTGGTGGTGCCGATCACGCGCGAGCAGAAAGCGGTCGGCACGGTGATTCTGTGCCGCGCCGACGCCCGGCCGTTCACCGCCAACCAGCAGGACATTGTCGAACGGGTGGTGGACCGCGCCGCCGTCGCCATCGAAAACGCGCGCCTGTACGCCGCTGTGCAGGCCGCCGACCGCGCCAAGAGCGAGTTCGTCGGCGTGGTGGCCCACGACCTGAAAGCGCCCATGACCGGCATCGCCGGCTACGCCGACCTGCTGCTGATCACCGCCTCCAACCTGGACGCGCGCCAGGTCGAATATCTCAGCCGCATCAAGAACACCGAGCAGCGCATGGAGGTGCTCGTTTCTGACCTGGCGGACATCAGCCGCATCGAAAGCGGCCATTTCTTCATGCGCGAGCTGCGCGTGCCGGTGGCGGACATCGTGCGGGCGCTGAAGGACACCACCATGCCGCAGATCGAGGAGCGCGGCCACACGCTGGTCGAGCGCGTCGGGCCGGACCTGCCCGATATGTGGGTGGACTATTACCGGCTGCTCCAGGTGCTCACCAACCTGCTGACCAACGCCTGCAAATACACGCCCGACGGCGGCACGATCACGCTCAGCGCCGCGCAGCAGGGCGGCCGCATCCACTTCAGCGTGGCGGACACCGGCATCGGCATGAGCAAAGAGGACCTGGCGCGCCTGGGGACCAAGTTCTGGCGCGCTGAGGACAGCTTCACCCGCTCACAGCCGGGGACGGGCCTGGGCTTCGCCATCACGCGCGCGCTGGTGGAGCAGATGGGCAGCGCCGTCGCCGTCACCAGCGCGGCGGGCGTGGGCAGCACGTTCACGTTCAGCGTGCCGGTCGCGCAGGATTAAGGCCGGCGATGCCTCTGTTTCTTTCGCCCCACCTGGACGACGCGGCCCTGAGCTGCGGCGGGACAATGTACCGCCTGGCGCGGGCGGGCGCGCCGGTCACGATGCTCACGCTGATGGCCGCCGACCCGCCCGACCCGCCGCCCGACACGCCAGTTGTGCGCGCCCTGCACACCCGCTGGTCGCTGGGCGAACAGCCCAGCGCCGCCCGCCGCCGCGAGGATGTCCGCGCCGCCGCCGTGCTGGGCGCGCGCGCCCGCTACGCCGGCCTGCGCGACTGTATCTACCGCGCCGGGCCGGACGGCGCGGCGCTGTACCCCAACGGGGATTCGCTGTGGGGGCGGGTGCACCCGGCTGACCCGGCCCCGGCCGCGCTGCGGGCGCTGGCGCTGCCCCCGGCGCAGACGATCTACGCGCCGCTGGGCATCGGCGCCCATGTGGACCACCTCATTGTGCGCGACTGGGCGCTGACGCTGGCCCGGCCGGGGGTGACGCTCGTGTTTTACACCGACTACCCGTATGCGCGGGACAGGGCGGCCCAGGCGCTGGCGCTGGCGGCGTTCGCGCCCGGCGCGCTGACGCCGCAGACGCGCCCGCTGACGCCCGCCGCTGTGCGCGCGCGCATCGCCGCTGTTGCCAGCTACGACTCGCAGGTCGGCAGCTTCTGGCCAGACCGCGCCGCGCTGGAGCGCGAGCTGCTGCGCGCCATGCTGGAGGCCGGCGACGGCGCGCCCGCTGAGCGTTTCTGGGTATACAACGGAGGGCCTGCTGCATGACGCACGACCATTCGCTGGCGCTGGCGCGCCAACTGCTCGACGAACTGCTGGCGGCGGCGCGCAGCGGCGCGCTTGTCCCGGTGCGCCTGCCGGGACAGATCGAGGCGGTGGCCGACGCGCTCAGCCAGGTGAGCGGCCAGGCCGAGGCCGCCGCCGCGCCCGCGCCGCCGCCAGAGATGGCCGACTTCCTGAAGGAACAGGCCGTCTTTATCTCGACCGCCGTCCACGAGCTGCGCATCCCCATGACCAGCATCCGGGGCTACACCGACATGCTCAACACGCCGGGCATGGGCGAGCTGAGCGACATGCAGCGCCAGTTCCTGGACGTGATTCGCGCCAACGCGCGCCGCATGGAAACGCTGCTCACCGATGTCAGCGACGTGAGCAAGCTGCGCGGCGGCACGCTGCGCGCCACCGCCAAGATGGACACGTTCAGAAACATCGTCATGCGCGTGGAAAAGGCGATGCAGCCGCTGGCCGACGAGCTGGGCCGGACGCTGGTGTTTGACGTGCCGCAGGGGCTGCCGCTGCTCAACACCGACGGCGACCTGCTGGCCAAAGCGCTCAACAAGCTGGTGGAGAACGCGCTGCGCTACACCCACGACGGCGGCCATGTCACGCTCAGCGCCAGCGGCGCGGGCGACCAGCTTCAGATCACGGTGGCCGACGACGGCATCGGCATGGCCGCCGACGAGCTGGCGCAGTTGGGCACGCCCTATTTCCGCAGCGAGGATGAATACGTCCGCAGCTACAAGGGCAGCGGCCTGGGCATCCCGGTCGCTTACGGCATTGTCGCCCTGCTGGGGGGCAGCGTCCAGGCCAGCAGCCAGCCGGGGCAGGGCACGACGTTCACGCTGACGCTGCCGGGAATGAGCTGATGGCGGGCCTGACGGCTGCCCAGGCGCTGGCGCTGCTGGACAGGCTGCGCCAGGCCGCGCCGCCGGCGACCGCCGGCCGGCTGGCGGCGGTCGCCGCGCTGATTGACAGCCTGACACAGGAAAACGCTTACCTCAACGCGCTGGTCGGCGAGGACACGGCTCTGCTGGCCGCCCCGCCGTCCGCCGCTGACAACGACGTGCCGGGCGAGGGCGGCATTGCGCCGCTGGACCTGCTGGCCGGCGTCAGCAACGCGCTGCGCGCGCCGCTGGCCGCGCTGCACGAGCACGCCGAGCTGGCCCAGGGCGAGCTGTCGGACGAGATCGGCGCTGAGCAGGGCCAGTGGCTGGCGGCTGCCCGCAGCTACAGCGAGCGCTCGCTGCGCCTGCTGGACACGGTGGAGCAGCTTGTCGCGCTGGAACAGGGGCGCGTGCAGTTTGACGCCGCGAATATCGTGACCAGCGACGTGCTCAAAGAGGCGCAGAGCCGCTGCGCCAGCCTGATCGCCGCGCGCCGCCACCGCCTGACGCTGGCTGTGCCGCCGGTGGTGCCGCTGGCCTGCGGCGACTATTATCAGACGCTGGTGGCGCTGGTGGACCTGCTGGACAACGCCGCGCGCTACACGCCGGAGGGCGGCAGCATCCGGCTGGCGGTGGACAGCCTGGGCACGCACGTGCTGTTCAGCGTGGTTGACAGCGGCATCGGCCTCAGCGCGGACGACCTGGCGCAGGTTGGGCGCCCCTTCTGGCGCGGCGACCGGCACCCGCTGGTGCGCCTGCACCCCGGCGCCGGCCTGCGCCTGTACCTGGCGAAACAGACGCTGGCGCGCCAGGCGGGCGAGCTGATTTTTTCCGGCGAGCCGGGCCGGGGCAGCACCTTCAGCTTCACGCTGCCGGCGCCCTGAGTCAAAAAAGCCAGCCCGGCAGTTGGCGCGGGCTGGCGGTGCGCTGCGGCGTGCCGGTGAGACAGCCGCTTACTTGATCTCGACCTTCGCGCCTTCGGCTTCCAGCTTGGTGCGCGCGTCGGCGGCGGCTTCCTTGCTGACGGCTTCGAGGACGGTCGCCGGGGCGCTCTCGACCAGGTCCTTGGCTTCCTTCAGGCCCAGGTCGGTGATGGCGCGCACGGCCTTGATCACGTTGATCTTCTTCGGGCCAACGTCGGCCAGGATCACGTTGAACTCGGTCTGCTCTTCTTCCGGCTCAGCGGCGACAGCGGCGGCGGCCGGCATCATGCCCATCATCATCGGGGCGGCGGCGGCGGCGGTAACGCCCCACTTCTCTTCGAGCAGGGTCTTAAGCTCAGCGGCTTCCAGGATGGTCAGCGCGCTCAGGTCTTCAACAAGCTTGTTCAGGTCAGCCATGGTACAGTTACATCCTTTCGCAGTCGGGTGTGAACAATCGCATCTGGGGGCGCATCAGGCGGCTTCGCCGGATGAGTCGGTGTTTTCCTGCACGTAAGCGTGCAGCACGTTGACGATCTGGCTGGTGGCGCTGTTCAGCACGCTGACCAGGCCGGTAGCCGGCTGGACCATGAGGCCCGCAAGCTGGGCGCGCAGTTCGTCGAGCGGCGGCAGTTCGGCCAGCATCTCGATGTGCGCCGGCGACAGCGTCCGGGTGTTGAGCAGGCCGCCCTTGAGCGCGAACTGCTCCGGGTTGTCCTTCTGGAAGGCCAGCATGGCTTTCGCCACGCCCGGCAGGTTGCCATCGGCAAACGCGGTTGCGACCGGCCCTTCGAACATGTTCTCCGGGATGTCCCAGCCAGCGTTGCGCAGCGCGATCATGAACAGCGTGTTCTTGGTGACCAGGTACACGCCGTTGACTTCGCGCAGCTTCGCGCGCAGTTCGTCCACTTTGGCCGCGCTCAGCCCCCGGTATTCGGCGATAACCAGCCCGGTGGCGTGGCCCAGCAGCTCGGTGTAGATGGCTACCAGCTCTTCTTTGCGTTCTCTGGTAATAGCCAAGCGTCGTTTCCTCCTTTCCGGCAAGAGTGATCGAACAAAAAAGCGGCCCGCAAACGCGCAGGGCCGCCGCACAATCTTGTTAGCATGTGCTGCTTACCCCAACCTCGGCAGGAATTTGAGCCAGAAGGCCCCTGCTGTCTGCGGCAGAGAGTCGCTCAGTTGTCGAATGCAGGCATTATAGCGGGCGCGCCGCGCTAATCAAGGGGGAGTTGGGCCGGGCGCGTCCAGCAGACGGCTGATGACCTGCACAGCGCGGCCGACGCCGTCCTCGGCGCGGATGCGCGCGCCCAGGGCGGCGGCCCGGCGCCGCATGGCGGGGGCGTCAGCGCCGGTCATGGCGCTGATCAGCGCCGCCAGCCGGTCGGCGTTCAGCCGGTGGCGGCGCAGCGGCGCAGCCCCCACCCCCAGCTCGTGGATGCGCCGCCCCCAGTACCACTGGTCGCCGATGTGCGCGACCACTGCGGACGGCACGCCCGCGCGCAGCCCGGCGCCGGTGGTGCCCGCGCCGCCGTGGTGGACAACCGCCGCCATGCGCGGGAACAGCCAGTCGTGCGGCGCATCATCCAGCAGGAACACGTCCGGCGGCAGGTGTTCAGCGCGCAGCCCGGCCCAGCCGCGGTGGATGATGCCGCGCTGGCCGGCGGCCTGCAGCGCCGCGATCATGGTCTGTGTCGTGCCCTGCGGGTCGCGGTTCGACATGCTGCCGAAGCCGATGTAGACCGGCGGCGGCCCGGCGCGCAGGAAGGCGTCCAGCGCCGGGGACGGCCGCCAGTCGGCCGCGCCGTCGAGGAACCAGTAGCCGGTCACGTGGATGTGCGCGCCCCAGTCCGGCGGCGGCGGCGTGACCAGCGGGCTGGCCCCAATAACCGTCGGCGTGCGGTTCCAGGCGCGCAGGAAGCCGCCGCGCGTGGCGCGCGGCAGGCCCAGGCGCGCCCGCGTCGCGTCGGACGGCCCGCGCAGCGCGTCGAACAGCGCCAGCTCGATGAAGTAGCCCCACCAGCGGTTGACAGCGCAGTCCGCGCGCGGGAACAGCGCCTGCACGCCGGCGGGGCCGCTGCGCGTGGGCGCGAAGGGGGCCAGCAGCGCGACCAGGTGGCGCGTGCCGCGCGCCTGCGCCAGCGCCGCCAGCGCCTCCACTGTCAGCACGCCGCTGATAAAAACATCGGCGCGGCCGGCCATGCGCAGAATGTCGTCGGCGACGGTGTCCGCGACGCCGTCGGCCATGCGCTTCATGTTTTGCAGCTCGCGGCGCGGGCTGCTGCTGCTGTTGCCCAGCCATTCCTGGCCGGCGTCCATCCGCACGTAGGCTTCGATGTCCACGTGAACCGGCTCGAAGTCCAGCCCGTGTTCCGTTGCCCAACCCTGAAAGTTGATCGCGGCGGCGATGGCGACATCGTAACCGGCCGCCTGCAGCCCTTTGCCCAGGGCGATAAGCGGCTGGACATCCCCGCGCGAGCCGAAGCCGAACAACACGATACGCATGGCTGCCGCGCCTTTCTGCAACGATGACGGCGGTTTACTGGCCGGCTGGCCGGGCCTCGAAATAGGCGTTGAGGCGCTGGCGCAGGGCGTCCGGGCCGTCGGCGACGGCGGCGACCGCGATGCGGCCGCGGGCGACAATCTCGCGCAGTTGGCTGTCGTCGGTCTCGCCGGTGGCCACGGCGCGCGCCAGCGTGTCGGCGAAGCGGCCGCTGCCGTCCAGCACCAGCAGCGGCGCGGCCAGGCGTTCGGTCAGCGTCAGGCGGTAGACTTCCTGGCGCACGATGCCGCCGCCGTTGATGACGATGCCCAGCGTGGGAAATTTGCCGCCGGTGATGGCCTGGGCGATCTGGACGATAAAGTCGGTTTCGTCGCCCCAGTCGCCCTCGCCGGTGAGGACAAAGTGCGAGTGGTTGGGGTCCAGCAGGTAGCCGCCGGGCATGTCGTGGCCGTTGAAGCGCACCAGGTTGACCGGCGCCACGCCCACCAGCGGGAACGTGCCCCGGCAGCGCTGGCGCGCCTCGCCCATCATCTGCATCGCGCCGGAGTGCGTGCCGCCGTCAATGATGGCGATGCCGTGTTCCTGGGCGTAGGCGGCCAGCCCCTGCTCCAGAATCGCGCGCGTGGCGTCAATGGCGTCGGACGACATATCCACCGCGCCGCCGAGCATGAAAATCGCCGGGCGCGCCTCGGTCAGGTCCAGCAGGCGGACGACGCGGGCCGGGTCGTCCTGGTCAGACACGCGCACGGCCAGCGCCGGCAGGTCGCCCAGCGCGATGACGAACGCTTCGTTGGCCAGGCTGACGCCGCCCGCCGCCTTTCCGGCGGCCCCGGCGTGCAGGTGCGCGATCACATCGGCGATGGTGGCGGCGCTGTCGGGCAGCAGCTCGGCCAGGGTCGTCAGCGCTTTTTCCAGCCCGGCGGCGGCGTGCGGCACGGCGGGCGGCAGCAGGCGCAGCGCGGTTTTGAGCGTTTCCTCAGCTTCCTGAATTTTGCCCAGCCCCAGCCGCGCCAGCAGCAGGTCAGCGTAGGGCCAGTAGTCGTCGGGGGCGGCCTGAATCTCAGCGCGGGCGAGGCGCTCGACATCGCGCAGGGTGTCGAGCATGGCGGCGGTGTCGCCGGCGCTGCCGCGCAGCAGCGCCAGGTTGCCCAGCGGATAGGCCGAATAGGGGGTGACGGCGGCGGCTTCCTGGTAGGCGCGCAGCGCCCGGCGCGCGCTGCCCGCGCTGCGGTAGAGGCCGCCCAGCGCCGCCCACCACGATTCGCCGTCCTCGTCCAGCAGGCGCGGCGACTGGCGCAGGGCGGCGCGCAGCTTTTCCTCGGCCAGGAAGCGCAGCTTTTCCTGCTCGGCGCCGGGGCGGGCGGCGTCCGCGCGGCGGCGGCAGACATAGCCGCGGGCGGCGACCGCCGGGCTGAAATCCGGGGCCAGCGCCAGCGCGCGCTCCAGGTGCTTATCCGCCCGGTCGAGCTGGCCGCGCTGGGCGTAGATGTAGCCGATGCGGTAGTGCACCAGCGGGTTCGCCTCGTTCAGCGTCAGTGCGCGCTGGTAGGTGTCGAGCGCGCTGTCGAGGTCTTTGGCGCGGTACTGGCGTTCGGCCTGCGGCAGCAGCGTGAGGGCCAGCGCGGCCTGGGCCGCCGCCAGGCGCTGCTGTTCCAGCGACGTTTCGATGTTCGCCAGCGCCTGGTCGAAACGGCTGGCGGCCTGCTGGCGCGCCTGCGCGTCGTCGGCCAGGGCGCCGTCAAGGCGCTGGAGCGCCGCCGCCGTCTGTGTCTCAACTGTTTGCAGGGCCTGTTCCAGACGCTTCAGCCGCGCGGCCTGGGCGCTCAACTGCCGCTGCGCGCGCCAGCCGAACCAGACGGCCGCCAGCAGCGCCAGCGCCAGCGCCGCCAGCAGCAGCGGCGGCAGGGTGGGGTCGGCGCTGGCCTGCGCCAGCGCTGCGGTGATGCCGGAAAAGGCGCTCATCAACAAGGTGGCCTGCCCCTTTTCGCACGTTCCCGTGCCGTCTGTTAAATGGGCGGCGTGTGGCCGGCCTCGTCCTGGCGCACAAACCCACTGATGAACCCGCCCCGGTCAGAGGCGACCAGCACGCCGGACAGCTTGGTCACGATCAGCTCGCCAAAGTAGTTCAACTGGTTTTTGACCTGTTCGCGCACGATCAGCATGACCGAGTCCCACGTCACGCCTTCGGGGAGCTGCGGCTCGCGCAGGCTGCGCGTGGTTTCTATGTAGGCCATCACCGGCTCGATGTTGTCGAACACCAGCGACCCCGGCAGGTCGTAGCGCACGACGGCGTAGAAGTGGCGCGCGAGCTGGCGCGTGCCGCTTTCCAGCGAAAACAGATAGCTGGACGGCAGCGGAAGCTGCACCGCTTTGCCCGGCGC
>CAZDVL010000035.1:0-19159 GCA_964508745.1 uncultured Anaerolineaceae bacterium | reverse complement strand
CGCGGCCAAACATGGCGGCGCGCGTCTGGCAGGTGCGGAACAGCGCCAGCGACCCGCGCGGGCTGCTGCCCAGATATACATCTGGGTGCTGGCGGGAAGCGTTGACCAGCTCGACAATGTATCTCTTGATTTCGTCCGCCACGTAAACCTCGCGGACCGCCTGCTGCGCTGCCAGCAGCTCCTGCACACTGACGACCTGGTACATGGTGTTGATCGGGTGCTGGTGCTGCTGCGCCGTGAGGATGGACATTTCCTCGCCGGGGCTGGGGTAGCCAAGCTGGATGCGCAGCAGAAAGCGGTCGAGCTGGGCTTCGGGCAGGGGGAACGTGCCCTCGTACTCGATGGGGTTCTGGGTCGCCATGATGAGAAACGGCTCATCGAGCTTGTAGGTCACGCCGTCCACGGTGATCTGGCGCTCCTCCATCGCCTCAAGCAGGGCGGCCTGGGTTTTGGGGGTCGCGCGGTTGATCTCGTCGGTCAGGACGATCTGCGCCATGATAGGGCCGGCGCGGAACTCGAACTCGCGGGTTTTCTGGTTGAACAGCGACACACCGGTCACATCTGACGGCAGCATGTCGGGGGTGAACTGGATGCGGCTGAAGGTGCAGCCAATGGAGCGGGCCAGCGCCTTGGCCATCATGGTTTTGCCGACGCCCGGAATATCCTCGATCAGGATATGGCCCTGGCTGATCAGCCCCAGGATTGTGAGCCGGACCTCATTGCGTTTGCCGATGATGACGCGATCAACGTTCTGCGCGATGCGCTCGGCGATCTCCTGGACAAGCGCGGCGGGCCGGGCGGGCCGGTCAAGCGATCTGCGGGTTTCCTGAGGGTGTTCGGACATATCACCTGCTTCTATGCTGCACACATGCTGCACACGGACCTGACAGCCAACGGCCAATTCTGCGCGTTGAACACCGGAGCGCCCGATGGATTGCACGTCACAGTATAGCGAAAGTTGCACCGCTGAACAGGCTCTACTTGGGAAAAGCGTTTAACGCTTACTTGCCGTTCAGGGGAGCTTCAGTATAATTAGAGGGGGCTGCTGATGAACGGCATCCCTGCCGACCTGGTCCAGAACGGCTTCTACCTGCGGTGACACAACAAGCGACAGCGAGCTTCTTTTCGGCCTGCGCCGGGATACCTGAGAGGAGCGAGGAATGGCAAAATCGCGGACAGAATTAATGGTAGACCGTCTGCGTGATTTACAGGCTACGACCCCTGAGATCGAGGGCGCCGGTGTGGTCAGCGTGGACGGCCTGATTATGGCGTCGTCGCTGCCGGCAGGGATTGAAGAAGATCGCGTGTCGGCGATGTCGGCGGCGATGATCTCGCTGGGCGAGCGCATATCGGGCGAGCTGGGGCGCGGCGGGCTTGACCAGGTGCACATCAAAGGCAACGGCGGCTATGTCATTCTGATGTCGGTGGGCGAGGAAGCCGTGCTGACGACGCTGGTTCGCGGGGGGGCGAAGCTGGGGCTGATTTTTCTGGATATGCGCCGGACAGTGAGCGATCTCGAAGGGCTGATCTGAAAGGCGGGCTTTACGGGCCGCAGGAAGTTCCTGATTGCGATACCGGCGGGGAGCGCAGTGACTGGCAAGCGGCGACCTCCCCGCCGCTGTTTTGTTGTACTGGTGGTCAGATGAGCACGGAAGGCGCGGGACATGCCGAAACCTAAATATATCTTCTGCACCGGCGGCGTTGTCAGTTCGGTGGGGAAGGGCGTCACGCTGGCGGCTATTGGGCGCATCCTGAAGGAGCGCGGCCTGCGCGTCGCTGTCCAGAAGCTTGACCCGTACCTGAATGTGGACCCCGGCACGATGAGTCCGTACCAGCACGGCGAGGTGTTTGTCACGGCGGACGGCGCGGAGACGGACCTGGACCTGGGGCATTATGAACGGTTCGTTGATGAGAACCTCAGCCGGGCGTCGAACGTCACCGCCGGGACGATCTACAGCCATGTGATTGACAAGGAGCGGCGGGGCGATTACCTGAGCGCGACGATCCAGGTCGTGCCGCACATCACGAACGAGATCAAGCGGTGTATCACGGCGGTCGGGAAAGACAGCAGCGCCGACGTGGTGCTGGTGGAGATCGGCGGGACGGTGGGGGATATTGAGGGGCTGCCGTTCCTGGAGGCGGTGCGCCAGATGCGCATGAGCCTGCACCGCAGCGACACGCTGTCGGTGCATGTGACGTTCCTGCCGCACGTGGGGGCAACGCACGAGCTGAAAACCAAGCCCACGCAGCACAGCGTGCGCGAGCTGCGCGGGATCGGCATTCACCCGCAGGTGATTGTGGCGCGCGCGGATTACCCGATGAGCAAGGACGTGCTGCGCAAGATCGCGCTGTTCTGCGATGTCGCCGAGGAGGCCGTTATCCCGCTGGAGACGACGGACCTGCTGTATGAGGTCCCGCTTGTGCTGGAGGACGCCGGGCTGGGCGATTACCTGGCCGAGCAGCTCGAACTGCCGGCAGCCAAGCCGACGCTGCAGGGCTGGCGCAGCATGATCGCGCGGATGCGCGCCGCGGACGAGCCGATCTGCATTGGCGTTGTCGGCAAGTATGTTGAGCTGCACGACGCTTACATGAGCGTGCGCGAGGCGCTGTTTCACGCGGCCAGCGCGCACGAGCGCAGGCTGGAAATCAAATGGCTGTACTCAGGCGACCTTGAAAAGGGCAAGGGCTGGGACGTTCTTGACCAGATGGACGGCATCATCGTGCCGGGCGGCTTCGGCGAGCGCGGCATTGAGGGGAAGATTCTGACGGCGCAGTATGCGCGCGAACGGGGCGTGCCGTACCTGGGGCTGTGCCTGGGGATGCAGGTGATGTCCATCGAGTTCGCGCGCAATGTGGTGGGCCTGAAGGACGCCAACAGCTCGGAATTTGCCCTGCACTGCGCGCACCCGGTGATTGACCTGATGCCGGAGCAGCAGGGCATCACGGACATGGGCGGCACGATGCGCCTGGGCGAGTACCCGTGCCGGCTGGAGACCGGGACGGCGGCGGCCAGGGCATACGGCGGCGCGCGCGAGATCAGGGAGCGCCACCGGCACCGCTTTGAATTTAACAACGTTTATCGTGGGCTGTTTGAGCAGAAGGGCATGGTTTTCAGCGGCCTCAGCCCGGATGGAAAGCTTGTTGAGATCGCGGAGCTTCGGGACCATCCCTTTATGGTGGGCAGCCAGTTCCACCCTGAATTTCTGAGCCGGCCCAACCTGCCGCACCCGCTGTTTCTTGGGCTGATTGAGGCCGCCATCGCCTTCCGCGCCAAGCGGCTGGCAGGGCAGGCAAACGGTTTTGGAAGGCGCGCGCCGGCTGACACCGAGCGCGGCCCTGACTCAAGGAGTCAATCTGAACATGTCAGTTGAACACATTATACGCGCAATGCCCAAGGCTGAACTGCATGTTCACCTGGAAGGCGCCCTGAGGCCGGACACGCTGGCGCTGATCGCTGAGCAGAACGAAATCGAGACCACGTCGAAGCACTTTCGCCAATGGATGCAGCTTGTGCGGGAGCCGGATTACACCCGCCTCAGCGAGATCACGGCGGCGGTGACGAAGTGGCTGCAACACGCAGACGACATCACGCGGGTTGTGTACGAGCTGGGCGTGCAGCTTGACAAGCAGAACGTCCGCTATGCGGAAGTGTGCGTGGACCCTACCCGGTTTGCGGACATCCTGACGTTTGAGCAGTTTCTGGCGGCCATTAACGACGGACGCGACCGCGCGCAGCGCGCCTGGGGGGTGCGGCTGGCGTGGCTGTTGTGCATTCCCCGCGACAACCCGCGCAGCGCGGACGAGATCGCGCGCTGGGCGACCAGCGCGACCGCGCGCCGCAGCGGGGTGGTCGGCATGGGGCTGTACGGCAGCGAGGACGCGCAGCCTGTCGGCCAGTTCGAGCGCGCGTTTCGCACCGCCGAAAAGAAGGGCGTGGCGCGCCTGGCGCACGCCGGCGACGCGCTGGGCGCGGAAGGCGTGCGCGAGACGCTGGCGGCGCTGGAGCCGGACCGTATCGCGCTGGGGTGGGGGGACTGGCACACGCCGGAGACAGTTGATCTGCTGCTGGCGCGGGAAATGGTGGCCGACCTGACGATGACGCGCACCGTCCGGCTGAACCCGGCGGTCGCGGGCTACAGCGGCCTGAGCTATGTGCGCGACCTGTACGACGCCGGCGTGGCGCTGGTGATCAGCTCAGGGTTGCCGGCGCTGCTGGGCACATCGCTGACGGACGAGTACCTGGCGCTGCACACGCATCTGGGGTTCAGCCTTGACGAGATTCAGGACATCGCGCTGAATGCCGTCCGCGCCAGCCAGCTCGCGCCGGAAGAAAAACAGGCGCTGCTGGACGAGTTCAGCGCGGAGTATGAACGTCTGGCGGAGGAATTTGCGGGCGACCAGATCGGCTAGCAGCCAGACGTCCGCCGCAGCGCGGAGCGGGCCAGAGAGGGCGACACAGCACCCTGACCGATTATTTGGCGGGGTGCTGTTTTTTCAGCAGCTCGATGACCTGCAGCAGCACCTGGCGCACGCTGGATTTCTGGGTGGCGACGCAGGGCATCACCGTGATGTCGCCGCTGGCGCGCGTGCCGCGGCGCACCTCGGCCAGCCGCGCCGCGCCGCCGAGGTCGGTCTTGTTGGCGACGATCAGGTAGGGCACGTCAATGAAGCTGGAGAACCGGGTGACAAGCTCGGCGGCGTCAGGAAATGAGGTGTGATCGGTGCTGTCGACCAGGACGACAAAGGCGTCCATTTCCCCGGAGAGAATCTCCCACATGAAGTCGAACCGGGTCTGGCCGGGCGTGCCGTACAGGTAGAGCGTGTGCGTGTCGAGCAGGGCGCGGCCATAGTCCATCGCTACGGTGGTTTCCGCTTTGATGCCGCGATCTTCGGTCGTGATTTTCTTCTCGGTGGAGACGACCGGGATGTCGGATATGGTTTTGATGAACTGGGTTTTACCTGAGTTAAATGGTCCTGTGACCACGATCTTAAACGCAGACACGAAACCCTCCTTGAGGGCACTGGCTGGCGGGATGGTACGAACACTAATTGTACGGGAGAAAAAAGAGGCCCGCAAGCAGGCCCCCTGCAGCGCGGCTCACTCTGTTGGGTGGTGTTTGAAATCAACAAAGCGGTAGCCGACGCCCCGCTCGGTCAGGATATACTTCGGGTCGGCCGGGTCTTCCTCGATTTTCTCGCGCAGGTAGTTGACGTAGAGCCGCACGTAGTGGGCCTCGTCACGGTATTCATAGCCCCAGACCTTGGCCAGAAGCTGGTCGTGCGGGACGGTCCAGCCGGCGTTTTCGATGAGGTGGTAGAGAAGGCGGTACTCGGTGGGGCGGAGTTTGATGCGCTTGCCGTTGACCAGCACTTCGCGCCGGTTAAAGTCCACGCTCAGGCGCGAGTCGATTTTGAGGATGGCCTGGTCGGGCGAGCTGGACGGCATGGTGGCGCGGCGCAGCACAGCTTTAATGCGGCTGGAAAGCTCCCTGGGGCCGAACGGCTTGGTAATGTAGTCGTCAGCGCCCAGTTCCAGGCCGTAGACGCGGTCGTTTTCCTCGCCTTTGGCGGTGAGCATAATCACCGGGATGTTCGAGAACTCGCGCAGCATGCGCAGGGTTTCGAAGCCGTCGAGGTCGGGCATCATGACATCGAGCAGGATGAGGTCGGGAAGCACGGTGCGAACCGCTTCCAGCGCCTCGATACCGCTGCGCGCCTCAAGCACCTGGTGGCCTTCCAGCTCCAGGTTCATGCGAATAAAACCGATGATGCGCGGCTCGTCATCAACGACGAGGATGCGCTTGCCATCACGCTGGCCGGTACGCGGCATTGGGCTTGTCATAATCTCACACGCTGCCTGAGCTTCAGTCGTTGCGGAAGGGGAGCGGGAACTCTTCCTGGGCATCCTTGTCGGGCAGCACCTCAATGTAATTGATGCGCCACCAGGGGAGGATGATGGTTGTCACGCCATCTTCAACCCAGTTCAGCTCGCGATCCTTGCGGTCGCGCGGATTGGAGCCGATAACCGCCAGATCAACCATAGCGGGCAGGTCTTCAACGTCAAGTTTGATCGGCTCGGAATTCGCGATGTGAATAAGCAGTGTAATCATAAGGCTTGTGTTTCCACCCTCCTACTTAAAATAGACATGTGCGACCAGCTTGCCCAGGCGGATTTCGTCGCCGTCGCGCAGCACGCGCGGCTCATCGGGCAGCAGGCGCTGGCCATTGAGGTGCGTCCCGTTGACGCTGCCCATGTCCATGAGCGTGAGCGTGCCTTCGCTGCGCGCGATCACCGCGTGAATGCGCGAGACGCCCTTTTCCAGAGCGCCGTAGGGCGAGAGGTCAACATCTGGCCGCTGCGCGCTGTTGGCATCCTGCCGGCCCAGGACGGTGCGCCGGGCGGGCTGGATAATGAGCGGGTCGGCGACATCGTTCACATGGACGATGATAGAGGCGTCCTGCCCAAAGCGCGCGGTGCCCCAGGTGGCCTTGGCGGCCAGCTCGCTGTTTCCGGCGTCGAGCTTTCTGGTGGGCATGGTGACCGGCACGCTGGCAACCAGCGGCTGGCCGCACTCCTCGCAAAAGAGCATCCCCGGACGATTTTTGTGGGCACAGTATGGGCAGACATTCATGGCGACGAACTGTCCTCGGACGATGGGCCGACCAGAAGATGGCGGGTTTCATACTTGAGTGTTTTGCGGCCTTTGTCTGACAACGCATTGGTGTGGGCCACACGGCGCGCCTCGGAGAGGGCCTGCATGGCAAGGTCTTCCTGGCCCATCGCGAGCAGCCGCGTGGCCAAGTTTTCCAGGCGGCGGGTCGCCTCGCGCACGTTGCCGGTTTCAAGCGCCTGCTGGGCGCGCTCCTGCATCCGGTACAGGGTGAGTTTGCCCAGCGCGTCCAGGATGACAGCCGGCGGGTCCTCTGGCGCGGGGCTGTCTGTCACTTCCACAGACACATCGCTGAGCGCCTGGAAGCGCTGGTGGCGGTTATCGAGGATGTCGCCGACGACGACCAGGCGGGCCAGCGAGCGGAACTCGATGTTCATATCGGCCGGCATCTGGAACTGGAGCAGCACCGTGATGGCGCGCGCCGCCTGAAGGCTGCCCAGCGGAATGTAACCGCTGTCAATCGGCAGCGGCTGGGGCTGAGGCGCGAGCTTAAATGCCGATTCGAACACGATGTCGGGGTCGGGCGCCACTGACAGCAGCATACGCTCCGCGAAGGCGTCGGACAGGTTGCGCACGTGATCGTTGAGGAAGCGGACCACCGCGCCGGCCGAATTGATGTAGGTCGAGGTGCCGCCGGTTGCGGCCGCCAGGCGGTCGAGGAACTCGTCGTTCCACTCCTGGCCCAGGCCCATCGCGCTGATGCTGATGCCCTCTTTCTTGGCGCTCTCCGCCAGCTCAAGGCAGGCTTCGTGGTCACCGTAGGTGTTGCCGTCGGTCAGCAGGACAACGTGATTGACGAATTTGGGCGCCAGGAAGCGGCGGTTCTGCGCGACGCCATCGGAGAGGCCCTTGAAGATTTCCGTGCCGCCTGACGCCACAATCATGCTGATTTTCGCTTTGAGGGCGGGCTTGTCGGCGACCGGGGTGGCGGCGATGATCGTCTCAGCGCGGTCGTTGAAGGCGATGACCGACAGAATATCGTGGCTTGTCAGTTGGTCGATGATCTGGTGCGCGGCGACCTTAACCTTGTCCATGCGCGTGCCGTTCATGGAGTTGCTGTGGTCCAGCACGAGCGTCAGGTTAAGCCGGGTGTCGCGCCGGGTCTGCTGCTGCGTGCGCGCGCTGGGGTCCGGGAGGATTTCCGCCAGCAGGTAGGTGACCTGCGGCTCCTGAAGCGGCGCGACCGCGCGTTTGCTGGGCGTTACCCTGAGCATAAAGTAGAAGCGGTTGTCCGCGTCGGGCTGCGCAGAGAGGCGGGAGTCCCATTCGTGCCGGCGGTGTGGGTCGTTGAGCGCTTCATAGGCCCAGTTCACATCCTGGAACTGGACGGCCGCCCCAGGGCTGCTCTGGTTTACGTCCGGGTGCAGTCGGCGCGCCACCCGCCGGTAAGCGGCTTTGACTTCCTGGGCCGAAGCGTTCGGCGAAAGGCCTAGCAGCGTGTAGGGGTCAATCTCGGCATTCATAGGCTGCCAACGGTTTCTCGGTTAGCTGCTGGGAATATGCAGCAGGACGGCAGTAATGTTATCTGTTCCCCCGCGTGTGTTGGCCAGGGCCACCAGTTTATCACAGGCTTCCTGCGGATTCTGGTGGCTCATGACGATCTCGCTGATTTCCGCCTCCAGGACCTGGTTCCACAGGCCGTCGCTGCACAGAAGCATGCGCGAGTTCGGCGGCAGCCGCCGCGTAATGGTGTCCACCTCCAGCGTCTCGCTCTGGCCTAACGCGCGGTAGAGGACATTTTTCTGTGGGTGGTCAATAACCTCTTCCGGCGTGAGCTGGTCGAGTTCGATGAGGCGCTGCACCAGCGAGTGGTCGCGCGTGATCTGTTCGATGCCGTCTTTTGTGATCAGGTACACGCGGCTGTCGCCCACGTGGACGACATAGGCCAGATCGCCAATGACGGTAACGGCGGTGAGCGTTGTCCCGCCCTCAGGGACCTTGACGATCACCTCGCTGTTGGCCTTCTGCACTGCGGCGATCAGCGTTTCGGCGATTGGCGACTGCTCTGAGCTGCCGTTGTCGGCCAGCATCGGCAGGTAGATGTGGCTGGTCACATACGAAGCGACCGTGCGCGCCGTCATGGCGGACGCTTTCTCGCCGTCCTGGTGGCCACCCATGCCGTCGGCCACGATAAAAAGGCCGAAATCGGGCCGTTCTTCGGCGCTGCGGCTGCTGAAGAAGAACGACATCACGGTGTCCTGGTTATTGCTGCGCACCATGCCCACGTCGGTAGACTGGCCGAACGTAATGTGTTCGTTGCGCGTGGAGATGACCGTTTCCAGCGGCAGCGGGCGCGTCACGCCGTCGGGAATGTTAAATTCGGGGGCAGCGGGGGCCGGCACGGTTTCCGGCGCGCTCTGAGCTTCCTGCTCAGCCCCAGTGTCGGCCCCTGGCTGCGGCGGCGGTTCGTCTGAGCTGGACTGGCTGAAAAGGCGGCGGAACAGATCCATAAAGCAGCTCCGTAAACGGCAGCGTTGCGCTGTCACATTTATCCGACAAGGGGCAGGGCATAGAGTTTCTTATCCATTGAGCCAAAGAGCACAACATCGCCGGCGATAAAGGCCTTGGAGGTGATGGGGCCGCCGGTTTTGAACTTCCACAGCTCTTTGCCGGCCTGGGCGTCAACAGCGTAGAAATGGTCGTCAGTGCCGCCGAAGTAGACGATGTTTTTGTGCACGACCGGCGACGACACAATCGGCTTGCCGGTGTTGAATTTCCACTTCTCTTTGGATGTCTGCACGTTAATGGCGTACAGATACCCGTCCGCAGAGCCAAAGTAGAGCAGGCCGTCGGCGCTGGTTGGCGAGGAGATGACCGGGCCGCCGGTGCGGAAGCGCCAGGAGCTGTAGCCTGTGCCGACATCAAGCGCGTAGACGAAATAGTCGGAGGAGGCAATAAAGCACACGTTTTCGACCGGGTCAATGTGCGGCGAGGCCGTCACCGCGCGCTTGGCGCGGAAGCTCCATTTGCGCGTCTTGCCGTCCAGCGTGAGCGCGGTTACGTCGCCGGCCTCAGTGCCAAAAATAATCAGCTCATTGGTCACGCAGGGCGAAACCCGGATAGGGGCGCCGGCGTTATAGTCCCACATGTAGCGCCCGTTGGTCGCCATCAGGGAGTACAGATGCCCGTCATCACTGCCGAAAAACGCGCGGGCATTGACGACAGCAGCGGTGCTGCGGATGCGGTCTTTGGTGGCGTAGGACCAGTTGATGCGGCCTGTGCGGTAGTCGAGGGCGGTGAGGTAGTAGTCTTCTGAGCCAAAGAGCACCAGACGGCTGGTGTCCTCAATGACGGGTGACGTGGCGATGCCGCCGTTGGTGGCGTGCTTCCAGACGAACTCGCCGGTATCGAGCCGGACGCACCACATATTGGTGTCGTAGGAGCCGACAAAGGCCAGCTCGCCGTAGGCGGTTGGGCCGGCGCGAATCTCATCCTCGGTGGTGAAGGTCCAGCGCGGCTGAATCTCGCCAAGCTGCTCAATGCCCTCGAAAAAATCGGTTTCGTTGGCGCCCTCCCGGCCGCCCAGGCTGACGCCGATGCCGACCGCCGGGCGATAGCGCAGGCGCTCGAGGGCTGCCTTCATTTCGACACAGGAGGCGAAGCGTTTGGCCGGCTCGAATTCGACGGCGCGTTCAACAATGGCGACCAGCTCCGGCGGGACTTTGGGGTTGAAGTCGCGAATGGGGCGCTCGGCAAAGCTGAAGGGCGGCTCAAGGCGCGGGTCCTTGCGCGTCAGGATGTGGTGGAGCGCCGCCCCCAGGCTGTAGATGTCGCTGAGGGGCGTTACGTTGCCTTTATACTGTTCGGGCGCTGAATAGCCTTCTGTGCCGATCATCGTGTGTTTAACGTTGGGCACAAACGTCTTGGCGATGCCGAAGTCAATCAGCCGGACCTTGCCAAGGCTGTCGATCATGACGTTGGACGGCTTCATGTCGCGGAAGATAATCGGCTCAGGCTGGTGGCTGTGCAGATAGCCGAGCACGTCGCACAGGTCAATGGCCCATTCGACAATTTTGTCGACCGGCAGCTCTTTTGTTTTGCCGAGCAGCACCTCGAGGTCGTTGCCGGTGATGAACTCCATGACCAGATAAGCGCGGTCGTTGCGGTCGAAAAAGTCGAAAATCTTGGGGATGGCCGGGTGGCTGAGCGTGGCGAGGATGTTCGCTTCGCGCTGGAACGTCCGCAGCGTTGAGGCGCGCAGGTTGGGGTCCGTCGCCGGGTTGAGCATCTCCTTGACGGCGACGAGCTTGCGCACATCCGGGAAGTTCAGGTCGCGCGCCTGGTACACAGACCCCTGGCCGCCGCCGCCAACCACGCCAAGAATTTTATAGCGCGCAAGGAGAACGGTGTTCGCCTGAAGCGAATTGTAATTGCCAACACCTTCCATTCCAGGGAACTGCGTTGTTTCGGGCATGGCAAACGGGCCTTTAGTTTACAGGTCTGTTTAACAGTATAAGCCAAGTCGGTGTCTTGAATAATTATATTTTAGCTGCAACAATACCGCAATCGCGCCGAAGGTTGGAATCTGGTTGTGACTGATTGATGAGCAATCCGCTTGCGCTTTACCTGCACATTCCGTTTTGCCGCACAAAATGCACCTACTGCGCGTTTAATACCTACACCAATCAGGATCAGCTATTCGAGCCGTTTGTGGAGGCGCTGTGCCGCGAGATCAGGCTGGTGGGGCAGGCGGCCCCTGACCGGCGCGCGGGCAGCGTGTTCCTGGGCGGCGGCACGCCCAGCCTGCTGCGGCCAGACCAGATCGCTGAGGTGCTGGCGGCGGTGAGCGCGTCTTTTGAACTGGCGGCGGAGGCTGAAATCTCGCTGGAGGCCAACCCTAACGACATCACGCCGGCTTACGCGCGCGACCTGCGGCAGGTGGGGATAAATCGCCTCAGCGTGGGGATGCAGTCGGCCAACAAGAATGAGCTGGCGCTGTTCGCGCGCCGGCACGACAACGACCAGACGGCGCGCGCTGTATCGGCGGCGCGCGCGGCAGGGTTTGACAACCTCAACCTCGACCTGATTTACGGCATCCCACACCAGACCTCCGCTGACTGGGCCTGGAGTTTGCAGCAGATGCTGGCGCTGCGGCCGGACCACGTCTCGCTGTACGCGCTGGGGCTGGAGGACGGCACGCCGATGCAGGATTGGGTGGCGCGCGGCCGCCTGCCAGCGCCGGACGACGACCTGGCAGCCGATATGTATGAGCTGGCGACGGACACGCTGGCCGGCGCAGGCTATGATCAGTATGAGATCAGCAACTGGTCGAAGCGCGGCCACGAATGCGCGCACAACCTGCAGTACTGGCGCAACCTGCCTTACCTGGGCCTGGGGCCGGGCGCGCACGGTTACGCGGGCGGCAAACGCTACGCGGTGCTGCTGTCGCCGCTGCGCTATATCAAAGCGCTGAACGGCGACGGCGGCGCGGCGCACGAATACCCGCTCAGCCCGGCGGTGGACCCCGACACCGTTGTGCAGGTGGACTACCGCAGCGAGGCCGCTGAAACGCTGATTATGGGGCTGCGGCTGACGCGGGAGGGCATTGACCGGCGCCGCTTCCGCGACCGCTTCGGCGTTGACCTGCTGGAGATGCACCGGCCGGTGATCGAGCGCTACGTGGATTACGGGCTGCTCGCTGTCACCGAGCAGCAGGTCAGGCTGACGCAGGCGGGGCGGCTGCTGAGCAACACCATCTTCCGCGACCTGGTCTAAGGCTCAATAGCTGCGCTGAAAGAGGGCGTCCACGAACTGCGTCAGCCAGTCAGCAGCCTGGCCCTGGGGCCTGGCCCGCCTGAGCGCGGCGACGGCGTTGTTGTAGAAATCGGCCTCTACCTGGCGCGCATAGTCGCGCGCGTTCTGAAGATCGAGCAGCGCGACCGCCTCGATGGTGTCGGCGTTAGTCAGGGCGTCCTGCGCGTAGATCGCCGCGAGCTGCGGGCTGCGCGCCAGCCCGTAAAGCACCGGCAGCGACTTCTTGCGCGACGAGATATCGGTCGCGGCGGACTTGCCCGTCACCGCCGGGTCGCCCCAGATGCCGAGGATGTCGTCCCTGATCTGAAACGCCACTCCCAGGTTCAGCGCGAACTCCCGGTAGGTCGCGGCCAGCGGCTCGTCGCCGGTGGCGATCAGCGCGCCGATCTGGGCGCAGGCCGCCAGCAGCGCGGCTGATTTGCCCGTAATCATCGTCAGATAGTCGTCCACGGTCACGTGGTCGAGCGTCTCGTAGAGCATGTCGAGGTGCTGGCCGCGCGTCAGTTCGAGGTTGGTGTGGTTGAACACGCGCCACACCCGGATGACCGTTTCGGGGGGCAGGCCCTGGCGGGAAAGCTGTTCAAGGGCCGCGAAAGCCAGGCTGAACAGCGCGTCACCGGCGTTGATGGCCCGCGCCGCGCCCCAGACCTGCCACACGGTGGCCCGGCCATGGCGCAGCGGGCTGCCGTCCTGAATGTCGTCGTGCACGAGCGAGAAATTGTGCAGCAGCTCGACCGCCGCCGCCGCCGGCAGGGCCTGGCGCCACTCCCCGCCGGCAGCTTCAGTGCACAGCAGCAGGAACAGGGGGCGAATGCGCTTGCCGGCCGGCTTGTTATGCGGCTGGCCTTTTTCGTCGGACCAGCCCAGCGGATAGCGCACCATGGCGCGGAAGCCGGGGGCGGCCGGGTCAATTTCATCCACAACCTGCCGCATCGTGCGGTCAAGTTCGGAGGTATAGCGCTGCAGCAGCTTCTTAAACACTGGCCGCCTGCGCTTTCAGCAGAGGGGTGTGGCGCAGCGTGCGCAGATCGCCCGCGCCGGCACACAGCATCGCGATGCGAAGCTGGACGGTCAATTCGCGCACCAGCTCGTCCACAGCTTCATACGAGTGGTCGGCCGCCTTGAGGAACGGCCCGGCCAGCCCGGCCAACTGGGCGCCAAGCGCGACACACTTGGCAACGTCAATGCCGTCGCGCAGGCCGCCGCTGGCAATAACGGGAATGCCGGGGGCGTTCTCGACGGCGTACTGGAGCGCGTCGGCGGTCGGGATGCCCCAATCCGCGAAGCTGGCGGCGACGTGGGCGTGAAACGAGGTGGGGGCGCGGTGGAACTCGACCTCGCTCCAGGAGGTGCCGCCCGACCCGGCCACGTCAACGGCGGCCACGCCGGCATCCACCAGGCGGCGCACGGTCGAGCCGGCGAAGCCCCAGCCGACCTCCTTGGCGATTACCGGGACGGACAGCGCGGCGCAAACCTGCTCCACTTTTTTCAACAGCCCAGCGAAGTTGGTGTCGCCCTCCGGCTGGACCGCTTCCTGAAGCACATTGAAGTGCAGGATGAGCGCGTCGGCCTCGATCATGTCAACCGCACGGCGGCAGTGATCCGCGCCGTAGCTGTAATTAAGCTGCACCGCGCCGAGGTTCGCGAACAGCAGGATATCGGGGGCAACGTCGCGCACCTGATATGTGTAGGCGAGCGCCGGGTCCTCAACGGCCGCGCGCTGCGACCCCACGCCCATCGCGAGGCCGTGCTGCTGCGCCGCCTGCGCCAGATGCCGGTTAATGCGGCGCGCCAGGTCGGTGCCGCCGGTCATGGATGAGACGAGCAGGGGCGCGCGCAGCGGTTTGCCGAACAGGTCGAGGCGCGTGTTGATCTCGCTCAGGTTCAGTTCGGGCAGGGCCTGGTGCAGAAAGCGATAGTGTTCCAGGCCGGTTGTCAGCCGGGGGAAGGTAACGTCTTTTTCCAGGTTGATGCGGATGTGGTCAACTTTGCGGCTCTCTGTCGTCGGCGGCTGTGTGACTTTAGTCATAGCACGGTGTTCCTTAGTTGTGGTGCAGCTTATGCTACCTAAAAAGCATAATCTGTCAATGTGACGCACAAAGACTGGCAAGCTGTATCATAACCGGTATAATGGGCCACTGTTATTCTGACAATCACATGCGGCCCACACCCACACACCTTGGGAGGTATATAAAGACATGGCATCAACCGAAGATCGTGTGAAAAAAATCGTCATCGAACTTCTGGGCGTTGAGGGGGATCGTGTCGTGCCAGAAGCTCGTTTCCGCGAGGACCTTGAGGCCGACTCGCTCGACCTGGTCGAGCTGATTATGGCGTTCGAGGAAGAATTCGGCAGCGAGATCACGGACGAGGACGCGCAGACGATCACCACCGTGGGGCAGGCGGTCAACTACATCACGACACACATGAGCTAACCCAACCCACAGCCAGCGGATTGTGTCTGACGGCAGGCCCGCGGCCTGCCCGTGAAGCCTGTCCTGACGGATGGGATACCGGCGCTGGCCCTGGTTATAAACCCTGTGACGAGGCAGTCGTGCGAGACTGTCTCGTTTGTTTAACCCGGACAGCCGACACAGCGAACGCCAGAAAGAGCGCAGCCATCAACAGCCCGCCCGGCCCCAGCGCGACCTGGATGCCGGACAGCGCCAGCAGATCGCGCGCGCGCAGCAGCCCCGCGAGCACAACAACCAACCCCAGCGCGCCCAGGCTGGCGACTATCACGCGCCTGGCAGAAAGGCGGCGGGCCAGAATAAAGATGCCGGCGCTGGCCAGCAGCACGCCCGCCGCCAGCGCGAACTGCTGGCGGTAGTTGGGATCGGCGCTGCTGCTGGCGAGAAAGTCGAGCGGCGGCATGAGCGCCAGGGCCGTGACCGCGGCGGCCAGCGCGCGCAGCCAGGGGTTGGCGAGGCTGGCCACGGCGACCAGGCCAGCGAGCGCCAGCGCCAGCCGCAGCAGCAGGGGCGTGAGCAGGGGCGGCGTCTCGGCGCGCGCGGCGGGGTACAGGCTGGCCCATTCCGCCAGGTCATAGCCGTTGAACGTGAGGCCCGCGCCCGGCCCGACCAGCCAGGGCAGGACCATGGCCGTCACCAGCCCGACGAGCAGGAACGCCAGCAGCGCCCGCGCGCCGGCGGCTTCAGCCTGACTCATTGATGAAGTGTTCGATGCGCCCGCGGATCTGCTCATCCTCAACCTGCTGTTCGTCGAAGTAGGCGGCCATGAAATCGCTGCGGCGCTGGCGCAGCGCGATAGGCGCGACCGCGCGAATGTCGCGCAGGTCCGCCAGGTCGCGCCCATCGGCGGCGGCGTGAGCGCGGGCGGCCTCGAACAGCGTGAACTCCGCCCGGTGCGAGTCGATGTCGAGTTCGCGGACGATCTGCAGGCCGATTTCCAGGGCCTCGTCGGCTACGGTCGTCTGTTTGAGCAGCTCGCGCGCGAAGATAATTTCCTCGCGCGTTTCGGCGGTGTCGCGCTCCCACTGGCGGATGAAGGCGGTGGGGTTGGTGCGGTAGGCGCGCACACGGCGGTACACCTCCAGGCGTTCCTGCGGCGCGTACAGGCCGCGCACGTTAATGCGCAGGCCGAAGCGGTCCAGAATCTGCGGGCGCAGGCGGCCCTCCTCCGGGTTCATCGAGCCGATCAGCACGAAGCGCGCGCGATATGTGCCGGACATGGCGCCGCGCCGCACCGTGTACGACCCCTGGGCAGCGGCGTCGAGGATGGCGTCCACGATCTGATCGTCCAGCAGGTTGACTTCGTCAACGTAGAGCAGGTTGCGGTCAGCGCGGGCCAGGATGCCGCGTTCGACGCGCACGCGCTGCTGCTGCACGGCGATGCGCTCGTTGATGCCGCCGACCACGTCGTCCAGGCGCGCGTTCAGCGGCAGCTCGACCAGCTTGACCGCCTCAAAGTGGGAGATGGACTGCCCGCTGTGGAATTTTTCGTAGCAGTCAGGGTACAGCAGCCGCGCGGATTCGTCTGTCAGGTCTTCGGGCAGCGCTTCCTCATCGCAGTCGCTCACTTCGATGTCCGGCAGGATGCCGGACAGGCTGCGAACCGCGGTTGTTTTGCCGGTTCCGCGCGGGCCGATCAGCAGCACGCCGCCGACAGCCGGGTTAATGACCGCCAGCATCAGCGCCACGCGCATTTCATACTGCCCGACCAGCGCGAGGAAAGGGTAGGGCCGGTGCTCAGCCAGGCCGAGGTCAGCTTCCTTTTCAGCGAGGACGCTGCGCGCGCCAGCCTCGTTCAGAATACGCAGCAAGCTGGAGGGCGCGTGTCCGCGCTCCAGGTTGGGCAGGTAGTGGTGGGCGGGCACGGTCAGCGGCGGCCTGTCAGGTCAGATCAGACTTGAGATCCGGGACATTCTTGAACACGTTCGGGTCCCAGTCCAGCACGTCGATCATGGTGTGCGCCAGCTCAGCGCGCTGCGGCGGCAGCGGTGCGCGAGCAGGGAGATTGGCCGGCCTCTGCGGCGGCAGGCGGCGGATTTTGAGCAGCGGCAGGCGTTCGGTGACACGCCGACGGATGATGCGGCCGTCGTGCGTGAGGTTGCCGACCCACTCGCCGTACACGGTGTAGACATCGTGGTTTTCGCCGCGCACAAAGCCCAGATACTCGCCGTGCGCGTCCCACAGGCAGCCTTTGATCAGGGTGGCGTGCCACTCGCCGTTAGTGTCGAAAATGAAGAAAGGTTTTTCCGGGTCGATCACAAAGGGTTTCGCTGGTTTGGTCATGGCACAGCCTCCCGCACTTTACGCTTTTTTGTCCTGCACAATTATAGCACCGGTATGCGGTTCTGATTCGCGAAAAATGTAAATAATGCGGCCGTCCCGTTTAAGAAGGGCGGCCCAGCAGCCGCGCGTAGATGCCGAGAAGATTGCGGGCGGCTGCCTCCCAGGTGAAATGGGCGGCGCGCGCAGCGCCTTTGCTGACCAGCTCGCGGCGCAGGCCGCTGTCGCTGATCGCGCGCTCGACGGCCCAGGCGATGGCCTCCACGTCATATGGATCAACAAGCAGGGCGGCGTCGGCGGCGACTTCGGGAAGCGACGAGATGGCGGATGTCACAACCGGCGTGCCGCACGCCATCGCCTCCAGAACCGGCAGGCCGAAGCCTTCGTAGAGCGAGGGGAAAGCCAGGCAGCGGGCGGCGGTGTAGAGCGCGGGCAGGTCGGCGTCGTCGGCAAAGCCGGTGAAGTGGACGAACGGCTCCATCGAGGCGTCGCGCACCCCCTGGTGGATCGGGCTTTCGAGCCAGCCAGCCCCGCCGACGACCACGAGGTGCAGGTCGTGCCCGCGCTGACGCAGCAGCGCCAGGGCCTGCGCCAGCCGCACGTAGTTTTTGCGCGGCTGCACCGTGCCAACCGACAGCATAAACTCCATGCCGTTAAGGCGATATTTCGCGCGGACGCGGGCCACCTCCGCGGCGCCCGCTGGCCGGAAGCGGCTGTCCACGCCGCTGAGCAGCACAGTGATTTTTTCGGGCGGCAGCCGGTAGAGGTTGATGAGGTCAAGCCGCGTGGCCTCCGAGTCCGCCAGGACGTGATCGGCGCGGCGCACCGAGCGCGGCACAACGGCGTCCAGGTAGGCTTTCAGGCGCGGGCTGGCGGTTTCGGGAACCTGAACGAACGACAGGTCGTGCACCGTGAGCAGAGTTTTTGTGGAGGGGAGATGCGGCGGCAGCACGAAATCGGCGGCATGATACAGGCCGACGGGGCCGGTGAAGACCTCAACGGGCAGGGGGATGTGGGCGCGATGCCAGATGCGCGCCAGGTGGCGCGGCGTGAGGCGCGTCGCGCGCCAGGAAAAGTTGCTGCCGGGCGGCGGCGGCAGCGCGGCGCGGGCCGCGCCAGCCACGAACAGCCGGTAGCTGGTGCGCCCGTCAACCCGCGCCAGGGCGGCGGCAAGCTCGCGCACATAACGCCCGATGCCGCCGCCCTGTTCGTAGGCCGGCGTGTAGTCGAGGGCGACAGCGGGGCCGTCAGCGAACGTCGTTGTAGGTCCAGAAGCGGTTGGCAAAGAAGTTCCAGAACATGACGATAAGCACGCCGATAACCTGGGCAGCAATCGTGCCGAGTTTGGCCTCAGCCGTGGCTGAGGGGACGTAGCCGGGCCGCAGCAGGCGCAGCTCAGGCAGCAGCGCCGGCATGAGCAGCGCGCCGAGCCAGGCATACGACAGCGTAATCCAGAGCGTGCGGCCCAGCCAGCCCACCACGCTGATGAACGTAAAGAGCGCAAGCTGGCGGCGAACAGAACGGCTGCGCGAGTCGGGGTAGGTCCAGAAGCGATTCCAGACAAAATTGCTGACGATGGCGGCGATAAAGGCCAGCGTGGTCGCCGCGATCACGTTCAACGCGCTGATGGGCGGGATCACGGTCGCCTGAAGGATAAAGAGCGTGCCGAAGTCGACGATGGCGCCGATGACGCCGACAACGGCGAATTTGAGGAAACGCTCGACCTCTCTGGACTTAGCGCCAAAGCGACCGGCGACGTTCAGGATAAACACATCCACCGGGTTGCGCGCGGCGCCGGTGGTGGTGCCGGCGGGAAGTGAATTCATAAGGCCCTCAACGTGACATAGCGCCGGGCGTCGTCGTAGAGGATGGACGCGATGCCCAGCATAACTCCGATATGCAGAAACAGGTTGTTAACGTACAGATTATCGAACAGGCTGTGCACCAGCAGATAGGTCCAACTGCCCAGCAGCCCGACCGCGA
>CAZDVL010000034.1:0-19436 GCA_964508745.1 uncultured Anaerolineaceae bacterium | reverse complement strand
GCAGCGCCGCCCGGCGCGCCGATTCGCGCGCGGCGGCCAGCGTCAGCAGCAGCGCCAGCGCCACCAGCGCCAGCCACCAGGCGGCGATGAACAGCAGGCCGCAGGCCGTCAGCGCCGCCAGGGCGGCCTGCGCGGGCGCGCCCCAGGCCGCCGCGCGCGCCGGGCCAGCCAGCAGCAGCGCGCCGCCCACCGCCAGATAAGCCAGCGCCAGCAGCAGCTTGAGCGGCTCCGGCGCGAGCGCGCAGGCGCTGAGGAACAGCAGGCCCGCCCCCAACCCCAGCGCGACGGCGGCGTTATGAAAGCGTTCGGTCATGGCGTCGTCACCCGTGAATGCGGCCTCTGTTTAGAGCATACTGCCGTTAGCGCTGGCTCACAAGCGGGGGCATCTTAACGCTGTGCTAGCCGTCAAACGGGGCCGCGCCCGCCGCCGCCGCCGCGCGGATGGCCTCGACCGCCTGCAGCGCCGCCGCGCGCTCCGCCGGGGGCAGGCCCAGCGCGGCGAACTCGTCCTCGTCGAGCAGGCGCAGGCCGCCGTCGGGCATGATGAACACGTCCAGCGCCAGGTCGTCGGCGTCAACCCGCTCAGGCGCGATCTGCGCCGGGCGCGTGACGTTGCAGTACCAGCCCTTAAGCTGGCCGCTGCCGCCGTCGTTCACGCGGAACACGTTGTACCAGCGGTCGGCATAAAACCATTCGGTGAAGATGTCGCCCCGGCGGAACACCACGAAGCCCAGGTCGGCCGCGTCGCGGTCGAACAGCGCGCGCAGGCACACCCAGCCCGCGCCGCGCGCCAGCACCTCGCCCGCGTAGTGCCACACGACGCGCCCGGCGTGGTCGCGCTTGTACACCGTGATGGGCGTCACTACGCCCTTCCCAGCGTGTGCACGACCAGCAGCACCCCTTCCTGCAGGCGCACACGCGCCCGCGCCGCGGCCAGCACGTTGCTCACGCCGCGCGCCGGCCCCAGCGCCAGCGTCTCGTCGTGCAGCGGGTAGCGCAGGCCGTCCGTGCGGACGCCGGTCACGCGGCCGCCCAGCGGCAGCAGCGACACCGTGTCGCCGGGCGCGCCCTCGATCAAGCCCTCCGGCGGGTACAGCAGCCAGGCCTCCTGCTCCCCGGCCGCCAGGCGCACGTCGCAGCCCCTCAGCGCCGGCAGCGCCAGCAGGTGCAGGTTGCTGATCGTCTGGTCGAAGCGGCCGCCGAGCGCGCCGATCACGCGAATCCAGGCCGCGCCCTGCTCGACCGCCCACAGCAGCGCCAGCTCAAGGTCGGTCTCGTCCTTTTCCTGCGGGTAGCTGAGGATCGTGGTCGCGCCGCCGGCGCGCAGCGCCGCGACCTCGGCGGCGGTGAGCGAGTCCAGGTCGCCGATGACGGCGTTGATCTCCAGGCCGCAGGCCTGCGCCAGCCGCGCGCCGCCATCAGCGGCGGCGACCAGCCCGCCCTGGGCCTCCGCCAGGGCGCGGCGCACCAGCGGCCCGTCGTTCAGCTCCCCGTTGGCGAAAATCACAATGCGCGTCTGCACTGGCAGGGCTTCCTCTCTTGGCTTGCAGCACAGGGACAGGCGAAGCTCAGCGCGTGCGGCGCTTCCAGCGCTCTTTGATCTCCAGCCGGCTGATGTCCGGCGCCTCCAGGAAATCGTTGAGCAGGCGCAGGAAGCGCTCGTGCTCCAGCATCGGGAAATGGCGCACGCCGCTGAGGTGCACCGGCAGCAGCGTGTCGTCGCGCTCCGCCGTCAGGTAATTCCACACGCTCTCGTCGGGCAGCGGGATGATGCCGTCGTCGGCGCCGTGCACGACCACCGTCGGCATGTTGAGCAGGCGCAGCCGGTCGAGCATCTGGCCAGAATCGAAGCTGAGGGCGCACAGCCTGAGCGCCCTGGCGTCGGCGCGGGCAATATCCACCAGCAGCTTGTCGTACTCCGGCTCGGACTTCTTAAAGCAGCGCGCCAGAAGCTGCTCCGCCGAGTTAGCGGTCAAGAGCGCCTGCAGCGGGTTGTCACCGGTTTCGGGCAGCGCCGCCGGCGGCGCGGCGGCGGCGGCCGGCTGTTCCTCGCCGCCGTTGGTGCGGATGCGCGCCTCACGGAGCGCGGCGCGCATGGCGGTGCTGGCGCTGGGCATCGTCGCCTCGGAAAACAGGTCGCGGCTGGCCGGGGCGGCGGCGCGCGCCTTCTGCGCCGCGGCGATCTTCGCCATCTCTTTGGCGCGGCGTGCCAGGTCGCCGGGGTCGAACAGCGGCGCGCTGACGATCAGCATGCGCGGCACGCGCCCGCGATCCTTGTGCTGGTTGGCGTACTCCACCGCCACCATCGCGCCCAGGCCGTGCCCGACCAGCGCCGTCTTTTCGATGCCCAACTGGTTCGTGAAATCGGCCAGAAGCTGCGCCTGGTGTTCCAGCGTGTATTTCTGCGGGTTCTTGCCCGAATCGCCGTAGCCGTAGAGGTCCAGCGCGTACACGCGGTACTTAAGCTGAAGGTGCTGCATGGTGGGGACCCAGTAGCGCCAGCTTCCGATCCAACTGTGGAGCAGGATCACCGGGCGGCCGCGCCCCAGCACCTCGTAATGAATCAGGTCATCGCCAATCTGGATGGCGCTCATCGTGTCCCAGCCTGTGTGCTCATGCCGTGCCGATCTGCCGCAGAATTTCGCCGATGCGCCGGTTCAGCTCGTCGGGCGCGAAGGGCTTGAGGATATAGGCGACGGCGCCGGCGTCAATGCCGTTCTGAATTTCCTCGTCCTGCCCCTTGGCCGACAGGAACACCACCGGGATCGTGCGCAGCTCTGGCACGCTTTTGATCTGGCGGCAGGCCTCATAGCCGCTCATGCGCGGCATGCGCACGTCCATCATAATCAGGTCGGGCTTGGTTTCGGCGGCCAGCACGATCTCCACCGCGTCCGCCCCGTTGGCGGCCTGCGTCACCTCGTGGCCGGCGAAACCCAGCGTAAACACGATCAGTTCGCGGATGTCGCGTTCGTCTTCTGCAACCAGGATGTGTGCCATGCGCGCGCCGTCCTCTGCCAGCCTCTCTGTCCGTTACACCCGCAGCGGAAGCGGTTCAACCGGCAGCGTGACGTAGAAGGTGCTGCCTTTGCCCAATTCAGAGTCAAACCAGACCTGACCGTTGTGCATCTCCACCAGCGTTTTGACGATCGCCAGGCCCAACCCGGTTCCCGCCACTTCCATGACCAGCGCGTGTTCCTCGTTGCGCTCGAAACGGCCCCAGACGCGCTCCTTGAACTCGTCAGGGATGCCGATGCCGGTGTCGGTCACGGCCACCAGCACCCGGTCGTCCTGCAGGCTGGCCCTGAGGCTGACGCTGCCGCCGGCGTAGGTGTAATTATAGGCGTTGTCCACCAGGTTCGTAAAAATCTGCGTCAGCTTGTCCGAATCGGCGGTGATCTGCGGCAGGTCGGCGGGCACGTCGAGCGCGAAGCGCATGGCCTTGCCGTCGCGCTGGGCGCGCACCTCAGCGCCCTTGACGATGCGATCCAGCAGGGGACGCAGCTCGACATGCTCGTTCTGGATGCGGCTGCTGCCGGTGTCCAGCCTGGAGATGTTGAGCAGGTCGTTCACCAGCACGCTCAGGCGGTCGGCGTTGGCCTTGATGGTCTTGAGGAACTGTTCCTGCTGCGCGCCGACCACGCCGGCAGCGCCCATCAGCAGCAGGTCGGCATAGCCTTTGATGCTGGTCATCGGCGTGCGCAGCTCGTGCGACACGTTGGAGATGAACTCGCTTTTCATGCGGTCCACCTCAACCTCTTTGGTGATGTCGCGGAACACCGACACCGTGCCCAGGAACTGTTCATCGGCGACGACGTGCACCGGCGACAGGTGGACGCTGACGATCTTCCGGCCGATCTCCAGGCGCTCTGCCACGAACTGGCCGGGGCGGAAGCTGTCCGGGTTGGCGGACCACTCGTCAACGGTGCGCGCCCAGGCCGACGACGAGCCGCCGCGCAGGCCGATCAGCCGCGCCAGCGGCTGGCCCAGCACGGCGTCGCGCGGGATGTCCAGGATGCGCTCGGCGGCGCTGTTGAAGCGCACGATGCGGCCGTCAGAATCCGCCAGCATCACGCCGTCGGCGATGCCCTCCAGGATGGCGCTGCCCTTCTCGGCCTCTTCCTGCTCGGCGCGCAGCAGCGTGCCCAGGCGCTCGGCCTGGTCGCGGATGAGGTAGTAGAGGTCAGAGTTGTTGATGGCGGCGGCGACCTGGTTGGCGGCGGCAACCACCAGCTTGATGTGGGCCTGCGTGAACATGGCGACACGGTCGCCGAGCAGAATCATCACGCCCTGAATGTCGTCGTTGACCTCCAGCAGCACGGCCAGCGCGCTGCGCCAGTCGTCCGTGCCGGCGGCGCTGGCGTCCCAGTGTTCGAAGCGCGCCAGGTCGTCCACCACCACCGCGCGCTCGTCCTGGTTCTCCACCAGCCAGTCAGCCAGCGCGCTGGCCGGGTGGCTGCCGCTGCCGTTGGCGCGGTCGCCGCGCTCGCGCAGGGTGGCGCGGCTGCGCAGGTCGTCGGTCGCCGGGTCAATCTGCATAATCACGCCGTCGAACGCCCCGACCGCGCTGGCGACCATCTCCAGCGAGCGCTTGAGCACGCGCTCCAGGTCCAGCGTCCGCGCCAGCTCTGAGGCGATGCGGTAAAGCGTGTCAATGCGGTCGCGCTCCTGCGACAGCTCCTCGGTGCGGCTTTGCACCACGCCTTCCAGGTCGCGGTTGAGCGCGCTGAGCTTATCGATCAGGCGCACGTTCTGGATCGCCGCGCCCAACTGCGTCGCAATCGTCGTCAGGATATTCTGGCTGTTGACGCCGAAGGCGCGCGTGCGCTGCGAGTCGCGGATGGCCAGCACGCCCAGCACCTCGTCGCCGGCCACCAGCGGCACGCCCAGGTAGCTTTTGACGCTGCCCTCGCCGTTGCTGATGCCCAGGCTGCGGCGCAGCTCGTCCGGGCCGAAGTAGTCGCTGCCCATGCTCAGCGGGCGGCGCTTGCGGATGACATACGACACCTCGTCGTCGCCCAGCGGGCGCGGCGGAATCTCGTAGACCGCGCCGCTGCTGCGGACGGCCAGCGGGAAATTGATCGTCTGGGCGTCGGCGTCATAGAGCGCCAGGTACAGCTCCTCGGCCCCGGCCACGCCCGGCGCGCGCTCGCGCACCAGCGTCACCATGTCGCGGATGTTGAGCGTGGCGGCCAGCGTCTGGCTCAGCTCGTTGATCAGGTACAGCTCCTCGACGCGGTTGGCGGTTTCGGTGGACAGGCGCGCGTTTTCGATAGCGGTGGCGGCCTGCGCGCCCAGCGCCTGCGCCAGGCGGATCTCGCGGTGGCTGAAGCGCCGGTAGTCGGCGCGCAGCCGCAGTTGAATCAGCCCCAGCGCCTGGTCGCGCACCACCAGCGGCACGATCATGGCGGCGGTGGCGCTGGCGGCGGCCAGGGCGTTGGTCTCGTTGGGGTACGCGCCGGCGCTCTCCGCTGTGATAATGACAACCTCGCGCTTTTCCAGGGCGCGCAGCAGCGCCGGGTGTTCGCGCAGGTTGTAGCGCGTGCCCGGCGGCACAGCACGGCCTTCTTCGCCCTCGCGGTTGATGTCCGCCTGCACCTCGACCGCCCGGTCCACGTCGTCCCACAGCATCAGCGTGCAGTCGTCCATGTCCAGCGCGTGCAGCATCAGCGTGACCACGCTGCGGTACACTTCCTGCACATCCAGCGTGAGCGACGTGGCCTGCGCCGCCTCCAGCAGCGTTTCAAGCTCGCGGCTGCGCACCAGCGTCGTTTCCAGCAGCGTCGTGTTCTGGATGGCGATCGCGGCCTGGTTGGCGATGATGCGCCCCAGGTCAATCTGCTCCGGGTCGAAGCGGCGCAGCCCGTCAAAGACCTCAAACTCGAACGCGCCGATCACCTGGCCGCCGATCGCCATCGGGATGAGCACGTAGGCGGTGATGGCGCGCGGCGTCAGCTCGCGCAGGATGTTCTCGTCCTCCAGCGCGCTGAGGTCCTCCACCACCAGCGCCTTGACCGAGCGCCGGATGTGGTCGAACACCTGGTTCTCTTTCAGGCTGATGATGCGGTCGGGCGGCGTGTCGCCGCGCGGCAGCTCCACCACCACGCGCGCCACCTGCAGGTCGCGCTCGAACATCAGCGCGCGCGAGCGCTCCACGCCCAGCGTCTGCGCGATCTCGCGCAGGCCGATTTCGAGGATGTCCTCGCTGTCGAGCGACTGCACCAGCGCCACCGAGACGCGGTTGAGCAGGCTGAGGCGCTGCGTGCGCCGTTCGGCCTCGTGGAACAGGCGCGCGTTGGCCAGCGCGACGGCGACCTGGTTGGCGAAGGCAACGGCGGCCTGCTCCGCCTGGTCGTCGTAAAAGCCTTCCTCGACCTTGCTCAGCGCGATCACGCCGGCGACGCTGCCCTGGTTGACCAGCGGCACGCCCAGCCAACTGGCGCAGCCGCTCTCGCCGGGCAGGCGATCCCAGCCCTGCAGCCGGTTGATGGTGACGGCCTGCTGCGTTTCCACCACCTGGCTGAAGCGCTGGTGGGCGCCGAATTTGACCGTCACGCCCACCGGGATGGTGTCGTCCTCATAGTCCTTCGCGCCCTCCAGCGTGAGGTAGTCGCCGCTGCGCAGCCAGAAGGTCATCGTGTCGAAGCTGACGATGCGGCTCATCTCGCTCAGCGCCAGCGACACGACCTCGCTGTAGTCGAGCGACGCGGTGATGCGGCTGGAGACCTCGGTCAGCGCGGCGAGCTGGTTGGCGCGGGCCTCCAGGTCGTGCTCAAGCTGGGCGCGCTCGGTCACGTCGTCCACCATGATGACCGCGCCGCGCTCGCCGCCCGCGCCCAGCGGGTAGACGTAGAAGTTGCAGGTGCGCGCCGCGCCCTGCTCGGTCACGCGCTGGCGCAGGCGCTGCTGCGGCTCGCCGCTGTCCAGCGCGCGCACCACCTCGGCGCGCAGCAGCGGGGCCAGGCGCGGCCTGAACGTGAACAGGTCCTGGCCGGCGGCGTCCGCCCCCCAGGCGAAGGACTCGCGCATGAAGCTGTTGATCAGCATCACGCGGCCGGTGCGGTCCAGCACGATAATGCCCTGCTGGATGGACTGCACGACCGAGTCGTTGAACGTGCGCAGCTCGACGGCGCGGTGGAACAGGCGCGCGTTCTGGATGGCGACCGCCGCCAGGTTGGCCATGCGCTTGAGCAGCGGGCGAAATTCCTCGAAGCCGAAGGCGCGCAGCAGGTCGCTGCCGACGTGCAGCGCGCCCAGGCGCTCGCCGCCGGCCACCAGCGGCATCACCAGCGCGGTGCGCTCGCCGCGTTTGTGCCAGTCCGCCAGGTCGGTGTAGGCGGGCGCCTCGGCCGCGTCCAGGTAGTACAGGTAATCCTGCCCGTCGTCCAGGCTGCGGCCCAGCGA
This sequence comes from uncultured Anaerolineaceae bacterium, assembly GCA_964508745.1. Taxonomy (GTDB): domain Bacteria; phylum Chloroflexota; class Anaerolineae; order Aggregatilineales; family Phototrophicaceae; genus DAOTWC01. The sequence goes on along the minus strand of CAZDVL010000034.1, from coordinate 12,035 downwards.
CGTGCCGGCCAGCGTGCTGGGCGCGGCGTCGTGCGTCACGGCCAGCGTCTCGTCGGCGTGCGCCTGCACCTGGATCAGCTCATAGGCGCTGGCGGCGTCGGCGTCAGCGTCGGCGGCGCTGAGGGCGAAGGTCATGCGCGAGAACGGCACCAGCCGCAGCGCGCCGCCCGCCAGCGAACGGATGATGCCGTCCTGGTCCAGCGTGCTGGCGACCGCCTCCATAATCTCGTTGAGGCGCGCTTCCTGCTCGGCGCCGGCCTGGCTGGCCAGGTACAGGCGCGCGTTCTCGATGGTGGTCGCCGCGTGGTGCGCGAAAATCTCCAGAATCTCGATGTCGGCGCGCGTCGGGCGCTGGTTGTTGCGCGGGCTGTCCAGCGCCGCCAGCCCCAGAAGCTGCCCGTTGGAGCTGGTCAGCGGGACGAGCAGCAGGTCGCCGCTGCGCCAGGCGTTCGGCCCGGCGCCGGACGGCTCGCGCTGGCCCTCGAACTGCGTCAGCAGCGCGGTGTCGGCGACATCGGCCCACTCAGCGCGCGCCTCGGCCGGCAGCAGGTAGCTCTCGCTGATGCGGTAGGCCGGCTGGCAGAGGGCCTCGAAGCGGGCGCGCGACAGCGCCGCCGACGTGCCCTGCTCGAACACGTCCAGCGGCATGCCGGCCTGGGCCACGCGCCGCAGCGCGTCGGTCGGCTCGTCCAGCAGCAGCATGACGACGACATCGTAGCCAACGCTGTGCTGGACGCCGTAGGCGATGGCCTCCAGCATCGTCACCGGGTCGGTGCTGGAGTGCAGAAGCTGGCCCAGCTCGAAAATCTGGTTGAGCTGTTCGACGCGCTGGCGAAGCTGGCCGCTGCGCGCAAGCTGTTCCTGGTAGCGCACGGCGTTGCCATAGCCCAGCGCCGCTTTCGCCGCCAGCGTCGTGAGAAAATCGGCGGCGCGGGCGTCGAAGGCGTTCAGGTCGCGGTGGTAGAGGTGGATCACGCCCACGACTTCGTCGGCGTAGAGGAAAGCGGCGGCCACCGCGGAGCGCGCGTAAAGCGGCGCGGGCTGCAGCTCGCTGGCGGCGTAGCCGGCCAGCAGCACGCTGTCCGCGCCGCGCAGCGCCGCCTCGCGCTCGATGGGGGCCAGGCCGGGCGGGAAGTCGGCCTCGCCCAGGCGGCGATCCAGCTCAGGGGTGGACATGTCGGCGCGCTGGCCGGCCGGCTTCAGCAGGGCGACGCTGCTGCCGTCCGCGCCGGCGGCGCGGGCCGCCTCCTGGCGGATCACGTCCAGCACGCGGTCGAGGTCCAGCGTGAGCGTCAGCTCGCTGCTCACGCGCGAAATCGCGTCCAGCTCCTGCAAGCGGCGGTTGAGGTTCTGGCCGGTGGATTCGTAGAGCATGGCGCGGTCGAGCGCGGCGCTGATCTGCGCCGCCACCGCCAGCAGCGTCTGCCGGTCCTCCGGGCCATACGGGCGGCCGGCGCGGTTGGCGATGCCCATCTCGCCGATGCTGCGCTCGCCCACCGCCAGCGGGACCAGCACCGCGCTGTCAATGTGGTAGCGGCGGGCGATCTCGCGGTAGCCTGCGATCACACGCTCGTCGGCCTGCACGTCGTTGCTGTAAAACGCGCGCTGCGAGATGGCGACGCTGCGCTCAAAGTCGGCGGCGTAAACGTCCTGCACGGCCGGCGCGGCCAGCTCCAGGCCAAAAACGTAATGCGGATACGTCACCAGGTTCGACGAGTGCTGGTCCAGCACGTTGATGAACACGACCGGGCTTTCGGTGAGCTGCGCCACCTGCGCCAGCACCGGCGCGAACGAGTCCTCCGACGTGAAGACGGCGCTGGTCAGCTCGGCGATGCGGCGCAGGCGCTCCGCCTCGTCAGCGCGCTGCTGCACCGCCCGGTACAGGCGCGCGTTTTCGATGAGCGCCGCCGCCTGTGTGGCGAAGATCATCAGCAGGCGCGCGTCCTGCTCGGTGAAGTCCTGGCCGTCGAGCCTGTTGCTGATCTGCACCACGCCCAGCCGCCGCCCGCCCACTGTCAGCGCCGCCAGCATCGTCTGGCGGATGTCGAGCGCCTGCGCCAGCGTGTCCAGCCCGCTTTCGATCGCCACGCGGTCGGTGGCGACGCGGTTGGTGTACCAGTACTCGGCCTCCTCCCAGATGGCCCGCAGCGAGCTGCCGGGCAGCAGCGGGACGCTGTAGTGCGCCACCAGCGCGCTGTCCACGCCGTAGAACGGCAGGCGGGGGGCCAGCCGGCCCGCGCCCGCCGGCTCGCCGGCGTCCTCGTAGAACAGCACGCCGCACAGCGCCACGCCCATCAGGCGGGCGATGCGCTCGTTGATCTGCGCGAAGAAGGCGTCCTCCTGGCTGAACGCGCCGATCGCGTAGCTGATCTCCTGCAAGCCGCCCAGCTCCGCCGCGCGCGCCTGATCCTGCTGGTAGAGGCGCGCGTTCTCCGCCACCACCGCCGCCTGCGTCGCCAGCATCCGCATCGTCTGGATGTCGCGCAGCGTGAAGCCGCCGTCGGCCCGCTTGTTGCTGGCCTGCACCACGCCGATGCGCCGGTCGCCCACGATCATCGGCACGAGCAGCGTGTTGTAGAGGCCGGTGACGGTCATCAGGCCGGTGAGGCCGAGCGCGTCCACCAGCGGTTCCTCGTGCAGGTCGTTGGAGTGCCAGGACATCTGGTTTTCCCAGATGGCGCGCTGCGGGCTGCCCTCCGGGACGGGGATGGCGTAGCTGCGGACGATCTGGTCCGGCACGTTGTAGAACGGCAGCTCCGCCACCAGCGCCTGCCGGCTCTCGTTGTAGAGCAGCACGCCGCACATGTCCGCGCCGATCAAACGCGCCAGCCGCTCGGTCAGGCCGGTGTAGACGGCGCGCACATAGCCGTCGCCGGCGTCCGCGCCCGGCTGGTCAATCACCTGCTGGAGCGTGGCGATGTCGTCCAGGTAGCGCGCCTGGTGCATGTACAGCTCAGCGTTGTGGATGGCGATGGCGAACTGTTTGCTCACGGCCTGCAGCAGCGCCAGGTCCTTCTGCGTGAACTGCCCCGGCGCGACAGCGGCCAGCTCGAACGAGCCGATAAAGCGCTCGCCCAGCGCCAGCGGCACCGCCACAAAGCTGCGATAGGGCGACTGCGGCAGGTAGGGCGTGATCGCCGCCTCATCCGCCGTGTCGGCCACCAGCGCCGGCCGGCGCTGGCGCGCGACCCAGCCGCTGATGCCCTCGCCCTCGCGGTAGAAGCCGCCCGCCTCGGCCAGCGCCAGCACGTAGGCGGCCTCGCCCACCCAGCCGCGCGGGTAAAGCACGCGGGCGCTTTCGTCCCACAGGCACACCTCGCCGGCGTCGGCGGGGACGGCCTCGCGCACGACCGAGAGCAGCGTTTGCAGCACCTGTTCGACGCTCTGGCTGGCGTTGACCATCTCGCCGATGCGGTTGATGACCGTCATCGCCAGCGACAGGTCCAGCGCGCCGGCGCTGGCCGCGCCCGCGCCCAGCTCGCGCAGGACGACGACGGTGCGCAGCTCGTCGCCGGCGGGGATGCGGTGCGACGAGCCTTCGACCCAGCGCGCCCCAAGCTGGAACGACGCCTGGCCCGCGCCGCCAAACAGCGCCAGAAAGCTGTCGGCGGGCTGTGCCAGCCGCGCAATAAATTCCAGGTCGGGTTCGTCGCCGTTGAGGTTGAGCCAGCGGCGGGCACAGTCGTTCAGGTAGACGAGCTGCCCCTGCGCGCGCGCCACCAGCACCGCGTCGTCTGCCGAAACCGCCGGCACGTCCAGCAGCAGGTCCGCCGGGGCCGGCCCGCCGCCCTCCAGGCGCTGCCGCTGGCGCGCCCACAGAAACAGCCAGGCCAGAATTACCAGCCCACCCAGGAACAGGAACAGCGCCAGGATCATAAGTCGGTCAACCCCGCAACACTCGCCCGCCTGCCGGCGCGTTCGTTATCACCAGGATGTGAGAATTTTCGGCCCGGCGTCCTCGCCGCTGAGGCCGCGCCGCCGGTCCTCGGCGGCCAGCTCGGTAATCTCGCGGATGTCGGCAAACTGGTGCGTCTGCGTCGAGACCGAGCCGGTCGCCAGCGTCATCAGGTTCGCCTGGCGCTCGCCCTGCGCGCCGTCGGGGACCAGCACATAGCCGCGCTCGCGGTCAATGAACGAATAGTGCTGCTGCACCTCGGCGTTGAAGCGTTCGGCCAGGCGCTGCTTCAGCCTGTCGATGTCTTTGGCATGCGTGATGACGATGAAGTTGTCGCGCCCAGGGTGGCCCAGGAAGTCCTCCGGCGTGCCACATTCCTCGACCACCTCGTTCATCAGCAGCGCCATAAAGCGGATCACGTCGTCGCCGGCGACGAAGCCGTAGACCTCGGTGAAGGCGTCGAAGTCGTTGATCTTGATGTCCACGTAGGCCCAGGCCCCGGCGCTGTGCATCAGCTTGCGCAGTTGGTCCTCGATCAGCCGGCCGGACGGCAGGTTCGACTTGGAGTCGATCTGCGTCTGGCGCTTGGACGCCTCGATCGAGTTCTTCACGCGCAGCTTGAGTTCCTCGATGTCGAACGGCTTGGTCACATAGTCGTCAGCGCCCAGCTCAAGCCCGACGATCTTGTCGCTGCGCTCGTCCTTCTGCGTCAGGAAGATGATCGGGATGTGGCTGGTGCGCGTGGTCTGGCGCAGGTCGCGGCAGACATCGTACCCGTTCATGTCGGGCAGCATGATGTCCAGAATAATCAGGTGCGGAAGCTGCTTGCGCGTCATCGCCAGGGCGTCTGCGCCGCGCGGGGCCACCTGAACCTCGTAGCCCTGGCCAGAGAAATAAATCCGCAGCATGTTGGAAATGTCGAAGTCGTCCTCGACAACCAGAACGCGATCCTTGCTCATACGGCCCTCGCCCGATCACTCACCGATGCGCGCGCCACAGCGGCGGCGCGCCTGGCCCAACTATACACCACGCGCAGCGGCAGCGGCAAACCTGTCTTCCACAGTATACGCCTGATTTACGGCCCGTTTGATAAACGAAAGCCCCGGCGGGATAGAAATTACAAACTGCCGCGCGGCGGCGACCAGGCGCGGCGGCGCTGGGCGGCGCGCTCGCGCACGGCGGCGACCGTCTCCGGGCGCACCTCCTGCTCGAAGCTGCGGAAGCCCGCCAGGCGGAAGCCGTGCCGCGCCGCGATTTCGCCGATTTCCTGCGCCTGCTCGACGCTGATGTTCTTGCCGACGGTGTAGTCTGCGTAGCGGCCCTCAAGCGCCAGCGCCATCGTCTCCGCCATGCAGGCGTAGGCCAGCCCCGGCGGGAAGCCGAAGTCGAAGTGGAAGTTGACCGGCCCCGGCACGGCCACCATGCCGCCCTCGATCACCAGCACGTCGTCGCGCAGCTCGGCCACCCGCTTCGAGACATCGCGCGGGCGGGCGACATCGCACACCACCGCCCCCGGCTTGAGGTGCTGCGGCTCGATGACCGCGTGCACGGCGCTGGTGACGGTCAGAATCAGGTCGGCGTCGTAGAGCGCGGCCATGTCGGTGCTGGCCGCCACCTGCGCGCCCTGGCCGGCGCACAGCTCGCGCAGCGCCGCCAGCGCGTCGGGCCGCTGGCCGATCAGCGTGAGCTGGCCGCACTCAGCGGCGAACATCTGCGCGCAGGTGCGGCCGATGGCGCCGGTCGCGCCGACGACGGCCACGTGCGCCGCGCCGACGGCGATGTCCATCTGCTGCGCCGCCGCGCGCACCGCCTCGACCGCCATCACCACCGTGTAGCTGTCGCCGGTCGTCACCGGGATGCCGAGCCGGTCGGCGATGGTCACGCCGGCGTCGCCCACCACCGACGTGTACGCGCCCAGCCCCAGCAGGCGCGCGCCCAGTTTTTCGGCCATGCGGCCGCAGGCGACGATCTTGCGGTAGACCGTCTCCACCGGCAGCGCCAGCATCGTCGGCGGCGTGAACGGGCAGGCGATCAGCCAGCCGCGCAGCGCGCGCCCGGTCGCCTCCGAGCGGATGCCTTCGATCTCCGACAGGTACACCGGCGGAAAGTAGCGCGAGAAATAGTTGATCTGGCCTTCGGTCAGAATTTTGCCCAGCAGCGGGAACTTGCGCGCCACGTCCCGCTTGATCTGGATGGGGTGGATAATGAAGGCGAAGGTGTCGTCAGCCATGTAAGTCGGCAGCTTTCAGCTATCGGTCGGCGGCGTTCAGGTGGCAGCAGACAGCCGTTTCACCACTTCTCGGTGGTTTCGTCAGCCGTCTGTTCGTCGGCGCGCGGGTAGAAGCGCTGGTGGATGTCGCCGCCGCGAATGAAGTGGTGGTCGCTTTCCTCAAACGTGACGCTGCGCATCACCACGCGCCGGTCGGGCGACGCCACCACCACCACGTCGGACTCGATCATGCGCCCCGGATAGATGACCATGCCAGAGCCGATGCGGCAGTTGTGGCCGATGCCGCTGCCGATCACGATCTGCCCGACCTCGTCCAGCCGGCCGTCAATGGTGGCCGCGCGGATGGGCTTCTGCGCCACCAGGTTAAAGTCGGTGAAGGTGTTGCCCGCGCCGACAAAGCTGTTGCGCCCCACCACGCACATTTGCAGGCAGGTGTTCTGGGCGACAATCGTGCTTTCCATCAGGGCGGTGAAATAGAGCGCGGCGCGGAACGGCAGGAAGCAGTTGTTGCCGACCGTGCTCATCATCAGCACGCAGCCGTCGTCCAGCGTCACGTTGTCGCCCAGCGTCACGTTGTCGAGCAGCACGCCCGGCCCGATCGAACAGTTCTCGCCGATCTCCGCCGGGCCGGTAATCACCGCCGTCGGGTGGATCACCGTGCCCTTGCCCACCCTGACCACCGCCGACGTGCTGAGGATCTGCTTCTGCTCCAGCACGGCCTGCCACAGCAGCCGCAGCGAGTAGAAGTTGTGGTGCTTGATGCGCTCGTCCAGGCGGCTGGCGCGGGCGAAGCAGCCGAAGATCACGGCGGCGAAGTAGACGTGCACCCAGCTTTCGATGGACATGACGGCGCGCGCGGGCAGGTAATGTGTCAGGTCGCCCTGCTCCATCGTCATGAAGTCCGGCACGCTGTAGAAGCCCTTTTCGTGCGCGCCGCTGGGGACGACAACCGGCACGATCTCGCGCGTGTAGCCGGCGGGGAAGTACCACAGGTCCAGCAGGTAGATGGGGTGGCCGTCGCCGTCCACGCCGGTTTCGAAGCCGGTGGAAAGCGGCAGCGTGTAGGTGCTGAAGGCGTTGTCGTCCTGGCGGAAGGCGGCGCGGCAGGCGCGGCGTTCGGCGCGGGCGCGCGCCATGAAATAGCTCAGAAACTCGCGGTCGAACCAGAGGTTGTCGCGGTAGACGATGGCCGGGCCGCGCACCTGCGCCAGGTCGGCGCGGCCCTCAAGCGGGCTGCCCAGCTTGAGGTTCTGGCCGAAGAAGTCGTTGAGCAGGTCCTCGTGGTGAATCTTAAGCGGCTTCGTGCCGATCGTAAGCTGGCTGGCCGGCTCGTTAAACGGGGGCACATGGCGGCTGTCCTCGATGATATAGCGGTGAATCGCAGATGTGTCCATGCTGCTCCCTCTCTGCGCGTATGCAGATTGTGCTGCAATCCGCACAGAATTACAATCGCGCCCGTTCAGCCGGCGTCAGGGCGCGCCGCGCAGCAGGCGCTGGCGCAGCGTGTCCAGCGGCAGCCACGCGCCGCTGGCGGTGTCGCGGTAATGCCAGTGCAGCCAGCCGTTGCAGGGGGCTTGCAGCAGCGCCGTGCCGACCTTGTGGATCGAGCCGCGCAGCGCGCCGTGAATGAGCGCGCCGTCGGCGGTGACGGCGGCGTATGTCTCGCTCGCGCCCAGGCGCAGGCGGTCGCCCGGCTGGAGCAGCCCGGCCTCCAGCAGGTGGATGAAGGGCACGCGCGGCGGCTTCGGCCTGGTGGTGGGGGCGTACAGCTCCGCGGCGGGCAGCGGCGGCGCGACGGCGTCAAGGCGCGCCCGCGCCAGCGCCGCGTACTGCGCGTCGCGCTCGATGCCCAGCCAGCGCCGGCCCAGCTTTTTGGCGACCGCGCCGGTCGTGCCGCTGCCGAAGAACGGGTCCAGCACCACATCGCCGGGGCTGGTGCTGCTGAGGATCACGCGGGAGAGCAGCGCCTCCGGCTTCTGCGTCGAATGCGCCTTGCTGCCGTTGACTGTCAGCCGTTCGGCGCCAGAGCAGATCGGCAGCTCCCACACGCTGCGCATCTGCAAATCGTCGTTGCCGGTTTTCATGGCGTGGTAGTTGAACGTGTAGCGCGCGCCCTTGTGTTTCTGCGCCCAGATCAGCGTTTCGTGGGCGTTGGCGAAGCGCGTGCCCTTGAAATTGGGCATCGGGTTCGTCTTCATCCACACGACCTCGTTGAGAATCCAGTAGTCCAGCTCCTGTAAGATCGCGCCGACGCGGTAGATGTTGTGATAGCTGCCGATGACCCACAGCGTGCCGGTGTCCTTCAGGACGCGGCGGCAGGCCGCCAGCCAGGCGCGCGTGAAGGCGTCGTAGTCGGCGAAACTGGCGAAGCGATCCCACTCGTCGTCAACGGCGTCCACCTTCGTCATGTTGGGGCGGTAGAGGTCGCCCTGAAGCTGGAGGTTGTAGGGCGGGTCGGCGAAGATCACGTCCACCGACTTTTCCGGCAGCGCGTCCATCGCCTCCACACAGTCACCCTGGAGAATCTGATCCAGCGGCATCATAGGCGGCGGTGCAGAATTTCCAGAATCAGGCGGCGGAAGCTGCTCAGGCCGTTGGCCGGGTCGTAAGTGACCGCCTCCAGGGCGGCCAGCTCCGGCGGCAGGCGGTCTGCCGGCTGGTAGACAAAGAGCAGCAGCGGCTTCTCGCGGTTGACGAAGTAGCGGTATTCCAGCCGCACATGGCGCGACTCCAGGGCGGCGGGCGAGACCACCAGCACCAGCAGCCAGCATTCGGTCAGCGCCTGCTCGACGGCGGCGGTCCAGTCGTCGGCGCCGGGCGTGAGGTACTGGTCCACCCACACGTCAATGCCGGCGTCCTGCAGCGCGACCGTCAGCGGCGCGATGACGCTCTCCCAGTCGTCGCGGGCGTAGGCGATCATGATGTGCTGGTCCAGCGCGCCCTGCTTCAGCCCGGTCCCCAGGCGCGAGGTCTTGCGCTGGCCGATCAGGTTGAGGATGTCGGCCTGTCTGACTTCGTTGGTTTCGAGCTTGCTCGCCGCCTCCGCGCGCGGCGCGGCGCCCTCGCGCCCGCCGCTGCCGGGGCCGCCCAGGACATCCTTGGGGTCGCGCACGTAGTGCAGGCGGACGGTCGTGCCCAGCTCAAGCGTGTCGTAAATGGTGAGCGCGCGCGTGCTGGCGAGGCGCACGCCGTTGAGCGTCGTGCCGTTGGTCGAGCCGAGGTCGCGCACCGTGTAGCCGCCGCCCTGGCGCCGCAGCTCAAGATGCCAGCGGCTCACCTCCGGGTCTGGCAGGACAATCGTGTTCGACAGGTCGCGCCCGACCGTGACCGTCTCGCCCTCCAGGGCGCAGATGCGCTCGCTGTCTGGCCCCAGGCCGACCACCAGGAACAGGCGCTCGCTGCGGCGCTCGGCGGCGCGGGGGGCCTCCGGCGCAGACGCGCGCTCGTAGGCCAGCGTGATCGAATCGCCCAACTCGATCAGGCACAGCGGCGGCAGCAGGCGGCTGGTGGCGATGCGCTGGCCATCAACAAACGTGCCGTTGCTCGAACCCAGGTCGTGCAGCTCATAGTCCGGGCCGGCGCGCACCAGGCGCACGTGGGTGCGGCTGATCTGGTCGTCGTTGAGGACGACGGTGTTGTGCGGGCTGCGCCCGATCGTGACGACCTCATCGGCCAGCTCATACACGGTTCCGGGTTCCGGCCCACGCCGGACAGTCAAGCGCGTCATGATGCCCTTCCTGAAACGTGATCGCTGCGCGCGGCGCGCCGCACACTGTTTAGTGTAACAGACACGCGCGCCAGAGGAAACAGGCCGGCGCGCGCCAGGCCGGATCGTGATATACTGCAAAACTGGCGCTGTGACTTGCGGAGGTGGAATTTGCTGATGGCCCTGCCTGACCGCCCGCTCAGCCTGGCGAAAATTACCTGGACCGACCCGCGCGCCAACGACCGGCGCGAGTATGTGCTGACCGAAGGCGCGACCGCCACAATCGGGCGCATGGACAACAACGACATCTGCATCCCAGAGCAGCATGTCTCGCGCCAGCACGCCGTGATCAACTACCGCGACGGCGTGTTTATGCTGACCGACCTGGGCAGCGCCAACGGCACGTTTGTCAACGACCGCCGCCTGGACGCGCCGTTCCCGCTGGCGTCGGGCGACGAGATCCGGCTGTATGTGCCGGTGCTGAACTTCTCCGCCACCGTGACCGCCGAGGACGAGCGGCTGGCGCGCCAGCAGGGCACGTTCATCACGCCGACCAGCCGCACCGGGCGCGGCCAGTTGATCGTCACGACCGGCGCGCAGGAAGGCAGCGCCATCCCGCTGCTGATCGGCAAGGTGACGGTCGGGCGCGCCACCAGCAAGGCCGACTGGGAGATCGCGCTGCAGGACCCGGCGGTTTCACGGCCGCACGCCCAGCTTCAGTTTATTGACGGCGCGTGGCTGATCACCGACCTGGGCAGCGCCAACGGCACGCTGGTCAACGGCACGCTGGTCAACGACAAGGGGCGCATGCTGCGCGACGGCGACATCATCTCGTTTGGCGCCACGATGGTCCTGTTCCGCGAGGGTTAGCCGCTGCGCGCCGCCAGCGCCGCCAGCAGGTCGGCGTGGATGTGCCCGTTGCTGCTGACCAGCCGGCCCTGATGCACGCCCTCTGTCCCGCCCGCGAAATCTGTCACTGTGCCGCCGGCCTCAGTCACCATCAGCACACCAGCCATCAGATCCCAGGGGTTCAGATAAGCCTCCCACTGGCCGTCAGCGCGCCCGGCGGCGACGTAGCACAGCTCCAGCGCCGCCGCGCCGAAACAGCGCAGGGCGCGCACGCGCGGCAGCACCGCGTTCCAGCGGCCCTGGTTGTTGTCGGGGTTGGTGGCGTAGTTGTAGGGGAAGCCGGTGCACACCAGCGCGCGCCGCAGCGTGTCGGTGGCCGACACGCGCAGCGGCCGCCCGTTGAGCGCCGCGCCCTGGCCGCGGGCGGCGGTGAACATTTCATTGGCGACCGGGTCGTACACCGCGCCCACCAGCGGGCTGCCGTCGCTGTCCGCCAGGCCCAGGCTGACGCAGAAAAACGGAAAGCCCGCCGCGAAGTTGGTCGTGCCGTCGAGCGGGTCCACGTACCAGGTGCGGGCGCCCGCCGCGCCGCCGCTGGCGCCGCTTTCCTCGGTCACGATGCGGTCGTCGGGGAAGGCGGCCCGCAGCGCGGCGACGATCACGGCGTCGGCGGCGTGGTCGGCCTCGGTCACGATGTCGGTGGCGCCGCTTTTGGTGGTTTCGGTGTGCGGCTGGGCATAGCGGCGCAGCAGCTCGGCGCCGGCCTGGCGCGCGACCGCTGCCGCCGTCCCGCGGATCGTCTGGAGGTTCATGGCAGGGAACGCTTTCGGTGTGGCCTGATGGCAGAAAAGATAAGGGCCTATCTTAAGCGATAGGCCCGGTGTGGTCAATTCAATTCTGCCGGCAGCGCCCCTGCTTACAGCGGGATAACCTGGCTCGCCTGCTTGCCCTTCGGCCCTTCGGTGATTTCGAATTCGACCTGCGTGCCTTCCTCCAGCTTGCGATAGCCTGAGGCCTGAATTGCCGTGTAATGCACGAAAACGTCGGGGCCGTCTTCCGGCGTGATAAACCCGTACCCCTTTTCCGGGCTGAACCACTTCACCACGCCTTTGATCCGCTGTGCCACGCTATAACCGCTCCTACTAAATGTGATGCGAACGTGCCCACACTGGCCCACAGCGTCGCCGCCTGGTGACAGTGTGTAATGGCGTGTTAAGTGTAGTCGAATCTTTGATTCGTTGTCAAGCAGTCAAATGCGCCCGCGCGCCCCCGCCGGCAGCGCGCAATGCACCCTGGCGCGGGCGCGCAATAGCGTGTTTGCGGCGGCAGATATATACTACGCAGCAGACACACGC
>CAZDVL010000033.1:0-19623 GCA_964508745.1 uncultured Anaerolineaceae bacterium | reverse complement strand
GGGCGGGAAGGTGGCGGCGACGGCGAACTGGCCGGCGGCCGTGTTGCCGGCGTTGCGCACGGTCACACTGACGTTGAACGGCTGGCCGGGCCGGATGGGTGACGGGCTGACCGAGGCCGCGTCAATCACGATGTCGGCCTCCTGCGGCGGGATCGGCGTGGGGGTGAAGCCGGGCGTGGGCGTGGGCGGCGGTTCAACAATGGGCACGCTGTTGAGGTTGCCGAACACGTCCGCGATCGACACCGACAGCCAGCCCCGCTGGCCGCGGAACATGATCACGGCCCACGTGTTGTCACGGTTGGCGCCGATCACCTCATACTGTTCGTCGCGCTGCGCCTGGCCGATGGTGTCGTACTGCACGCCGGGGCCGGTGCGGATATTCTGGCGCTCGCTGACGATGGTGATGACGACGCCCTCCGGCGTGGCGGTGGGCGCGGCGGTCGGGGTGGTCTCCACAACAGTGCCCAGGTCCGGCGGCACGCGCTCTGAGCCGGCGAAGCGGGCGACGACCTGCGGCGCGCCCAGCGCGCCCACGCGGACGACGACCGTGCTGCTGCTCAGCTCGCCGCGCGCCAGCGGCGTGCGCGAGGGGTTGAGCAGGCCCTGGACGCCTGCGACATCGTGCAGGCTGATGAGGTTGGGAAGCAGCTCTCCGGGGAGGCCGATCGCCTCTGCCAGCAGGTGAACGGCGTCGTAGGCGGCCGCGTCAAACGGGCCGGGGACTGCGCCGAAGGCGCGCACATAGCGGCCCAGGAAAGCGTCGCTGGCGGCGTCGGGCAGAGAGAACGACCAGGTTGAGGTCGAGAGCACGCCGACCTGCTCTGCCAGCGGCACGCCCTGGCGGAAGGCGGGGTCGTCGAGCCGGTCGTAGGCGAACAGCCCGGTCCAGCCGGCGCCGCGCAGCGCGGTGTACAGCTCGCTGGCGAGGGCTGGGCTGCCGAAGGCCGCCGCCGCCGCCGGGTTTTCCTGCAGCAGCGCCGCCACCAGGTCGGCAACGTCGCCTTCCAGCAGGTGATAGCGCGTGGTGACGCCCAGGCTGCGCGCCGCCTCCGCAAAGCCGATCACGCGGTCGGTGCTGTCCAGGTCAAGCTGGACGGTGGTGATGTCGGCGACGCCGCTGTCCTCGATCAGAAAGCGGGCCAGGGCCTGCCCCTGGAGGATCTGCTGCGCGCGCACGCGCAGCAGGCGGCCGGTGGTGTCAGACACGATGATGGTGTCGCCGGCGGCGAACGTCAGCACCGGGACGTTGAGGCCCTGCAGCAGGGGCAGGCCGTTCAGCACTTCGGCATCTGACTGCGGGCCGAGCACGGCGATGGTGCTGGCCTGGCGCAGGTTGTTGACGGCTTCGGCCAGGTTCGCGCCGAAATTGGTCGGCTGGATGACCAGCTCCAGGCGGAAGAACGTGCCGTCAGCGCCGAGCACGCCGCCGGCGGCGTTAATTTCCTGGACGGCCAGACGCGCGCCGCTGCTGATGGGGCCGTTCTCGTTGTCGAGCACGCCAATACGAAAGACCGGCTGGTCCTGCGCCCCAACCAGATAGAGCGAGGTAGCCAGCGCCAGCAGCAGCGCCAGCAGCACCCCGACAAAAATGAAGCGCGATCGTTTCATGAAGATTTCTCCCTGCCTGCCGTAAACGGCGTAATGCTGACAAGAGCCGCAACCTGCTTTAATTCTAGCAGGTTGGCGGCGCCGTGCTAATCAGCCGATGGTCCATGCCGCGAATCAACCGTTGTCAAACGGGGGGGCTTCAGGTAACATCACGGCCTGTACACCGCCTGGCGCACCGCCGGGCGTCTTTCCGCTTCATCCAGCCGCGCTGGCGCTGCGATGGGGCATTCCCGGGGAAAGGAGACAAGTCAATACCCGTGAAGAAAGCATACGAACTGACGTTTATTGTGCGGCAGGACCCGAACGAGGATGTCATCAACGACGCCGTGAACCAGGTGCAGGCGTGGGTCGAGGCCGGCGAGCTGGGGCAGGTGACCAAGATTGACCGTTGGGGCCGCCGCCGGCTGGCCTACGAGATTGACAAGCAGCGGGACGGTTACTATGTCCAGATGGACGCAGAAATTGACCCCAGCGGCCTGCCGGAGCTGGAGCGCAACCTGAAGCTGTCCGCGCAGATTTTGCGCTACCTGCTTGTGCTGTCCGAAAAGTAGGCGCGCTGGTTCCAGACCTGTCGGGCAGATGTGAGGGGTAGGGGGTGTGATGCGGTGGGACGCGGCCTGAACAAAGTCATGATCATCGGCTATCTGGGGCGAGACCCGGAGATGCGCTACACGCCCAGCGGGCGGCCCGTCACCAGCTTCAGCGTGGCGACCAGCCGCACCTGGACCTCAGCGGACGGCGAGCGCCGTGAGGAGACGGAGTGGTTCAACGTGGTTGCCTGGGGCAACCTGGCCGAAATCTGCAAGGCACACCTGACCAGGAGCCAGCAGGTCTATGTTGAGGGCCGCCTGCAAACGCGCGGCTGGGAAGATGAAGACGGCAAGAAGCACTTTCGGACGGAACTGGTCGCCAGCGAGATGATTCTGCTGGGCGACCGCCGTTCGCACCACATGGATTATATTGGCAGCGAAGATGGCGATGAGGGCGACGACTACGCCTTCTAACAGCAGCAGGCAAGGGGAGATACGCGAGTGAGCAACCGAGATTACGACGACTCAGCGGACGATCTGGGCGACGGCGGGCGGCCGCAGGGGCGCGGGCGCGGCGGTGAAGAGCGCGGCGACCGGGGTGACCGAGGCGACAGAGGCGAGCGGGGCGGGCCGCGGCCCGACCGGCGCGGCGGTGTGGGCGGCCGGCGGCGGTCGCGCAACACGGAATACTGCCCTGAGGGCAAGTGTTTCGACTATAAGGACGTGGACACGCTGCGGCGCTACATCACCGAAACCGGGAAGATTCGCCCGCGCCGCCAGACGGGCAACTGTGCGCGCTGCCAGCGCAACCTGGCGCGGGAGATCAAGCGGGCGCGCCACCTGGCGCTGCTGCCGTTCGTGAATGTCAGCGATTGACGCGCCCAACCGCATGAGCAGCACCGGGGTATGGCCTGGAGCGGGCGGTGCCATGTGGCACGCCGTGCCCTGCTTTCAATCTCAGGAGCACTGAAAATATGTCTAAACGACGCCAGACAACCGGCCTGCCGAAGGACACGCAGAAACCGGCTGCCGCTGCGGACCCCAAAAAAGACGCGCGCGAGCACCAGTCACGCGCTGAACGTGAAGCCCAGATTCAGCGCTGGGTGGTGATCGGCACGGTTGCGACCGTCGCCGTTGTCGCCGTGATTCTGGTAGCAGCGCTGGTTATCGAGCTGGTGGTGACGCCGAACCGGGTCGTCGCCACGGTGAACGGCGACAGCATCACCGTGTCGCAGTTTGAACGGCGCGTCCGCCTGGAGCGCGCCCTGCTCAACCAGCAGATTAACGGCTATCTGGCGCTGATCACGGCGCAGGGGCTGGACCCGAACCAGTACGCCGGCCAGGAGCCGCTGCGGACGTGGCTGGCGCAGGTGCAGATACCGGACCAGCTTGGCAACGAAGTGATCAACCGGATGGTGGACGACGCGCTGGTGCGCCAGGAAGCCGCCGCGCGCGGCATCAGCGTCAGCGACGAGGACGTGCAGAAGCGTGTCAGCAGCTTCTTCGGGTTTGACCCCCTGACGGCCGGCCAGCCCGCCACCGAAACGCCGACGCCAACCGAAACGCCGACGCCGTTTGTGTCGCCCACGCCGTCGCCCGTGCCGACCAGCACGCCCGCGCCGGCGGTGGAGGTCACGGCGGAGGCGACGGGCGAGGCGACCGCCGCGGTGGAGGCGACCGCCACCGGGACGCCTTTCCCGACGGCCATGCCCACCGCCACGCTGACGGCGGAGGAACAGACGACGGAATATAACAAGCAGCGGGACGAGTTCTTCGCTTACCTGCGCAGCTCGGCGCGCCTGAGCGACGCCGACATCAACGCCTACTTTGAAGCCCAGGCGCTGCGGGCGGCGCTGCGCGACGCGGTGATCGAGACGCCGGAGAACCAGGCGCTCTACGTGAACGCCCGCCACATCCTGCTGGAAACCGAGGCCGACGCGCTGGATGTGGTCGAGGCCCTGCGCGGCGGCGAGTCGTTCGCCGAACTGGCGCGCGCGGTGTCAACCGACACCGGCTCTGGCAGCCAGGGCGGCGAGCTGGGCTGGTCGCCGAGCGGCGGGTTTGTCGCGCCGTTCGCGCAGGCCGTGACCGACGCCCCGCTGGGCGAGATCGTCGGCCCGGTACAGTCCGAGTTTGGCTGGCACGTGATCCAGGTGCGCGGGCGCGAGTTCCGCCCTGTGAGCGCGCGCGAGGGCGAGCAGCTCAAGGAGCAGGAGTTTACCGCCTGGCTGAAGGACCGGCGCGCCGCTGAAGATGTGAACGTCGAGATCGCGCCGATCTGGGTGGACTTTGTGCCGACAGACCCGGTTTTCGTCGCCAACTTCTAAGGCCGACATTCAGCAAAAACCTGTGAACAGACACCGCTTGCCCAACGCGGTGTCTGTTTTGTTTCCGGGGCGTGGGTTACGCATTGCTGGCGCGCGGCGGATTGGGCTATAATGCCGGGCGATGAACGAGATGCAGATCGCCCAGCTTGAAGCCCGGCTTGAAACGGTTATTGAGGGCGTCTTCGCCTACTTTTTCAGCCGGCGCCTGCACGCGCGCGATGTCGCCCTGCGCCTGGCGCGCGCCATGGAGAGCGGCCTGCGGCCGGCCAGCGGCGGCGACGCGCGCCCGGTCGCGCCCGACTATTACGCCGTTCACGTCAGCGAGAGCGTGCAGCGCCAGATCGAAACGCGCTACCCGGAGCTGGCGCAGGCGCTGAGCGACCTGCTGGTAGAGGCCGCGGCCAGCGCGGGCTACCAGCTCAGGAACGTGCCGGAGGTGGCGTTTGTGCCTGACGCAGCGCTGGGCGACGCGCAGATCAGGGTGTCCTCGCGGCATGTGAGCGCGCCCGCCAGCACAACCACGATTATGAAGCGCATCCAGGCCGCGCATGAGCCGGCGCCGCGCAGCGCCCAGCTTATCATCAACGGCGGCCCCGGCGCCCCGCTGGAGCAGGCGATTGTGAGCATCGGGCGCGACCGGAGCAACGCGATCGTGCTGGACGACCCCTATGTGTCGCGGCTGCACGCGCAGGTGCGCCTGCGGTTCGGGTATTACACCATCTTCGACACCGACAGCCAGGCGGGGGTGTATGTCAACGATGTGCGCGTGCGCGAACACCGCCTGCAGCCGGGCGACGTAATTCGGATGGGCACGACCTCGCTGCTGTACCTGGAGGACGGCCCCGCTGATCTGCCGCAGACCGACACGCTGGACCCGGTTGATTTTGACTGATCTGCTGTGAGCACCGAAGCCGTTCTGCTGCTGCTGCGTGTTGTTTCGGGCGGTCTGCTGCTCAGCCTGCTGCTGGTGATTCTGGCGGCGCTGTGGCGCGACCACCGCCTGCTGACGGCCGAGCTGGAGGCGAGCCAGCGCAGCTATGGCCAACTGGTGGAAATGCACGAGCTGGACGGCGATTACGTGTTCACCGGGCAGGTCTTTCCGCTGCTGCCGCTGACCAGCCTGGGGCGCGCGCCCACCAACACGGTGACGGTCAATGACACGTTCGCCAGCAGCGAACACGCGCTGGTGGCGATGCGCGACGGCCAGTGGTGGTTAGAGGACCGGCAGAGCCGCAACGGCACGACGATCAACGAGATACCCATCAACCAGGCGGTTGTGATTGCCGACGGCGACATCATCGGCATCGGGACGGTGCGGTATCGCATTAGCCTGACCTGAGGACAGCGGCACACGCGAAGGGGGAGTCCTGTGGAGCAAGTCGCAATTGGCGTGATTGGCGGCTCTGGCGTCTACAACATGCCGGAGATCAGCGACCGGGTGTCATACAGCGTCAGCACGCCGTTTGGCCGGCCCAGCGCCGAGATCGTAGTGGGCACGCTGCGCGGCAAGCGCGTCGCCTTTCTGCCGCGTCATGGGGCCGGCCACATTTACACACCCTCCACCGTGCCGTACCGCGCCAACATTTACGCGCTCAAGACGATGGGCGTGCGCTTCATTATCGGCGTCAACGCCTGCGGCTCGCTGCGCGAGGAGCTGGCGCCGGGGCAGATCGTCGTGCCCGACCAGCTGTATGACCACACGCGCGCCGAACGGGGGCGGTCGTTTTTCGACACCGGCCTGGTGGCGCACGTGTCGGTCGCGGAGCCGTTCTGCCCGGCGCTGAACGCGGTCGTGGCCGACGCGGCGGCGGCGGCGGGCGGCGTGGTGCACCGGGGCGGCACGTTCGTGATTATCGAGGGGCCGCGCTTCAGCACGCGCGCCGAAAGCCACATTTTCCGCCAGCTTGGGTGCAGCATCATTGGCATGACCACCTGCCCGGAGGCGTTTCTGGCGCGCGAGGCGGAGATCGCCTACACGGCGATGGCGCACATCACCGACTACGACGTGTGGCACACCAGCGAGGAACCGGTCACGGTGGACATGGTGATCGCGACGCTGAACCGGAATGTCGAGATGGCGCAGCGGGCGGTCGCGGTGGCGGTCGAACGGCTGGACACGGCGCTGAGAACGCCGAGCCACACCGCGCTCGACAACGCTTTTCTCACCAGCCGCGCCAGCGTTCCGGCGGAAACGCTGGAGCGCCTGCGCCCGCTGGTCGCGCGCGCGCTGGGCCTCGCGCCGCAGCCTTGAGCGCGCTGCGCACGCTGCCTTCCGCGGGCCACAGCGCCGCGCCGCGCCGCGCCGCCGCGCTGCTGGCGCTGGCGGGCGCGTTTCTGGCGGTGAACGCGCTGGCGCTGTGGATCGTGCGGCCGGCCAGCGGCTGGCGGCCCTGGGCGTACCTGGGCGTGTGGGCGGTGTGCGCTGCCGCCGGCCACCGCTGGCTGGAGCGCCGCCTGCCCAACCGCGACCCGCTGCTGTTCCCGCTGGGCCTGTTTCTGAGCGGGTGGGGGCTGCTGGTGATTGGCCGGCTGACGCCGGCGTTCGCCGACCGCCAGGCGCTGTGGCTGCTGCTGTCAACGGCGGCGCTGCTGGCGACAGCCGGTTTCGCGCACGGCCTGCGCTGGCTGCGCAGCTACCGCTATCTCATTCTGGCGCTGGGGTTGGGCCTGCTGGCGGCGACGATTCTGCTGGGGCGCAACCCCTCCGGGCTGACGGGCGCGCCGGCGCTGTGGCTGGGGCTGGGCGGGCTGTTTATCCAGCCGTCAGAGGTGCTGAAAATTCTGCTGGTGGCCTTCCTCGCCAGCTACCTGGCGGAGCAGTTCCCGGCGCTGCGCGCGCCGCTGCCGGAGACGCGGCGCATGTTTTCGCCGCGCGTGGCGGGGCCGGTGCTGCTCATGTGGGGCTTGTCCGTAGTGATCCTGGTGTGGCAGCGCGACCTGGGCACCGCCGGCCTGTTCTTTATCGTGTTTTTGCTGCTGCTGTACACGGCCAGCGGGTCGCTGTGGATTCTGGCAGGCGGCGCGCTGCTGGGGCTGGCGGCGGTGCTGGCGGCCTACAGCCTGTTCGCCGTGGTGGAGCTGCGCGTGGACATCTGGCTCAACCCCTGGGCGGAGGCCGAGGGCCGCGCCTATCAGATTGTGCAGAGTTTGCAGGCGTTCGCGGCGGGCGGCGTGTTCGGGCAGGGGATCGGGCAGGGCACGCCCGGCTATGTGCCCGTCGTACACTCCGATTTCGTGTTCGCGGCGGTGGCGGAGGAATGGGGGCTGCTGGGCGTCGGCGCGCTGATCTGCGCGGCGGCGGCGCTGAGCCTGCGCGGGCTGCGGGCGGCTTTGCGCTACCCGCTGCGCTCGTTCCGGTCGCTGCTGGCGGTTGGGCTAGGCCTGCTGCTGGCGGTGCAGAGCCTGATGATTATGGGCGGCGTGCTCAAGCTGCTGCCGCTGACCGGGATGACGCTGCCGTTCTTCAGCTACGGCGGCAGCTCGCTGCTGGTCAGCTTTGTCGCGCTGGGCCTGCTGATCCGGCTGTCGGCGGGGGAGGATTAGCGGCGATGCACGCGGCGCGCGCGCTGAACCGGCTGGCGGCCGGCCTGCTGGTGTCGTTCGCGCTGGTGGCGCTGGCGGCGTCGTACTGGGCGATTGTCGGCCCGGACACAATTCTGACGCGGGCCGATAACCCGCGCCTGGTGGAGGCGGAGGCCTCGATTGTGCGCGGCGACATTGTTGACTGGCGCGGAAATGTGCTGGCGACCTCGGCGCTGGGCGACGGCAGCCAGTTCCCGCAGCGCGTTTACCCGCACCCGGCGACCAGCTCGGTCACTGGCTACGCCAGCCTGCGCTACGGCGTGGGCGGGGCGGAGGCGGCCTATAACGCGGCGCTGCGCGGCGACACGCTGCCGAACGACCTGTGGAACACCCTCAGCGCCGGGCTGCTGCACCGGCCTCAGCGCGGCTCTGACGTGCGGCTGACGCTCGACCTGGCGGTGCAGCAGACGCTGGCGGCGGCGCTGGACGGGCGCAGCGGCGCGGCGGTGGTGCTGGCGGTCCCCAGCGGCGCGATCCTGGGGCTGGCGAGCGCGCCGACATTCGACCCCAACACGCTGGAGGCCGCCTGGCAGGCGCTGGTGGCTGACCCCGGCAGGCCATTTTTCAACCGGGCGCTGCAGGGCGCCTACCAGCCGGGCGGCGTGATGCAGACGCCCATGCTGGCGGCGGGGCTGATCGACGGGCAGCCGCTGGAGCAGCCGATCGAGGGGGGGGCGGCGGCGGTGGAGGTCGCCGGCGTGACGCTGACGTGCGCCGTGCGGCTGCCGTTCGACGCGCTGACGCTGAGCGCGGCCTACGGCTTCGCCTGCCCGGAGCCGTTCCGCCAGCTCGCGCTGGCGCTGGGGCCGGAGGCGGTCCAGGCGACGTTTGAAATGTTTCACTTCTATGACCCGCCCGCGCTGGCCGGGTTCGCGGCGCGGGCGCGCGCGGCGGACGCCGCGCCGACCGTCACGGCGGTCACGGCGGACAACCTGGCGGAGATGGCGCTGGGGCAGGGCAGCATCGTCGTGTCGCCGCTGGAAGCGGCGGCGATGGCGGCGGCGGTTATCAACGACGGCAACGCGCCGCAGCCGTACCTGCTGGCGGAGACGCGCGCGCCGGGCGCGGACGACTGGATCGCGGCGCGCGATGTGCGCCCGACGCTGCCGTATATCACCGCCGCGACGGCGCGCCAGCTTCAGGACCTGATGCGCGGCGCGGTCGCGCAGGGCGCGGCGCTGAACGCGGCCCGGCCCGGCCTGGACATTGGCGGGCACGCCGCGCTGGCCTACGCGGGCGACAGCGCGCAGGCGTGGTTCGTCGGGTTTGCGACGCTGCCGGGGCTGCGCGGGCTGGCGGTGGCGGTGGTGCTGGAGGACAGCCGCGACCCTGGGCTGGCGGCGGATATTGGCGGGCAGGCGCTGGCAGTGGCGCACCAGTCGCTGATGACGGGGAACTGAGCTACTTTTCCTGCGGCTGGTGGGGCACAAGCCCCAGCTTGCGCGACCATTTAGCGGCGCTGCTGCCAAAATGGACGTGAAAGCCGCTGAGCCGCTGCAGATAGCCAGCGTCGCTGAGCGCGGCGAGGAAATCCTGCGGCGTGTCGGCGAACGGGCGCAGCCGCGTGAGCGCGCGCCCGTACTCTGGCGCGGTGTGCCCGTCGGACCCGGCGGTGCCGCGCAGCCCGTGCTGGGCGGCGAACGCGGCGGCGCGGGCGTTGTCCTGTGGGAACAGGCAGCGGGCGTTGAAGATTTCGATGGCGTCCACCTGCTCGACAATGCGCAGCAGGTCTTCCTCGCGCCAGGCGCCTTTCCGCAGCCGGTCGAAGGGGTGCGACACGCTGATCACCGCGCCCTGCGCGCGCAGGCGGCGGATGGTTTCGGCGGGCGTGAGGCCGGCCGGAACCGTTTCCTGCACATAGTAGGCCAGGATTTCGCCCTGCGTGGTCATGATTTCCTCGCCGACGATGACTCGTTCGGGCGCCAGCGCTTTGAGCGCCCGCGCGCCGGCGGTGCTGTTGTGGTCGGTGATGGCGATGCGGTCAATGCCGCGCTGGTCGCACAGGCGCAGGATCGTCTCGAAGCGGGTGAGCGAATCCTTCGACCAGAAGGTGTGGCTGTGGAGGTCAACGCCCCAGGCTGTCGTCATGCGCCGCTGCTCCCATATTCAACCTGCCGCCGCGCCTGTTCGCGCTCGCGCTCCAGCGCGCTGATCTCGGCCTCGACCGACGGCGGGAACAGCCGGCGGCGGAAGATCACGGCGACGGCCAGGCCGACGAACACGCGGAACCACTTGTGGAAGAAGCCCTCGATGAGCGCCGCCGCCGCCGCGACCGGCGCGGTGAGCGCCGGGTTCTGCGGCGCGACAATGACCATGAGCATGGCGCTGACCGACACTTCGGTGATGCCCGCGCCGTTGGGCACGCCGCTGAGCGCGCCGATGGCCGACGACAGGCAGATAATCACGATGGCCTGCAAAAACAGCGTCCAGGTAGGCTCCAGGCCGAAGCCGGCGAGGATGATGACGAAGCCCAGCGCGTCGCCCAGGGCGGCGACCATGCCGAAGGTTACAGTCGGCAGCAGGTGGCGCGGCCGGAAGACCTCGAAGCTGCTCTCGTAGAACTGAACCAGCGCGCCGTGCAGCCGGCGCAGCAGCGGCAGCCGCCTGACAAGGTTGAGGACGAAATAAGCCAGCGGGCGGATGCGCACGGCGACCAGCCCGGCCAGCAGCAGGCCGGCGGACAGGTAGATCAGCGAGCCGAAGCCGCCCAGGTTGACGCTGCCGCCGCCCAGCAGCAGCGCCACGAAAGCCAGGATGATGACCGCCAGGCCGTCAACCACGCGCTCGGCGATCACCACCGACGTGCCGGCGGCGACCGGCGTGCCGGTCTTGGCGCGCAGGACGACCGCCTTCAGCACTTCGGCGGCCTTGCCGGGGCTGACGGCCATCGAAAAGCCCGCAATGAACAGCACAACGCTGTCGAACAGCGCGATTTTGTCGCGCGCTTCGATGACGCCGAGGAAGTAGTGCCACTGTAAGAAGCGGAAGAACCAGGCCACGAACTTGAGCAGAATCACGGGGATCAGCAGCGCCCAGGGGAAAACCTGCAACTGGACGACCAGCGCCTCGGTGTTGACCAGCAGCAGCAGGCCGGCGTAGATAACGAAGCCGACAGCCAGCCCAATGAGAATGCGGTTGCGGTATTTGCGCATAGCTGCTCCGGGTGGTTAGCGCGTCGCTTTACTGATACTGTAAGCCCGTTCTGGCTGTGACAGCCTCAACATTCTAGCAGTGCCGACTATCGTCAACCAGCGCCGCGACCAGTATAATGCGCGAATCGTGGGGGAATCGTAAGTTGGCACGTGCCCTAAAGCATGGCACACTAGCGTTTTTACCGTAACGATTCAGGTGGAGATTTAGCTGCATGTCTGAACACACAACAGGCCAGGACACCACACGGAACGATCACCCGCAGGTGGCGCGGCGCCAGGTTGCGCCGCCGCCGCTGCTGCTGTGGATCGTGATTGGCCTGGTGCTGCTGGCGGTGCTGGGCGGCGCGGCCGGGATTGTCGTTTTTCGGACGGCGCTGCTGCCGGGGCAGCAGCAGCGCGTCATTGACCAACTGCCGTTTATGCGCGCCTTTATGCCGCCGACGCCGCAGGGCGGCGTGCTGCCGACGGCGCTGCCGCAGGGCGAGAGCGCGATCTCGCCGGAGGAACTGCTGGATGCGCCGCTGGCGCTGGTCACGCCGACCGGCGCGGTAACAGCCGTGCCCACGCAGGCGGCGGTTGAGATTGTGCCCAGCGCCACGCCGACGGCGACGCTGCCGGCGACGGCCACGCCTGTGCCGCCAACCTTCACGCCGTTCCCGACGGAGATTGTGCCCACGCAGGCGGGCGGCGCGGACGCGGGCGAGGGCAGCCTGCTGGCGGTGGCGGCGGCTGTGCCGGCGCGCCCGTCAGCCGAGCGCCTGTTCGGCATCAGGCACGTCAAGCAGACGTGGAACAACTGCGGCCCGGCCAACCTGACGATGGCGTTAAGCTTCTACGGCTGGACGCAGGAACAGAGCGTGGCCGCCGAGTACCTCAAGCCGAACCGTGAGGACAAGAACGTTAACCCCGGCGAGATGGTCTCGTTCGTGAACGAGCGGACCGGCGTGCGCGCGGTGACGCGCATCGGCGGCACGACCGAGATGCTGCGGGCGTTTATCGCCGCCGGCTTCCCGGTTGTCATCGAAACCGGCTACATGCCAGAGGGCTATGACTGGATCGGCCACTACCAGACGGTGGTCGGCTATGACGACACGCTGGGCGTGTTCTACGTCTACGACAGCTATCTTGGGACCGGCGAGAACGGCGAGGGCATCGCCGAGACGTACTCAGATGTGGACGCGAACTGGCAGCACTTCAACCGCACGTTTATCGTGCTGTACGCGCAGGAGCGCGAGGACGAGGTGCGCGCCATTCTGGGCGAGCTGGCGGACCTGACGACGGCGGCGGAACACGCGCTGGCGGTGGCGCAGGCCGAGGCGCGCGCCAACCCGCAGAACGCCTTCGCCTGGTTCAATATGGGCACGTCCTACACGCGCCTGGGCCGTTACGAGGAAGCGGCGGCGGCCTTCGACCAGGCGCGCCGTGTGGGAACGCTGCCCTGGCGCATCACGTGGTATCAGTTCGGGCCGTTCGAGGCGTATTTCAACGCCGGGCGCTATGACGACGTGCTGGCGCTGGTCAACGCCAACCTGGCCAACGGCGCGCAGTTTGTGGAAGAAACCTACTACTGGAACGGGCGCGTGCTGGCGATGCAGGGCAACACGGCGGCGGCGGCAGACGCCTTCCGGCAGGCGCTGGCGCACAACCCGCGCTACGCTGACGCCCGCGCCGCCCTCGACCGCCTGAATTCGTAGGAGTGGCAGCGCGTGGATGAAAGCCGCGACACGCCGCAGGCCGGCGCAGCAGACACACAGAATCGGCGGCTGGCGCGCTCAACGCTGGTGGTGATGCTGGCGTTCGGCGCGGCCAAAGCCATCAGTCTGGGGCAGACGGTCGTCATTGCCCAGGTGTTCGGCGTGGGGCAGGAGTGGGATGCGTTTGTCGCCGCCAACAGCGTGCCAGAGCTGATCTTCACGCTGATCGCTGGCGGCGCGCTGGCGCATGCGTTCATACCGGTGTTTGGCGGCCTGCTGGCCAGGGGCGACCGCGCCGGGGCGTGGCGGGTGGCGGCACACGTCATCAACAGCGTGTTCACGCTGACGCTGATCGTCAGCGCGGCGGTGTTTGTGGCCGCGCCCTGGCTGGTGGCGACGCTGGTTGCGCCGGGGTTTGACGCCGCGGCGCAGGCGCAGACCGTTGAGCTGATGCGCATTCTGCTGGTGAGCACGCTGATTTTCTCGGTCAGCGGCATCAGCATGGGCATTCTGCAAAGCCACAACCATTTCCTGCTGCCGGCGCTGGCCCCGATCATGTTTGACCTGGGCATCCTGTTCGGCGTGGTGTTCCTCATTCGTCCGCTGGGCGTGAACGGCATCGCGGCGGGGGCGGTACTGGGCGCGGCGCTGCACCTGGGCGTACAACTGCCAGGGCTGGTACACTTCCGGGCGCGCTGGTGGCCGGAACTGGGGCTGCGCGACCCGCAGTTGTGGCGCATCGCGCGGCTGATGCTGCCGCGCATCGCCGGGCTGGGCGTCTTTAGCCTGAACTTTCTGGTGATGAACAACATCGCGTCGCGGCTGGGGACGGGCGCGGTCAGCGCGCTGAGCTGGGGCTGGCGGCTGATGCAGATTCCGCAGACGCTGATCGGCACGGCGATGGGCGTGGTTATTTTTCCGACGCTGGCGGCGCTGAGCGAGCTGGGCGACCAGGACGGCAAGCGCGACGCGATGTCCGGCGCGCTGCGCTTTATCATGGTCGCCAGCATCCCGGCGGCGGTCGGGCTGATCTTCGTGGGCCGGCCCCTGGTCAGCCTGCTGGAGCGCGGCGCGTTTGACGCTTCGGCGTCGGCGCTGGTGTACAGCACGCTCCAGTTTTTCGCGCTGGGAATGGTGTTCCACTCCGCGCTGGAGGTGGTGGCGCGCAGCTTTTACGCCGACAAGGACACGATGACGCCGCTGTGGGCGGCGCTGGGCGGCGCGCTGATCAACCTGGCGCTGTCGTTCGCGCTCAGCGGCGTGGGGCAGGTGGAGGCGAACCCGCTGTATAACCTGGCGGCGCGGCAGCTCGCGGAGCTTGGCGCGCAGCCGCTGCCGGGGAACGTGGGCGGGCTGGCGCTGGCGAACTCGCTGGGTGTGACGTTTGAGGTGGTGGTGCTGGTCTTTGTGCTGCGGCGGCGCTGGCACGGCATCAACGAGAACGCGCTGGCGCGCACCACGCTCAAGACGCTGGCGGCCAGCCTGGCGATGGCCGCCGCGATCATCGCGGCCAACGCGCTGTGGCTGAGCGCCGGCCTGGCCGCGCGCGGTCTGGCGTTCACGGTGGCGCAGATCGCGGTTGAGGCGGGCGCGGGCCTGCTGGCCTTCCTGGCCGCCGCCGCCCTGCTGCGCATGGAGGAACTGCCGGCGCTGGTGGGGCTGCTGCTGCGCCGCCAGAAGCCGCGGGAGGCGCTGGTATGACGGTTGAGATCAAAACGCTGACGCTGGGC
Source organism: uncultured Anaerolineaceae bacterium (assembly GCA_964508745.1). Lineage (GTDB taxonomy): Bacteria > Chloroflexota > Anaerolineae > Aggregatilineales > Phototrophicaceae > DAOTWC01. Next base: position 5,000 of record CAZDVL010000033.1, on the reverse strand, counting down.
ATCGCCGCCACCAACTGCTATATCGTCGGGGACACGGCCACTGGCGAGGCGATCGTCATTGACCCGGTGGACAGGGCCGAGCTGATCGCGGAGACGGCGCGGGCCGCCGGCTGGACGATTATGCTGATCCTGGCGACACACGGCCACTTCGACCATGTGCTCGCCAGTAAGGCGCTGAAGGACAGCACCGGCGCGCCGTTTTATATCCACCCCGCTGACCTGTTTTTCCTGGCGGGCCTGCCGCAGCAGGGGCTGCTGTTCACCGGGGCGCTGTTCCCGGAGGCCGCCGAGCCTGATCGGCTGCTGACGGACGCGCCGGAGGTGATCGAGGTGGGCGGCATTCGCCTGGAGACGCTGTTCACGCCGGGGCACGCGCCCGGCCATGTGAGCTTCTACATGCGCGCGCAGCAGATTGTGTTCAGCGGCGACTGCCTGTTCGCTGGCAGCATTGGCCGCACCGACCTGCCGAAGGCCAGTTACGACACGCTGCTGCGCTCGATTTTTGACCGGCTGCTGCCGCTGGGCGACGACGTGCGGGTGCTGCCGGGGCACATGGAGCCGACGACGATCGGCGCGGAGCGCCGGACGAACCCGTTCCTGCTGGACTTCGCCAGCCGGCCCGGCCGAGGCGCCGGCTGATGCGCGCGCTGCTCATTTTCCTGGACGGCGTGGGCCTGGGCGACGACGACCCGGCGACGAACCCGTTCGCGGCGGCGGCCACGCCCACGCTCGACGCGCTGGCGGGCGGGCGGCGCTGGCTGCGCACGACCGGGCGGCAGGCGGGCGCGCGGTCGCTGTTTATCCCCACCGACCCGCGCCTGGGTGTGGCGGGCCTGCCGCAGAGCGGGACGGGGCAGGCCGCGATCCTCACGGGGCGCAATGTGCCGGCGCTGGTCGGCCAGCATTACGGCCCGAAGCCGGACGCCGCGACCCGCCAACTGCTGGCGGAGGACAACTTCTTCAAACAGGTGGTGGCGCACGGCAAACGGGCCGCGCTGATCGAGGCGTACCCGCCGCGCTGGCACGCAGGCGTCAACAGCGGCAAGCGGCTGCGCGCCAGCTATCAGCAGGCGGCGCACGAGGCCGGCCTGCCGATTTTTGACGAAGCGGCGCTGTACCGGGGCGACGCGCTGGCGGTGGACTGGACCGGCGAGGCGTGGCGCAGCCAGCTTGGCTACAGCGACAGCCCCGTTTACACGCCCGCCGAGGCCGGCGCGAAGATGGTGGAGATCGCGCGGCGCTACGACTTCGCCTTTTTCTCGCACTGGCTGACCGATGTGATTGGGCATCGTGGCACGCTGGCGGAGGCGGTCGAGCTGCTGGAGCTGTTCGACGGCGTGATGGCGGGCGCGCTGGCGGCCTGGGACGACGACGAAGGGCTGATGATTATCACCAGCGATCACGGTAACTTCGAGGACATCGGCAACCGCCACCACACGGCCAACGACGTGCCGACGGTGGTGATCGGCGGCGCGCGCGGCCTGTTTGACGAGAGCTTCGGCGACCTGACCGGCATCGCGCCGCGGCTGGCGCGGCTTTTGTTCGATTGATGATGGCAGCAAAGCGCATAAGACAGGGACGAAGGGTTATGGCGGTTGATGAACTGGCGCTGCGCGAAACCATGCGGCTGTGGACGTGCGGTGTAACGGTGGTCACAACGAGCGACGGCGGCGCGCGGGCGGGCATGACCGTCAGCTCGTTCACGTCCATTTCGCTGGAGCCGCCGCTGATTCTGGTGTGCCTGCACAAGGCGGCTGAAACAACGCAGCTTGTTGGCCGCGCCGGTGTGTTCGCCGTTTCGCTGCTGGGCGAGGCCCACGAAGCGGTTTGTAACCAGTTTGCCGGGCTGGTTGACCTGCCGCCGGGCGCGGACCGTTTCCACGGCGTTGACACGGTGGCGCAGGTGACGGGGGCGCCGGTGCTGGCGGACGCGCTGGCGTGGCTGGACTGCCGCGTGTATGGCGCGCACGACGGCGGGACGCACACTATCTTTGTGGGCGAGGTGCTGGCGACCGGGCGCCAGGCTGACCCCGTGTCGCCGCTGGTGTGGCACAACCGCGCCTACCGCCGCTTTGTGAAGGATGCTTAATCTTGACGGGCGCGCGCCCCTCATCTACAATGCCAGGGCTGAGCGCTGGGGAAAGTAACTGCCCGCATGTTTGAAAACCTGACCAACCGCCTGCAGGCGACGTTTGACCGCCTTGCCAGTTCGGGCCGGTTAACCGAGAGCGACGTTGACACCGTGATGCGCGAGGTGCGCATGGCGCTGCTTGAGGCCGACGTGGCGCTGCCGGTGGTGAAGGATTTCGTCAGGCGGGTGAAAGAGCGCGCGATTGGCGCGGAAGTCACCAAAGCCCTCAAGCCGGGGCAGATGGTCGTCAAGATCGTCCATGAGGAACTGATCGGGACGCTGGGCGAGCCGGGGCGGCTCAATTTCTCTGGCAGCACGAAGCCGCACGTCATCATGATGGTCGGTTTGCAGGGGTCGGGCAAGACGACCACCGCCGCCAAGCTGGCGACGTACCTGCGCCGCGAGGGGCGGCAGCCGTTTATGGTGGCGGCGGACACGTACCGCCCGGCGGCAGTTGACCAGCTTGTGACGCTGGCGAAGCAGATCGGCGTGCCGTACCACGAGGAAGGGACGAGCGCCCGGCCCGTGGACATCGCGACGCGCGGCGTGAAGATGGCGGCGGAGGCGGGCGCGGCGGTTGTGCTGATTGACACGGCGGGCCGGCTGCAGATTGACGACACGCTCATGACCGAGCTGGAGCAGATCAAGCAGCGGACGAAACCGGCAGAGATTCTGCTGGTGGCCGACGCCATGACCGGCCAGGAAGCGGTCAACATCGCCCAGGGCTTTAACGAGCGGGTGGGCATCACCGGCATGATCCTGACGAAGGTGGACGGCGACGCGCGCGGCGGGGCCGCGATCTCGATGCGCGCTGTGACCGGCGTCCCGATCAAGTTTATGGGCACGGGCGAGAAGCTGGACCGCTTTGAGGTCTTTCACCCGGACCGGCTGGCGTCGCGCATCCTGGGCATGGGCGACGTGCTTTCACTCATCGAGAAGGCTGAAGAAAGCTTCGATGAGGAGGAGGCGCTGCGGCTTCAGAAGAAGCTGATGAAAAACCAGTTCACGCTCCAGGACTTTGCCGACCAACTGCGGAAACTGCGCAGGATGGGGCCGATCACACAGCTTCTGGGCATGATTCCGGGCATGAACCGGCTTCAGGAGCAGATCAGCCAGGAAGATATGGAGCGCAGCCTGCGCAAGGTCGAGGCGATCATCAGCTCGATGACGCCGGCCGAGCGCGCCAACCCGAAGGTGCTGAACGCCAGCCGCCGGCAGCGCATCGCCGCCGGCAGCGGTGTTGAAGTGCGGGATGTCAACCAACTGCTGAAGCAGTTCCGTGACATGCAGAAGCTCATGAGTCAGATGGGCAAAGGCCGGATGCCGCCCGGTTTTCCCGGCGGCAAACTGCCGCCTGGCTTTCCGCGCTAGGGCGCGCCGCGCGCCCTTCCGCAACTGTCACGTTTCATCGTCAGACAGTGGCTCTCCGCCTGAGAAGGTGCATGGGAGCGCAACTATAAGGAGAGTAGCAGACACATGGTTCGGATTCGTTTGCGTCGTATGGGGCTGAAAAAACAGCCGTCGTATCGGGTGGTGATCACTGACCAGCGCGCCTCGCACGACGGCGGGTTTATCGAAATCGTCGGGCATCACAACCCGCGCACCGAGCCGCCGACAGACCAGGTGAATGAAGCGCGCGTGCTCTACTGGCTGAGCCAGGGCGCGCAGCCCACGGACGCGGTGTTGCGGATGCTGGTGCGCCTGGGGACGATGGCGCGCTATGAGCGCCTGAAGAAGGGCGAGGAACTTGAAGCGCTGGTGGCCGAGGCCGCGGCGGCCCGCGCCGCAGCGCCGGCGGTCAGCCCCCGGACGCGCTACCCGTCGCCGGCGGCGGGCCAGTCGTACCGGAAGGCCAAAGCCGCCGCCGAAGCCGCCAAGTCAGAATAGAACGGAGGCGAATGATGCGACCACAGGGACAGCCACACAGCGCGCCCATGGAGGATCTCATCGCGTATATCGCCAAGAGCCTGGTGAACGACCCGTCGCAGGTGAAGGTGCGGCGGCGGGTCACACAGTCGGCCATTGTGGTGGAGCTTAAAGTTGCCCCGGAGGACATTGGCCGGGTGATCGGCAAGGATGGGCGCGTGGCGAACGCCATGCGCACGCTGCTGCGCGTGGCCGACCAGGACGGCGGGCGCGGCAGAGACAGCAAGCGCGTCATCCTTGAGATCAACTGAGCATGGCGGCTGAACATTCCAGCGGCCCGGCAGACACACCGCCTGCCGGGCCGCGGTACTTGCTGCTGGGGGAGATCCTGCGCCCGCACGGCATCCGCGGCGAGCTGCGGATGCGCGTCCTCACCGACTTCCCGGAGCGCATCCCGACGCTGGCGGCGGTTTACATCGGCGTGGGGCCGGCCTCGCCGGACGTGAAGCCCTACCAGGTTGAACACATGCGCATGCACCAGGCGTATGGGCTGCTGAAGCTGCAGGGCGTTGAAGACCGCAGCCAGGCGGAGCTGCTGCGCGACCTGCTGGTGATGGTGCCGCTGGAGAACGCCGTCCCGCTGGAGCCGGGCGAGTTCTACCTGTACCAGCTGATCGGGCTGGCGGTAGAGACGGTGGACGGCGAGGCGCTGGGGACGCTGCGCGATGTGATCGAGACGGGCGCCAACGACGTGTATGTGGTCGCCAGCCCGGCCCACGGCGAGGTGCTGCTGCCCGCCACCGACGAGGTGATTGTCCGCGTTGACATCGCCGCGGGTGTGATGGTGGTCAACCTCATTGAGGGCCTGCTGCCCTGAAGCCGCCTGTTCCCCTGGCTTGACAACCGCAATCAACGCTTGCTATGCTGTGACGAGCATGTTCAGCGCGACGGATGCCCTGTGAACGACCACAGATACTGGCTCGGCTTCAGCTTAGTGCCGGAT
>CAZDVL010000032.1:3032-19859 GCA_964508745.1 uncultured Anaerolineaceae bacterium | reverse complement strand
ACTCGGTGTTCAGCCGGTAGCGCTGTGAATAAATATCCGTGTAGCGCTCGCTCCAAATGGCCCCGAAATAGGAATGCACATCCCCGGCGCGCCGCCAGTCGTCCTCAAGCTGCCCGGAGCAGATGAACACCGGGCGCGAAGCGTCCTGCGCCAGCGCATCAGCGTACAGCGCGGGGTCCGGGCGCTGCTCCAGGTTCTGCCGGCGCAGAAACACCATCGTCGGCTCGTTGTGGCACGTCCAGGTCATCACCGACGGATGGTTATCAAGCTGGTCCAGCATCTCGCGCTGCAGCGCGCGGGCACGGGCCTCAAAAGCCGGCGCGGGGTCCTGCACCCAGTTCAGCTCGAAATCCTGCCAGACCATCATGCCGGCCCGATCGCACAGCTCGTACAGCTCGCGCGGCGCCACGTGAACGTGCACGCGCAGCAGGTTGAGGCTGGCCTCGCGCGCCAGGCTGATGTCCCGCGCCAGCGCCTCAGGCGTCACCTGCGACAGATAAAGCCCCGGCATGTACGATGTCCCGCGCAGGGCAACCGGCCGCTCGTTGATATAGTAAGTGAACCGGTGCGGCGTGCGCTCCAGGCGCACGGTGCGCACGCCAAACGTTATGTCGGCGGCGCACATCTGCTGTCCGCGCTCATCGAACAGGCCCGCGCTCAGGCGATACAGGTTCGCCGCGCCGTGATCCCAGGGCCACCACAGCAGCGGCTCAGCGATGCGCAGCGCCGTTTCAACGTGGTGCAGCCCCGGCGGCAGCGTGAGCGCCTGCGCCACCTGACAGCCGGGGCCGTCATGGTTTTCGCCCGCAGCGGCGGCGTCCAACCGGCCGCGCCAGACGGCCCCGGTGGCGTTGAACACCGTCAACCGGACGTTCACCTGCCCGTCCAGGCCGGTCCGAATTCGCATCTGATCAATGCTGATCCCCTCGTCGTAGACGAGCGCGACCGGCCGCCAGATGCCCAGGGGGTTCACGTCGGGCGGAATAACCCCTTCGCCGTGCTCATACAGGCCCTTGACGAGGCCGCGAATCACGTGATCAGACGGGTAAGTGCCGCGCGCGTTGGGCGCATCCCAGGGCGCGGCCACGCGAACGTGCAGCGTGTTCTCCGCGCCATAAAGCAGCCGGTCGGTCACGTCAAACGAAAACGGCGCAAAATGGCCCTCGTGCTGGCCGATATAATGGCCGTTGAGCCACACGGACGCGAAGTAGTCAACCCCCTCGAACAGCAGGCGCGCCCGCCGGTGCTGCTTCAGCGGCACGGGGAAGCTGCGTCGGTAGAGCCAGGCGCTTTCGTTAAGCTGCCGCAGACGCTTGCCCCAGTAAGGCTGTTCGGGATAAAGAGCGGGCTGAAGGTGGCTGCACGCCGGCACTGCAGCCCAGTCACCGGGCAAAAAATCGCCCGGCCCGCCGGCTGCATTCAGGCCAAGCGCGCTCACATCCCAGCCTCCAGTCAGACGCTGCGTCCGTTCCTCGTCTTTTTGGCTGCGCACTGGCCCTCTTGGTTCTGTTCGGCTTATAAAGTGTGCCCCCCGGATTGTACCGGATTATGCCTCAACCTCCACAACCGGCAGCGTCAGCGTCAGGCGCGTGCCCTGCCCCGGCTGGCTCTCAAGGCAGCATGTGCCGCCGTGCAGCCGCGCGCTGTCGCGCACCAGCGCCAGGCCCAGGCCCGCGCCCTGCTGTTCGTACTGGCCGCGATCAAGCTGTGTGAAGCGCTCCCACACGCGCTCAAGGTCGGCCGCCGCGATCCCCCGCCCGCGATCTTCAACAACCAATACGGCGTCACGGCCGCCCGCGCTGAGCGTAACGCAAACAGGCGTGTCAGCCGGAGAGTACATCACCCCGTTGCGGATAATTTCCTCGACCATGAATGTAAGCACATCGCTGACGCCCCTCACCCGCACGGCGGCCACCGGCAGCGAGCATTCCAGGCGCACCTGATGCCTGTCCACCTCCGCGCCAACGGCGGTGCAGGCCTCGCGGACGACCGCCGCCAGGTCGCACACCTGCGGGTGTTCCCGCAGCAGCCGTTCCGCAACGCCGCTGTCAAGCTGCGTCAGCATGACAATCTGGCTCACCAGCCGGTGCATGCGGCGCGCGCCATAGCGTATGATCGCCAGCATACTTTGCAGCGTCTCGTCCGGTATGCCGGCGACGCTCTCCGCCAGCAGCTCAGTGCCGGCGTAAACGGACGTCAGCGGCGTGCGCAGCTCGTGCGAAATAATCTCCAGCAGCTCGCTGCGCAGGTCGTCCAGGCGGCGCTCGGCGCTGTCCCTGAACTGGCGCACACGGCGCAGTTTGTTCTCCATCGCCGCGGCCAGGTCGTCCGGCTGAAACGGCTTGACCAGGTAATCGTCCACGCCCAGCTCTTTGCCCACGCGGACCGCGTTCTGCGAATCAAAGGCCGTCAGGAAGATAAACGGGATGCCCTGCCACTGCGGCCGCTGCTGCACGGTTTTCAGCAGCGCGTAGCCGTCAACGTTCGGCATGGCGATGTCGCTCACGATAATATCCGGCGGCGCTGTGTCCACCGCCAGCATGTCCAGCGCCTGCTGCCCATCAAGCGCCTTGACGATGTCGTAACCCCGCATCTCCAGTTCAAACGCGATGCTGTTGAGCAGTGTCACGTTGTCCTCGACAAGCATCACCTTCGTCATGGGTTCACCTTCCCAACCGGTATCCAGAAGCTAAACACACTTCCCGCGTCCTTCACGCTGACCACGTCAATGCCGCCGCCGTACAGGTTCAGGACCTCGCGCACCAGCGCCAGCCCCAGCCCGGTGCCGGGTATGCTGCTCTGGCTGGCCCAGCCGCGCTGAAAGCGCACAAACAGGCGCTCAAAGTCCTCCGGCGGGATGCCGTGCCCGGTGTCCGCCACCTGGCCCAGCAGATAGTCGCCCGTGGGCAGGTCAGCCGGCAGACACGCGCGATCAAACTGCTGCGCAGCGCCGTTAGCGCCGCCGGCCGCAGTTAAGGGCAGCCGCAGGTGGCTGAGGCGGACCGTGATCTGCCCGTGCGCCGGCGTGTACTTGACGGCGTTGCCAATCAGGTTGCGCCAGATGCGCAGAAAATCGGCCTCCTCGCCCAGCAGCACAAGCGGCGCGTCGCCAGCCTCCAGCGTGAGCGCCTGGCTTTTGCTCGCGGCGGAGGGCAGAAATTCGGCCACGGCCGCGCGCGCCAGCGCGCGCACATCCACCCGCTCCGCCGCGCGTTTGCCGCCGCGCCGCCCTTCCAGCCGTGACAGGTCGAGGATGCTTTCCACCAGTTCCGCCAGCACCTGCGCCTGCTGATCCGTGCGCGCAATGGCCTGCCGGCGCTGCTCGTCGCTCATGCGGTCAAAATACTGCCGCAGCGCGCCCGCGCTCAGCACAATAGTGGTGATGGGCGTGCGCAGCTCGTGGCTGACCATTGACATAAAACGGTCCTTGACGCGCTCAACTTCTTTAAGCTGGCTGATGTCGCGCAGGCTGCACACCACATGGTAGCGCCCCTGGTCTATCCGCGTCAGCGTCATGTCCGCGTCGAACAACGCGCCGTCGCGCCGCCGCGCCTGCACCTCCAACCGGCACGGCTGGCCGTCCGCCAGCACCCGCTGCACGGCGTTCATCACGCCGGCGCAGTGCTGCGCCTCGACCAGCTCGCACAGGGACAGCGCAGCCTCATCGTCCGGCTGGCAGCTAAACAGCCGCCTGAAGGCCGGGTTGGCCATCTCGATAATGCCGTCGGCCTGCACCAGCATGATCGCGTCGCCCGCGCCGTTCAGGATGGCCGACACGCGCTCGCCCATCTGGCGCAGGTCGGCGGTGCGCTCAGCGACCACCCGCTCCAGCTCGGCGTTGTGCAGCGTAAGCTGGCGGTGCAGTTGGCTGTTCTCCAGCGCCTGCGACACGGCGTAACCGGCGCTCGCCAGCAGAGAAAACACATCGTCAGGGTATTCGCGCGGCCCATAGGCGTTGATCACGATGGCGCCCGCCATCACATTCCGCACCGTCAGCGGCACAAACATCGACGAGCCGCAGCCGGCGCGCAGCAGCGCGTTGCGGGCCGCTGCCAGGTCAGATGTGTGATCGCTGTCCGCAATGAACAGCGGGATGCCGTAGCGCCGCAGATAGTCGTAGACCGCGTTGTCCGCCGCCGGGGCCACCCTGCCCAGGAGCGACGGCGCGCCGCCGTGCAAAGCCTCGGCCACAACCGAGGAGTTCCCCTGTGTCGCATCGAGCATCATGGCCGCCACCTGTGGCACCTGAAAGATCCGGGCCAGCTCATGGCACACCAGCTCCAGAATGTCGGCGCTGTCCAGCGAGATGTTGGCGGCGGCGATCACACGGTTCAGCAGCCCGTCCGCCAGGCTGTTAAAAAGCGCGCTCTTGCATTCCGCCTCGCGCTGATCGCGCGCAGCCAGCCGCTGCCGCTGCGCGCCAGCGCGCCACAGCGCCTGCCGCACGCTGTCGGGCGCAAGCCAGGAAGCGAGCAGAAAATCCCACGCGCCTGCTCGCAGGGCCTCAAGCCCGGCAGGCTCGTCGTCAACCAGCGCGATAACCGGCAGCGGCGCGGCCAGTTCAGCCAGCCGGATAAGGTCAGCGCGGCAGGCCGGGAACGCGACAATCGCGCCGTCTACCCCCTCCGCCGGCCATTGCCACGCAGCCGCCGCCGGCCGGTCCAGAAGCCGCGCGGTCACGCCCGCCTGCTTCAGCGCCGTTTCTAACTTTTGGGATTGGCCAGCCTGCACGCCTATCAGCGCCAGATTCTGCAACTGATCCATAAACCGCCCGATTGATTAACAAACCAGTTTTACGCCACAAGCGAATCATATCATGGCTGTGAACGCCGGCCCCTTGAGAATTCCACATTGGCGGGCGGCGCGCGCCGCGGGGATTGGGTTGATTCCTGGCCGGAGACACGCTACTATCATTTCGTGGCAGGATAACAGATATTTATGTCCACAGTGACAGCTTAACCTTGCACATCGCACAAGGGCCTCCCTTTATGGATCCTGCGCAACTGACCGTTGACGATCTGGCCGCCCGCTGCGCCGAAGAAACACGCAAATTCACACACCAGCAGCCCAACGACACCCGCTTCTGCTTCGAGCTGCTGCGCCGGGCGCTGCTGGACGGCGCGGCGGACGCTTTCACGCGCGTGTATCAGATTTATGAGCCGCAGGTGCGCCGGTGGGTTTACAACCACAGCCGCTTTGACCAGACAGACGAAAACGCTGAATACTTCGTCAGCCAGGCGCTGTCGAATTTTTACTTCGCCCTGCGCGGGCCAAAATTCCAGCAGTTCGCGCTGCTGTCACAGGTGCTGGCCTATCTGAAACTGTGCGTGCACACCGCCATCGCGCAGTACATTCGCGACCAGCAGCGCCTGACTGCCGTGCCGCTGGCAGCAGCCGAGTCTGCCGAACAGGTCCAGGAATTGAGCACAGACACCGACGCCGCGGCGCTGTGGCGCGCTGTGTGCGAAACCCTCACCGAGGAAAATGACCGACTGCTGGCGCACAGCGTTTTTGTGCTGGACCTCAAGCCCGCCGAGGTCGCCGCCCGCTACTCTGCCGCCTGGGGCAGCGCGCGCGAGGTCACGCTGGCCCTCTATCGCATCCGGCGCGCCCTGCGTGCTGACCCGAAAATCAGCCAGTGGACAAACGCTGACTCGCCGATGAACTGAGGCTGGCGGGCGCTGACAAACCGCCGCCCGCTGCATTTATTTGAGGTAACGCAGACAACACAGAATTAACGCACAGCATACACATCAACAGGGAAACAGACGGATGGAATGCACTCAGCCGCCGGCACTAACTGAAGACCAGCTCACCGCGGCTCTTGATGGCGAGGCCGCGCCCGAAGTTTTGCAGCACCTGGAGCGCTGTCCGGGCTGTTCCGGGCGCTTGCAGCGGGCGGGCCAGCTTGAAAGCGCGCTGCGCGCCGGCCTCTGGCGCTGGGAATGTCCATCGCCGCAGGCGTTGGGCGACTATCACCTCCAGCTTCTGCACGCGGACCAGCGCGCCGCGCTCGCGCGCCACCTGGACACCTGTCCGCACTGCGCCGCTGAGCTAGCTGACCTGCGCGCCTTTCTCGCGCCCGGCCCGACGCCCGCGGCGCGCCCGCGCCCGTTCAGGCTGCCCCGCCTGCCGCGCCCCGGCGAGCTTATCGCGGCGCTTGTGCCGCAAACCCCGGTCATGGCGCTGCGCGGCTCCAGCGCAGGGCAGGTTACCGCCCGCGCCAGCGGCATCGCCATCTTCCTCGAATTCCAGCCGGCGGCCTCTGGCTTTGAGCTTACCGGGCAGATCATCGCCGAGAAAAAGCAGGATGAATGGGTCGGCGCGCTGGCCGAACTGCGCCAGGCCGGCGCGCTCACCTGCACGGCGACCCTGGACGAATTCAGCGAGTTCAAGTGCGCGCTGCCCACCGCCGAGCCGGCAACCCTGCGCATACGCGCCCACACAGGGCGCGTGGTTGTGCTTGACGGGCTTGACCTTCAGGGCCTGTCGCCGCAAGAATAAACGCATCCGCCGCGGCAGCGCACGTTAAGTAAGGGCAATTTGTCCATGCAGACTGACCTTGTGCAAAGATTCCTCAACGGCGACAGCGAGGCGCTGGCCGAACTGCTCTCCTCCCCGCTTGACCCGGCAGATGCGGCGGCTATCGCGCAGCAGCTCAAGGCCGAGGCTGACCGCCACTGGACCATTGACGCCAACCGCTCGCTGGCGCTGGCCGAGGCCATTGTCGCCATCGGCCGCCACAGCCACAGCTCCAGCCTGGTCGCGCTGGGCCTGATGGCGCGCGGCGACGCCGTGAAGCTGCTGGGGCGCATTGAAGAAGCGTGGGACACGCTCGGCCAGGCGGGGCAGATGTTCACCGAAGCCGGGGACGAAATCGGCTGGGCGCGCACGCGCATCGGCCGCCTGTACATCAGCGCCGACCTGAAGCGCGTAGACGAAGCGCTGGCCGACGCCGACACCGCCCGCGAGATCTTCACCCGCCACAATGACACCGACCGGCTGCTCCGGCTTGACTTAAACACGGCGATCGTCCACGATCTGCTCGGCGAGCACCGCCGCGCCCTGAGCATGTACCAGTCCGCGCGCCTCACCGCGGAGAGCATGGGCGAAGCCGGGACGCCTTACCTGGCCTACATTTTCACCAACATGGGCTATGCCCACACGTTCCTCGCGGCGTTCGACGAAGCGATGCGCTGCCACGAGCGCGCCTACGATCACCTGCTGGCGCGCGGCGAGCGCACCGGGGCGGCGGTCGCCGAGCTGAACATCGCCTATATCGCCCAGGCGCAGGGCCATTATCGCCGCGCGCTGCGACTGCTGCACCACGTGCTCGACCTTGCGCCCGGCGAGCTGCCGGTCCAGCAGACGCTGGCGCGGCGCGAAATGGTTGAGTGCTACCTGGCCCTGAACCGCTACCGACAAGCGCGCGACCTCGCCCGCGAGGTGATCGCAGCGTACCGGCAGCAGGGCGCCGAGCTGGGGCTGGCGCGCACGCTTTTGTATCTGGCGACCGCCGAAGCGGCGCTGGGCGATGACGATGCCGCGCTGGCGGCGCTTGAGGAAGCTGAGCCGCTGTACGCGGCGTTGGGCGCGCCCGCCTGGAACGCGACCGTGCATCTGCGCCGGGGGCGCATCGCCCTGCGCCAGGGCGACCACCAGGCCGCCCTGCGCGCCGCGCAGTCCGCCGCCGCCAGCCTGAACCCGGATGAACACCGTGTCACCTTCGCGGAGACGGCGCTGCTGGCCGCCCAGGCCGCGTTTGCCGCCGGCGACCTGGACGCCGCCGCCGAGCAGGCCGCCCGCGCCGCCCGGCTGGCGCACCAGTGCCATGTGCCGGCCCTGCTCTACAGCGCGCATCTGCTGCTGGGCCACATCGAGGCGGCGCAGCAGCGCAGCCTGCGGGCCGCGCGCCACTATCAGGCCGCCGCCGCCACCGTTGAACGCCTTCAGCGCCGGCTCACGGTGACGCTGCGCGCCGGCTTCCTGGAGGACAAAGGCGAGGCGCTGCGCGCGCTTATCTGCATGCACCTGCGCGACAACCGGCCTGTTCAGGCGTTTGAGACGCTGGAGAAGGCAAAAACGCAGGTGCTGCTCGGCCATCTGGTCAACCGTGAAACCGTGCGTTGGGCGACCGACATGCCCGAAGCCCGGCAGATGGTTGAGGAACTGGACCAACTGCGCGCCCGCCACCACTGGTATTATCGTATGGCGCACGAACCCGCCGCCGCTGACAATGCCAGCCAGCCTGTGCCGCGCCTGGCCCCACAGCAGGCGCTGGCCGAGCTGGCGGCCTGCGAACGGCGCATGCGCGCGCTCACCGAGCGCCTGTATCTGCTGGGCGACGGCCGCGCCGCCGAGCGCAGCGGGCCGGCGATCGCGCTGGCCGACATTCAGGCGGCCATCAGCCCAGACACTGTGCTGGTGGAGTACTATAACGACGGCGAGCACCTGTGGGCGTTTACGCTGAACACGCGCGGCCTGCAGGTGCACGCGCTGAATATCGCGCCTGACGCGCTGAACAGCCTGATCGAAAAGCTCCAGCTCTACACAGACCGCGCGCTGCGCGCCGGCCGGGACGCGCCAGTGACCCAAGGGCTTTACAACTACACCCTGACTGTGCTGCAGCGCCTGCACGCCGCGCTGATCGCGCCGCTGGCCGCCGCGCTGGCCGGGCGCGCGCGCGTCGTGATCGTGCCGTATGGCGCGCTCCACTATCTGCCGTTCAACCTGCTGCACGACGGCGAACAGTACTTAATTCAGCAGCACGAGCTGGTGACGCTGCCCGCCGCCGGCCTGGCGGCCCAGCGCAGCCCGCGCCGCGGCGGAGGCGCGCTGGTGCTAGCGCACTCACATAACGGCCTGCTTCCCAACACGCAGGCAGAGGCCCAGGCCGTTTTCGACCTGTTCGGCGGCCAGTTATACGCCGAAGCCGACGCAAATCGCCAGGCGCTGGCGGCGGCGCCCCGGCAGATTCTCCACATCGCCGCGCACGGAAAATACCGGATCGACCAGCCGGACTTCTCTTATATCCAGCTTGCCGACGGCCAGCTCTTTACCGACGACCTGTTACAGAACGACCTCAGTTTCGAGCTGGTTACGCTGAGCGTCTGCGAAACAGGCCGTGCGCGGGTCACGCCCGGCGACGAGCTTATCGGCCTGGGGCACGGCTTCCTCTACGCGGGCGCGGGCGCGCTCATCGCCAGCCTGTGGCGCGTGGATGACGACATCGCCTTGCAGATCATGCGGCAGGTATACAGCGCGCTGCGCCAGGGCACATCCAAAGCCGCCGCGCTGCGGGCGGCCCAGCAGGCCATCCTGGCCCACACGCCTCGCCTGCACCCGGCCTTCTGGGGCGCGTTCCAGCTTATCGGCAACCCTGACCCACTGACAGCGCACCACTCTGACAGCTTCCAGCAGGAGGAGATAGTCAATGTCCAGACCACAGCCGGCTGACCCTGATCGTAAACCGCTGGCCTTCTTCGTTCCGGGGGAAATGCTTTTGTTCGTGGAACACGACCAGCCGCTCGCGCCGGGCGCGCTGCTCGAACGCCTGGCGCGCGACCCGCTCGTCGCCGCGAAAAGCGACGATCACCGACTGGCCCAGGCGGTCGCCAGGGTGTCCGCGGCGCGCGTGACCACGACCGCGCGCGCAGGGGGCGCGGACGCCGCCGCGCCGGGGTTTTTGTCGTCCGTGCTGGTGGACGCGGGCGCGGTTGATGGCCGCCTGCGCGCGGACAGCGGCGCCCGCGACTTCCTCGCGTTTATCGAGCAGTACGACAGCGCGCTTGACGCGCCTGACAAGCGCGGCGCCCAGGCCAGGGCCTTCGAACAGCGCCCGGACAACGGCGATGCGGTCCGCGTTAGCGCGGTCACGCTCAACTGGCTGGCCAACAGCGCGCAGATGCACCTGGGGCTGGGCGGGCCGGGCGCGCGCCCACAGGCTTTCACCGGCAGCGCGGCCAGCGCGCCGTACCGGTTCACGCTGTCGGGCGCGGACGCGGCCTATCAATCTGACGGCGCGGGCGTTGAAATCGCCATCCTGGACACAGCGCCGCCGCAGGACCGGCTTGCAGAGGCTTATGCCCGGCTGGCCGCTGAAAACCCGCTGGTCTACGCGCTGCTCGGCCCTGATGGCGGGTTCGCCCTGCCCAACCGCCGCCTGCGCATTACCTACGACAACAGCCAGCACATGCGCGACCTCAACGATCACACCCATCCCAGCAGCGCCGGCATCTACGGCCACGACTATCTCATGTCCGACCACGGCCTGTTCGCCGCCGGCATCGCCCACACGATCGCCCCTGAAGCCAGCCTGCACCTGGTGCAGGTGCTCAACGATTGGGGCGTGGGCACGCTGGAAACGATCATCCGCGGCCTGGAATCGCTGGCAGCCGGGCGCGACAACGGCCGTCCGCTGGTGGTCAACCTCAGCCTGATGCTCGACATCCCGCAGCCGGAATACGTGGATCACCGCAGCCTGCCCGCCCAGTTTGACGACTGGCGCTGGTTCCGCGACTGGCTGGGCGCCCGCCCCGGCTTCGTCGAGCGCTCGCATCTGCCGCTCAGGCGCGTCTGCGAAGCGCTCCAGGGGCGCGGCGCGCTGATCGTGGCCGCAGCGGGCAACGACGGCGCCAACCATGTGCGCCCGCCCGCCCGGATGCCCGCCGCGCTGAGCGCGGTCATCGGCGTGGGGGCGCTCCAGAAGAACAGCGACGCGCCCGCCAGCTACTCCAACATTTCGGACAGCGGCGGCGCGGGGATCGCCACGTTCGGCGGCGGCCAGGACAGCAGCGGCACGGCGCTCGCTGGCGACGGCATGTTGGGCGTTTATATCGGCCCGCTGCCGGGCGCGACCGCCCCCAATCGCAGCGGCTGGGCGTGGTGGGCGGGCACGTCGTTCGCGGCGCCGGTGATCACGGCGGCGCTGGCGCTGCTGCGGGCCGCAGGCAAATCGCCAGCCGACGCGCTCGACGCGCTCTACGCCAGCGTGGCAGAAACCCCCGGCGCGGTCGAACACATCTTTCACGCCACTCAGGGATAAATGCGCGACAGCCCTGGAAGCTGCTGCGCGCCGCGCCAGTAACGGCGGTACGTGGCGGCTTCCTTCAGCAGCCACTCCAGCTCGCGCCGGGCCTTGACCAGCTCGGCGTCGTCCGGCGCGCCTGAGGCGCTCAAGCTCAGCAGGCCGTCGCGCTGTTCCCGCACGGTGAGATAGCCCTCAGCCGCCAGCAGCCGCAGCCCGGCGCGAACGGCCGCTTCGTTGTGGGCCATCGCCGCCGCCAGGTCGGCCGCGGACACCGGCGCGCCCCGCCGCAGCGCCGCTTTCGCCAGGCCCGCCAGCCGGCCGATAAACGCGCCCGGCGCGTCCACGCCGGGGTCGGCCCCCAACAGATAGATTCGCGCCGGCTGGGCGCGCTCCAGGGCCATCCGCCAGACATCCGGCCCCGGCGGGATCGTCCAGACGGCCAGCGCCGGCGCCGGCGCTAACTGCGCGCGTGTCAGGCCATCCACCTGATCGTCAGCCTCGCGCCATACAACAAGGCCGGGTTCGCGCGCGCGCAGCTCGGCCAGGTCCGCCAGCAGGCTGTCCGACTGGCGGTAATCGCCCGCGACGGCGGCAGCGGCAGCGGTGACAACCTCCGCCGCTTTCGCCCCGGTTTCGCGCGCGTCAATCCACTCCAGCAGCACCTCCGGCTCGCCGCTGAACCGGCTGACCCGGACGCTGTAGGCCAGATCAAAACGCCCGTTGGGAAATTCGCCTTCAGCGCCCCCCCACCAGATGACCTCGCGCTCAACGCGGTTTTCGTCCGCCACCACCACGCGCAGGTGATCGCCGCCGCGCCCCAGCGCGCGCCGCGAGCGCGTCTCCAGGCCCCGCGTCGCCAGCGTCACTGGCGGGTTGCCGGGGCCAAACGGGGCCAGCCTGCCAAGCTGGTCCGCGAACGCCAGCGAAAGGTCCCCCAGGGCGACATAAGCGTCCACCGTGAGCGCCGCGGCCGGCGGCGCGTCCCCCCGCATGCGGCGCACCGTGTAGCCCAGCGCCTGCCGGAAACCCGCTATATTTTCCTCGGCGATCGTCAGCCCGGCGGCCATCGAGTGGCCGCCGTAGCTGCTCAGCATGTCGGCGTGCTCCGCCAGTGCCGCCGTGATGTCGCAGCCCGCCACAGAGCGCGCCGAGCCGCGCCCCGCCCCGCCGGGCGATCCGGTGGTGATCAGCACCACAGGCCGGTTGAAGCGTTCCGCCAGCCGGCTGGCCGCGATACCGATCACCCCGCCGGGCCATTGTGCGTGGCTTAACACCAGCGCGGCGTGTTCCAGCAGGGAGCGGTCGCCCTCGACCATGCGCAGGGCGGCATTGTAGACCTGCTCCGTTTCAAACCTGCGCTGGTTGTTCAGACCCTCCAGCCGCCGCGCCAGCACCTCCACCTCAACCGGGTCGGTCGAGGTCAGCAGGACGACGGCCTCGTTGGCGTCACCCAGGCGGCCCAGCGCATTCAGGCGCGGCCCCAGCGCAAAGCCGATCTGCTGTTCGGTGATCTCTGCCGGGCGAATCCCCGCCAGCTCCATCACCTTCAGCAGTCCAGGCCGCGCCGTCGCGCGCAGCGCCTCCAGCCCACGCTGAAGCAGATAGCGCGTGTCGCCGGTCTGGGTTGCCACATCCGCCACAATCCCCAGCGCCACCAGATCAAGGAAATCGGCGGTGCGCCGGCCTTCGTAAAGCTGTTCGACCAGCTTGTAGGCGCAGCCCACGCCGGGCAGCTCGCGCAGCGGGTGATCGACAGGCAGCCGTTTCGGGTTAACGACCGCGCAGGCGTCCGGCAGGGCGGCGGGCAGGTTGTGATGGTCGGTGATGACGATATCAACGCCGCGCGCGCGGGCATACTCAACCGCCCTGTGCGCCGTGACGCCGGTGTCGCAGGTGATAATCAGCCGCGCGCCTGCGTCAATGCGCGCCGCCAGCGCCGCGCTGTGCAGCCCGTGCCCCTCGCGCTCGCGGTCAGGAATATAATAGGCGGGGTCGGCGCCCAGGCCGCGCAGCGCGGCAACCAGCAGCGCCGTCGCGGTCTGGCCGTC
The DNA here is from genome assembly GCA_964508745.1 of uncultured Anaerolineaceae bacterium. Taxonomy (GTDB): domain Bacteria; phylum Chloroflexota; class Anaerolineae; order Aggregatilineales; family Phototrophicaceae; genus DAOTWC01. The sequence continues at coordinate 6,782 of CAZDVL010000032.1, read as the reverse complement.
AACGTCGAAATCGCCCCACACGCAGATGTGTTCACCGGCAGCAACCGCCCGTCGGACACGTTCAGCGGCGCGCGCCATATCCGGCAGGTCGGCGGGCGGGGACGGTGTATAGGCGTCAGGGTTCAGGAACGCCGCGGCAGCCTGCGGCGTCGTGATGCCGCGCCGCGCCAGTATCTGCGCCAGCAGCGGCGGGCCATCCACCAAGTCGCGCAGGTCGTCCGGCACGACGACCGGCGCCGGCTCAACCCAGCGGCGCATCAGAATTCGATCTCAGCGATCTGGTCAAAATCAGCGCCCAGGCTCCACTCAGCCGGGGGCGGCGTCGCATCGGCCGCCGCGTCGTCCCCCAGGAAGCTGCCGGCGCGCGTGCCGCGGCCGCACAGTGAGCGGTAGACGCAGAACTGGCAGTGCCTGACATCCTCGGTGCGCGGGAAATCGTCCGGCCCGGCGGCGGCTATCGCCAGCGCCAGCGCCGCCAGCGCCTCGCCGTCCAGCCGAAACTGCTCACGGTCATACGGCAGATGCTGCGGATTGTCCGGTTCCTGCGCAAACCAGTACACCATCTCCACCTGCTCCGGCGTGAACGGTGTGCCGCCGTTCAGGTGCGCGCCCGCGACGACCAGCAGGTAGCGGTACACCACCGTCTGCACCGATTTCGCCAACTGCGATCTGTGCGAACGTCTGGACGTTTTCCAGTCAACGATCACCGCGCGCTCGCCCGGCGCGGCGGCGATCAGGTCGTACTTGGCCGTGAACCAGTGCCCCGCAAGCTGCGCCGCCAGCGTGACCTCCGGGTAGCGCGCCGTGGGCAGCCCGCGCAGCCCGGTTTCCAGATAAGCCGCCCACCACTGGCGCAGCGGCTCCTCAGCGGCCAGCGGGGCCAGCGCCGCCGCCGGAATGCCGGTCAGGTGCTGGTGAATCAGCCGGTGAAACCGCTCTCCGTCCCTGAGGTGCTGCTCGAACTCGCCCAGCGGCTCCGCCGCCGCCGCCGGCCACGCCTGCCGCAGCAGATAGCGCAGCCTGAAACGGTAGCGGCAGTCCTGGTAATCCTGCAAACTGCTCTGGCTGAAGCGAAAATCAACGGGCAGCATGGTCATTTCGCGACTCCCAGTATGCCTGCAAAGCCACCAGCGGCAGCGCGGGCTGCGCATCGCCCCGCCGCCCGGTGTTCCATGTCACGATCAGTTCCCGGCGCGCCCGCGTGATGCCCACGTACAGCAGCCGCAGGCGCTCGGCAGCGTACTCAACGCGCGCCTGCTGCGTGCCCGTCCCCTCTGTGTACGGTTCCTGTTCGATCAGCGCGCCAAGCTGCGCCAGCGCCTCAGCCTCCAGGTTAAGGCGGTCGCGCACAAACCACCTCTCTGAGATGTACGTGTCGTAGGGCTGCACCGAGGGAAAATCGTAATTGTTGACCGACAGCAGGTAAACGCGGTCCCACTCCAGCCCTTTCGCGCTGTGCATCGTCGCCACGCACACCTTGCCGCGGTAGCGGTCCGGGTCGAACCCGGTTTCGTCGTCGCTCAAACCCAGGAAGCGGCGTTCATTGCGCGCCACGCTCGCCAGTTCCTCGGTGTACGCCGGCAAACCGTCGTGCGGGTGCTGTTCGGCATAGCGCCGCAGAAACACCGCGATGCTGTGCGCCACCGCCAGGTCAACGGGGTGGCGAAACAGGTCCTGCGCCAGCGTCAGCACAAGCTGGTCAACGGGCAGCACAACCGCCGCCTGCCAGCGCCGCGCCAGCACGCGGAACTGTTCCAGATACTCGCGCGCCTCCAGGTCATCCTGCGCCGCCGCCGCCTGCTCCAGCCAGTCGCTGCCGGGGCGCGGCCACAGATAATCCTCCACCTGGCGGCAGGTTCGCAGCATTTTTGCCAGGCGCTCCGTCCGCGCGTTCGCCAGAGGTTCGTCGCGGTCGTCGCGCCGCCACACGCGGAAAGCGGTCGCCAGCAGGCCGGGCGAGCCGGGGTCCGCCAGATACTGGAGCAGGTTGCCCAGCGCGCCCGCCGTCTCACGGGTTGAGGTTGTGCTGCGCAGCAGCTCGACATACTCGATGGCTGGATCGCGCAGCGCCTTGAGCGCGTCCACCACCTCGAAGCCGCGCTGGTTGCGCGGAACCAGCACCGCCACCGTTTCATCAGGGTGCGCCGGCAGCCAGCGCGCCAGCGACTTCACCACCAGCGTGATCTCATCCGCCGGCGACAGCGCCTCGCGATACAGGTGCACCCCGCCGGGGTTGTCGGGCGGGTTAGGCTGCGGGTCGCCGCGCGGCGTCTCTTTAATCAGCGGCGGCTGCAGCGGGGCCAGCGCGCGGATGTCCGCCGCCGGGTGCGCCCGCTGCGCCCAGTCAATCAGATAATTCGCCAGCGTGAGAATGCTGTAGGTCGAACGCCCAGAGTTCGGCAGCTCGCGCGCTTTCACGCCCGGCGCCGCCAGAAACTCGCGCAGGTAGCGCGGCTTGGCGGTCGTAAATGTCTCGTAAATTGACTGGTTGGGGTCGCCAACGCGCACCCAGTTGCCATTAACGCCCGCCAGCCGCCGCAGAATGCGCTCCTGAAGCTGGCTGCTGTCCTGCGCCTCGTCCTCAAGGATAAACGGCCAGCGGTGGCGCAGCCGCGCCAGGTACTCCGGGTCGGCCTCCAGCGCGCGCAGCGACAGCCGGATCAGATCCTGGAAATCAACCGCCCCACGGTAGGCCAGCCCCCGCTGGTAGCCGGTGTAGATTTCCAGGCCCATCTGCGCCAGCGGCAGCGGCAGCTCGCTGTCTGTCAGGTAATCCGCGATCTGTTCCGGCGTCAGGTCGAGGTCCTTGGCCTGCCGGATAAACGCGCGCGCGACATTCGCCGCCAGGTCCGGCCACTGGTCGCGCCGCATATAGTCGCGCTGGCCGTCGGCCAGGTCCGGCGCAAAATAGGCGTCGAGCAGCGCGCCGCCGCTGTGCAGCCAGGCGGACACGGCGCTCTGAAGAATCTCGTCCGCTTCGCGCTCGTCCACAATCTGGAAATCTTCCGCCAGCCCCACCAGGCCCGGCCGCTCGCGCACAATGTCGTTGGCCAGGCCGTGCAGCGTCCGCACACGGTAGCCAAAATTCGGCAGCAGCCCGCGCTGGCGCACAAACTCGCCGATCTGCCGGCTGAAATTGTCCACAGCCGAGTTAACCAGCGTGACGATCAGAATCTCCTGCTCGTCGCCCAACTGCGCGCCGGCCACCAGCTTCGCCGCCAGGTACGACAGCGTGCGCGTTTTGCCGCTGCCGGGCACGGCGGAAACGCCCATCCTGCCGCCTTTATAGCGCAGAACTTCTGCCTGCTTTGGCCGCGGCTCAAACATCGAACACCTCCACCCCCGGCGCGGCCAGCCGCCGCAGCATCCGCTGCACCGCCCCCATCAGCGCGCCGTGCTGCTCATAGCCTTCCTCGCCCAGCTCGCTGAACGCCAGATAAACACGCCGGCGGCAGCGCCGCACCAGGCCCTGCGTCAGCCGGTAGAGCGCGGCGCGCTGAACCCCATATTCCTCTGCGTCGGTCCACAGGCTGCCCGGCGGCCAGCCCGCGCTCAGCACATAGGGGTGCGTCAGCGGCTGATACAGGCGCTCTGACCAGCCGCGCCCGCCGACGTTGAGCCACAACTGGTAGGAAACAGGCTGGTTGCGCATCAGGAATGTGTAGGCCGGGGCCAGCAGCACCGCCCCGCTGGCTGCCGCCAGGTCCCAGCCGCGAATATACTGGTTGGCAATCACGCCCGCCTGCACCA
>CAZDVL010000032.1:0-2932 GCA_964508745.1 uncultured Anaerolineaceae bacterium | reverse complement strand
GCCGCCAGGTCCCAGCCGCGAATATACTGGTTGGCAATCACGCCCGCCTGCACCATCTCGACATATTCCTGCCCCAGCGTCCTGCCGCCGGGCGCGCCGTCGCGCAGGACCAGCCGGAAACGCCGCGCGGAATCGACCAGGTTGGCCACGTGCGAGGCGGCGGCGAAATCGTCGGCAAAACCGAAGTCTGGCTGGGACAGCACCTCGCCAAACAGCCGGCTGAAAAAATAGTCGAGCGGCAGCTCTGGCTCGGCGCTGTAGACGGCGTCTACCTGATACGCCGCCAGCCACTGGCGCAGGCGCTCATAACGCTCCCCCAGCTCATAGGTAATGCGCGCCTGCATCTCCGGCTCAAGCTGGTCGAACCCCGTTAAGGCGGGCGCGCCGTCCCTGACCCGGTACACGATCTGCGCCAGAAGCTGCGCCCGCACCAGGTCCATGCCGGCCACAGACTGCATCAGCGCATACGCCACCTCAGCGCTGGCCGGCGGCCGCAGGCGCCATTCAGGGTGCGCCAGCCGCGCCAGCGTCAGCATACAGCCGACAGCGCCCTGCTCGCGCAGCGCCCGCGACGGGCGGTGCGACCGGGCCGGCACCTCCAGCGCCGCCAGCCGGTTTTCGAGCGAGAAGCGCAGCGCGTCGGACAAATAGGGCGCCAGCACCACGATTTCTCCTGGCGGCACGCCCTCGCCGTAAACCAGCCGCGCTGTTTCCTCCGCCGCCCAATCAATCAGGTCAGGGTAAAAGCGGCGGTCCACGAACGCCAGCGCCTGGTGCACATCGGCCTCGACGCTGTCCGCCGGCGGCTGCCCCAGGCTGAGCGCCAGCTCGCCGCCGAAGGCGCGCAGGCTGGCCGTGGTGACGAACGACTCGGAGAAGATCTCGCGCCGTTTGCACAGCCCCTTGAGGCTGAACGCGCTCTCCGGGTCGGCGCCCAGAAAGCGGCGGTAGCCGGCGTCGGCGTCAAACACCAGCAGCGCCGACTGGCAGGCGGGCAGCCACTCGCGGATCAGCCGGTGCGTGACCGGCACATCCTCCTCGATGTTGTCCACCACCAGGTGGCGGTAGCGGGCCACCAGGTAATTGTGGCACTCTGGCAGCGGCCACAGCGCGTTCATAAACATCTCAAGCTGGAGCGAGAAATCCACCAGGCTGTGTTCCAGGCAGTAATCGCGAAACAGGTTGGCACAGCGCTGCAATTCCTGGTACACCCGCCGCTGTGCCTCGTCGCCGACCCAGGCAGCCGCCAGTCGGGCGCCAATCTCAGTGTGCGGAAAGCCAACCACCGCCGACTTGTTCAGGGCGTCAATGATCTGGCTGTAAAGGCGGCTGCGGTCAATCGTGATCGTGCTGAACAACCCTTCACGCTCGATCAGCGGCCCAACCAGCCGCGCCATATAATACTGCGCGGTTTCCAGGCTCAGAAACGTCGGCTCCGGGCGCGGCTGTGGAAAGCCCGCCGCCGCCGCCACCAGCGGCCAGAAGAACATCACGGCCTCCGCCGAGAGGCTGCCAACCGTCATGATGCGCGGCTGGCCGCCGTCGGGGAAATCTGACCGCCGCAGCGCCTCAAAATAAGGCGCGGCCAGCGTGCGCTGCGGCACAAGCACCAAAAGCTCATCGGCGGCGGCCTGTCCCGTCCGCAGCAGGTTGAGCATCCGTTCGACGCAGACCGTCGTCTTGCCCGTGCCTGCCGGCCCCTCCAGAAAGATCGTGTTTTTCGTGGTGCTCTTGGTCCTGATTAATGACCGCTGCTGCTTGGTTACTTTAAAGTCCGCCATGCGCCACCACGCTTTATTACAACCAACATTTAATTATATCGCTGTTTCCGCCGTTTCACGAGGGGTCGCGGCCAGCGGCACCACCGCTTCCGGGTCAACGGCGGCAGCCACAGCCTGCCCGACGCCGGGCGGCGGGCCGTCGCTTACCGGCACCGAAAACGTGACCTGCACGCCGCTCTCGTGCGCGATGGTCAGGCGGTAAGCGTCGCCCTGAAAGACGCGCTCCCGCACCACACCCGCGATGCTGCCCGGCGCGTTCTCAGCGCGCGCCAGGCTGAGGCCAATCGGGTGCAGCAGCAGGCTGTGCGCGCCAGCCGGGGCGAGAAACGCCCCCACCGGCGTCTGGACGCGCCCGCCAGCCGCGCCCAGCACGGGCACGATGTTGTTCAGCCCCAGGAAACGCGCCGTGAATTCGGTCGCCGGGCGCCGATAGATCGCCTCTGGCTCATCAACCTGCTCGATCAGGCCGGCGTTCATGATGGCGATGCGGTCAGCGGCCGCAAAAGCCTCGCGCTGGTCGTGCGTGACGTAAATAGCGGTCAGACCCACCTGCTGGATAATCTCGCGCAGCTCAACCACCAACCGGTCGCGCAGCGCGGCGTCCAGCGCCCCCAACGGCTCGTCCAGCATCAGCAGGCGCGGGCCGGGCGCCAGGCTGCGCGCCAGCGCTACCCGCTGGCGCTCCCCGCCGGACATCTGCGTCACGGCGCGGCCCCCAAGCCCCGCAAGGCCGACCAGGGCCAGCGCGTCGCGCACGCGCCGTTCGATATCTGGCAGCCCGCGCATCCGCAGGCCAAACGCAACGTTGGCCGCCGCTGACATATGCGGAAACAGCGCGTAATCCTGAAACATCAGGCCAAAGTCGCGCGCGTGTACCGGCGTGCCGAGCACCGAACGCCCCTCGATCTGCACATCGCCCGCGTCAGGCCGCTCCAGCCCGGCGATCACGCGCAGCAGCGTGGTTTTGCCGCAGCCGCTCGGCCCCAGCAGGCACACGATCTCCCCCCGCGCCGCCAGCAGATCAACGCCGCGCAGCACCGGTTGGCCGTCAAACGCGAGGCGAACACCGTGCACAGACAGCATCAGAATTCCTCCATGCCGCTGGTGCGCGCGCGCTCGATCACAAAAAAGCCCGCCGCGCACACCACCAG
>CAZDVL010000031.1:0-20047 GCA_964508745.1 uncultured Anaerolineaceae bacterium | reverse complement strand
TGAATTTGCCGTATTGACAACGATGTCATATCGGTGTATCCTACCATTGACATCGTTGACAATGAGCGTTATGCAAAGAAATGCTTCTTTATGCCTACGATTTCTGATGTCGCAAAGCTGGCTGGCGTTTCTCCAAAAACCGTGTCACGGGTGCTGAATACCGAGCCGAACGTGACCGAAGCGACGCGCGCGGTGGTTCTGGAGGCGATCAGAACGCTGGATTATTTTCCCAGTCAAAGCGCCCGCCAGCTGCGAACCGGCCAATCCAACATCATCGGGTTGATTTCCGACGAGATCGCGACGACCCCCTTCGCCGTCGACATCATCAAAGGCGCACAGGCGGCTGCCTGGCAGTTCGACAAGCTGCTGACCGTACTCAACACGGAGTCTGACACCTCGGTTGAGAAGCGCGCATTCCAGCTCGCGCGCGAATATCGTTTCGACGTGATTCTGTTCGCCGCCTTCTTCCACCGCGAAGTCCGGCTGACCGAGAACGTGTCCGACATCCCGCTTGTGCTGCTTGACTGTTTTGAGGCGAGCGGGCGCTTCCCCTCGGTCGTTCCGAATGAGGCGCAGGGCGGCTTCGATGCCACCAGAGAACTGCTGAATCACGGGCACACCCGCATCGGGTTTATCAACTTCGACCAACCTATTCCCGCGACGCTAGGGCGGCTTGAAGGCTATCGGCGCGCGTTAGAAACGGCCGGCATCGGGTTCGACCCGCAGCTTGTCGCCGCCGACAACGGCCAGGCGACCGGCGGGTATCGCTCCGCGCTGAGGCTGCTTGAGCGCGACGATCGGCCCACCGCCATCTTCTGCTGGAATGACCGGGTGGCGATGGGGGCTTACGACGCAGTGCGCCGCTTAAACCTCTCCATTCCCGGCGACGTGGCGATTATCGGGTTCGATAACCAGGAGATCATCGCCTCACAACTGCATCCGGCGCTGACGACGATGCAGCTTCCGCATTATGAAATGGGGCAATGGGCGGTTCAATACGCCCTGCAGGCCATCGAGGAAGGGGCGAATGGAGGCCAACTGCCGCCTGTTCGGCACAAAGTTGACTGCCAGATCGTCAGGCGGGCGTCAGTATGATCGCCGGCCTGCTGGCCGCGCGGCCGCCCTTTTTTCGCCGCCAATGACATCGTTGTCAAACCCGGATTCTCACGGTTATCACCTGCTGTCAGAGTTGAGCAATGGAGGAGGTACGCCAGACAAGACTGATCACACGGCAGACATTTGACAGGGTTTCGCATCGCTCGTTTGTCAGGAGACAGGAAATGAAACGCTACTCGCTTTTCTTTCGCCTAATCGCTCTCGCTTTGCTGGTAACGCTGGGGGGACAGGTGTTCGCCCAGGACGCGGTTTCCCCGCGCGGGTTCATCGAGCCGCCCTTCCTTGCCGACCGTGTAGCCGCCGGCGAGCTTCCGCCGATTGACGAGCGCCTGCCGGAACAGCCGTTTGTCGTCGGCCCGGGCGTGCTGCTCCAGGAAGCCTTCATGGCCTGGGAAGACGGCCAGTACGGCGGCACGATCAGCATCGCCGCCCCATTCCCGACCGGCTTCGTCAACATCGCCGGCGGCGCGCCCATTCTGCGCTCGCCCAGCCAGTCGTCCGAAGAATCGCTGCCGAACGTGGTGAGCGATTTCTCGTACTCTGACGACTATACGGTTTTCCATTTCACAATTCGCCGGGGGCTGCGGTGGTCCGACGGCGTGCCGGTGACGACCGAAGACGTGCGGTTCACGTTTGAGGACCTCTACAATGACCCGGACGTGCAGCGCGGGCTGCCTTCTGAACTCTACACGCAGGGCAACCCGGAACTTCCCGCCGCCCAACTAACCATCATTGACGACTACAGCTTCGACCTCACGTTCAGCGAACCGTATGGCATTTTTGTCGCCGCGCTCAACTCCTGGATTCCGTATTACGACTTCATCCTCAAGCCGTCCCATTACCTGAAGCAGTTCCACGCTGGGTACGCGAACCAGGACGACCTGGGCAAGCTGCTGGAAGAAAACGGCCAGACGAGCTGGGTGCAGCTTCTGAACGCCAAGGACGTTGCTCACTGGAGCGTCGGGGAAGCCAGCGCGCTGGGGATGCCGGTGCTGAACGCCTGGGTGCTCACAGAGGTTAACGAGAACCAGCGCGTGTACGAGCGCAACCCGTTCTTCTGGCACGTCGATTCGTCGGGGCGCCAGCTTCCCTACATTGACCGCGTCGTCAACAACATGTCGATCGATTCGTCCGCACAGACCAACGCCATTCTCGCGGGGCAGGTGACGATCGCGTCGGGCGGCGAGGTCGCGCTCAACAACATGCCGGTCTATGTGCAGAACGCAGAGAAGAACCACCTGAATGTCTTTACGACCGGCTCGTTCAACAACCCGCTGCTGCTGTTCCTGAACCACGACTATCAGTACGATGTTGAGGACGGCGTGTGGCAGCAGTTGATCGCTGACCCCGACCAGCGGTTCGGCCAGGCGATCACGGCTGCGCTCAACCCTGACGACATCAACCAATCAGTCTACTTCGGGCTGTTTGGCGCGCCCGACCCGCGCTACCACTACCACGACCCGGCCCTCGCCAACCAACTGCTTGACGAGCTGGGCATGGACCAGCGCGGCGACGACGGCTACCGCCTGGGGCCGGACGGCCAGCCCTTCATCTTCCGCATCACGCACGCGGCCAACTCGCCGGACTTCGACCCGGTCGCTGAGCTTCTCAAGCAGCAGCTTGACGCAGTCGGACTCCACACCGAGATCGAGCGCATTGACGGCGCGCTGTTCGACCAGCGCAAAGCGGCCAACGAAATCATGGCATCCATGATGTGGAACGACGGCCCCGCGTGGGCGGGCGGTATCTCGCGCGACTACCAGCCCAGCAGCAAGGGACCCTGGTCGCCCATGACCTGGCTGTTCATCAACAGCGGCGGCACGCAGGGCCGCCAGCCGCCCGCCTACCTCCAGCAGTTCTACGACCTGGACGCTTCACGGCAGGAATTCCCGCCGCAGTCCGATGAGGGCAAGGCGATCTTCGAGGAACTGATGAACTGGTTCGCCGCGAACTTCGTGTTCATCCCGACAACGGGGGCGAAGGTTTCAGCGAACGTGGTCGATGCCCGCCTGCGCAACGTGCCCAACGAGGGCGCGCCGGTCGAGCTGGACACGTACATCAACGCCGAAGGCATGTGGTTCGCGTCAGAATAGGCGCAATCGCAAGGAAAATGGCACAATGGGCGCTCGGAGCAATTCCGGGCGCCCTAAAACTAGCCTTTAAGGAAAAGCGCGATGAAGCAGTTTATATTCCAGCGAGCGGCAATCCTGATCCCGTTTCTGTTCCTGGTCTCGGTGATGTCGTTCATCATTATCCAGCTTCCCCCTGGCGACTTCGTGGACAGCTATATCCGCAACCTTCAGCTTCAGGGCGGAACGGTCAATGAGGCGCAGAAGGCCGACCTCGAAGCGCAGTATGGGCTGGACAAGTCGCTGACAGAGCAGTACATAATCTGGATCAGCAACATCGTTCTTCGCGGCGATTTCGGCAATTCCTTCCGCTACAACCAGCCCGTTTCACAGATTCTTGCAGAGCGCGTGCCGCGCACCGTTGCTATTTCGCTCATTTCGATCCTGATCACGTGGATCATCGCCGTTCCGCTGGGGATTGTTTCCGCACTCAGGCAGTATTCGGTCTGGGATTATCTGATCGCTTTCATCAGTTTCATCGGGCTGGCGGTGCCGCCTTTCCTGCTGGCGCTCGTGCTGATGTTTTTTGTGTATTCGAAAACCGGCTGGTTTGTCACCGGCCTGTTCTCCCCCGAATTCCGAACGGCGCCGTGGTCGCTCGACAAGCTCATTGACCTGCTGAAGAACATCTGGCTCCCGCTGCTTGTCCTGCCGATCACCAGCACCGGCGGCATCATCCGCGTGCTGCGCGCCTCGCTGCTCGACGAGCTGCGCAAGCAGTACGTCGTCACGGCGCGCGCAAAGGGCCTGCCAGAGCGCCTGCTGATTATGCGCTACCCGGTGCGCATCGCGGTCAACCCGCTGATCAGCACAATCGGCTGGATGCTGCCGGCGGTGGTGGGCGGTGAGGTGGTGGTCGCTAAAGTGCTGAACCTGCCGACGACCGGCCCCGTGCTGCTGGATGCCATTCAATCTCAGGATATGTACCTGGCGGGCGCGCTGGTGATGATCCTGAGCACGCTCACGATCGTTGGCACGCTGGTGTCGGACATCCTGCTCGCGCTGTTCGACCCGCGCATCCGCTACAACTAAGCGTCCGAGGGAGCTAAAAAATTATGAACCTCAACCCGGTCCAACCGCCTCCTTCCGACCAGCACAGCGCGGGGGCAGACCACTATGTGAACCAGCGCGGCGAGAAACTGCGCCAGCAGTACGCGGGCACGCGGGAGAAACGGCGCAAGGTCGCCGAGAAGCTGGATGAAGCATCGCAGTACCAACTGGTGCTCACCAAATTTCGGAAGCATCGGGTGGCCAGAGTCAGCTTCTTCGTGCTGGCGCTGCTTTATGTGGTGGCCATTTTCGCTGAGTTTGTCGCGCCCTACGACCCGCTGCAGCGTTTCGACAACCAGATTTTCGCCGGCCCGACCGCGATACATTTCACGGACGGCGGCAGCCTGACGCTGCCCTTCATCTATCAGACACAGAGCAAGGTTGACCTCAAGACATTCGCCTATCAAACCGTCGTTGTGGACGAAGCCGCGCGGCACCCGATCCGGCTGTTTATCCAGACCGAGCCGTACAAGCTGGCGGGGTTCATCCCCATGAACGTCCGGCTGTTCGGCGCGGAGGGCGGGCAGCCGATCTTCCTGTTCGGCGCGGACCACCTCGGCCGCGACCTGTTCTCACGCATCGTCTACGCTTCCCGCGTGTCGCTGTTTGTCGGCCTGGCCGGCGTCTTTATCAGCTTTGTGCTGGGCATCACGCTGGGCGGCATCTCCGGGTTCTTCGGCGGCGCAGTGGACACGATCATCCAGCGGTTGGTCGAGTTCATCCTCAGTATCCCGCAGATTCCGCTGTGGATGGCGCTCTCGGCGGCGATCCCGCAGGGGTGGACGGGCATCCAGACATTTTTCGCCATCACCGTGATTCTGTCGCTGGTCGGCTGGACGGGCCTTGCCCGCGTGGTGCGCGGCAAGATTATCTCCCTGCGCGAGGAAGACTATGTGACGGCAGCGCGGATTTCGTCCGTCAACAACATGGCGATCATCTTTCGCCACCTGCTGCCCGGCTTCACAAGCTACCTGATCGTACACGTCACACTGGCCATTCCGGGCATGATCCTGGGCGAGACGACGCTGAGCTTCCTGGGCCTGGGCATTAACCCGCCTGACATTAGCTGGGGCGCACTGCTCCAGCAGGCGCAGGATGTGACCGTGGTTTCGAACTATCCCTGGCTGCTGACCCCTGTCCTGTTCGTGATGCTGGCGGTCATTCTGTTCAACTTTATCGGTGACGGTCTACGGGATGCGGCTGATCCCTATACCCGCTGAGCAGTTAGCTGAGAAGGGGCGGTATGAACTTCTTCTATAAGCCACAGCCCGGTGTCGTTGGCGACTGCATCCCCTACTACTTCGGCGGGCGCTATCATGTCTTTTTCCTGTGCGACAAACGCGACAGGGACTCCTACGACATCGGCAGCGCCTGGCAGCACATCTCGACAGCCGATTTCGTCCACTTCGACGATCACGGCGTGGCGCTCGAGAAAGGCACGATGTGGGAGCAGGATCACACCGTCGCAACCGGCTGTGTGTACACCGACGACGCCGGCAGGCACCACATCTTCTACACGGGCATTAACCCGCACATGCGGAACGAGACGCAGCGCGAACAGGCGCTGCTCCACGCCACCAGTGATGATCTGATCCGTTGGACGAAACACCCGGAACAGGTGTGGGAGGCCGACGAAAGCCTGTACGAACGGCACGACTGGCGCGACCCGTTTGTGTACAGGCATCCGCAGACCGGGCGCTACAACATGATCATCGCGGCGCGCACCAGAAACGGGCCGGGCAACCGGCGCGGCTGCACCGGCCTGCTCACCAGCGACGACCTGGCGAGCTGGACGGTCGAAAAGCCGCTGTACGCCCCGGCGCGCTATCACGGTCACGAGTGCCCCGACTGGTTTCAGATCGGCGGCTGGTACTACCTGGTGTTCTCGGAATACGGCACACACACCGCCACACGCTATGTGATGAGCCAGTCGCCAGACGGCCCCTGGATTGCCCCGGACGAGAATCAGTTCGACAACCGGGCTTTTTACGCCGCCAAGACCGCTTCGGACGGGGCGCGCCGCTTCCTGTTCGGCTGGAACCCCAGCAAGACCGGCGACGTGGACAGCGGCGAGTGGCAGTGGGGCGGCTGCCTGACCGTTCACGAGGTCGTGCAGCGGCCCGACGGAACGCTCGCGGTGAGGATGCCCCCCGAAGCTGACGCGGCCTTCGCCGGCCCAAACCCGGTGCGGCTGGACCTCGCGGACGGTTGGACAGAAAGCGGCGGGGCCTACCGCGCCGAAGCGCCCTACCGTTACAGCATGGCGCTGAGCGCTGAGCGGATGCCGGAAACCTACCTGCTGCAGGGCACACTGTGCTTCGAAACCGACGCTGGGTCGGCGGGCGTGCTGCTGCGGTCAGACGAAGCCGGCAACACAGCCTACTCGCTGCGTTTCAACCGCAGCGCGCAGCGGCTGGAGTTCGGCAAGACGGGCGGGTATCGCCCGTGGTATGTTGACCACATGCCAGAGCTGGATCGCTCGCTGGCGATCAGGGCGGGCGACCTGCTGCATTTTAAGATCATCGTTGATAAAACGGCCGTGGTTGTTTACGTGAACGACGAGGTGGCGCTCAGCGGCAGGATGTACAGCAACCCCTTCGGGCGCTGCGGCCTGTACGCGGACGGCGCGACGGTTTCGGTGACAAGCCTGGCGGCGCGAACGCTGCCCCACAAATAATTCTGGGCTGATGCCGGGAATAACGAAATGAGATCGAATATGTTGTATCTGCTTCTGACAATCCTGTCTACCGGGCTGCTGGCGCTGCTGAGCGTGAACCGGTGGGCCAAGGCGCAAACGACCGACTACAGCGAAATCTTTCGGCCACAGTTTCACCTTTCGGCCCGAAGCGGCTGGCTGGGCGACCCGGACGGGATGATTCGGTACAATAATCTGTTCCACGTGTTCTGGTGGGGACACGCCGAATCGAGCGACCTTGTCCACTGGAACGAGCGCCCCTACCCGATGGTCGGCGATGACGGCTCGTTTGTGTATTTCTCTGGCTCGGTGGTGGTGGACGAAAACAACACGTCCGGCTTCGCGCGGGGCAGCAGCGCGCCGATGATCGCCATCTACACCATACACGACAAAACCACCGGCGAGGAAACGCAGGGCCTGTCTGTCAGCCACGACGCGACCAGCTTCGACTTCTACGACGGCAACCCGGTGCTGGATTCGGATGAGGCGGCGTTTCGTGACCCACAGGTGTGGTTCGATGAAGCGGCCGGGCGCTGGCTGATGGTGATCACGCTGCCGGAAAAGCGCATGGTGAGCTTCTACGCCTCCGCTGACCTGAAACAGTGGGAACACCTGAGCGATTTCGGCCCGGTCGGCGCGCGCTCGCAGCTTTGGGAAGTGCCCGACCTGTTCAGGCTGCCGGTTGATGGCGACCCGAACAACATGAAATGGGTGCTGCTGAGCGGCATGGGGCCGAACCGCGAACAGTACTTCATCGGCGATTTCGACGGCACCCAGTTCACGCTTGACCCTGCGGCGAACGGCTATCTGTTGCGTGGCGAAGGAATCCCTGGCACGGTCTTTGCCGACTTCGAGAACGGCCTCCCCGAAGGCTGGACCGCCGAAGGCGACCCTATCGCGGTCGGCGCTGGCGACAACCTGGGCTTTTACAAAGTTACCGGAACGCTCGGCGGCGGCTTTCTCAGCACCTACACGCCCGATTCGCTGTCCGGTGACCGGGGCCAGGTGACGGTCACGTCGCCTGTGTTCACCATCGAGCAGAGCGCCATCAACTTCCTCATCTCTGGGGGCGCGCACTCCAACCTGACGGCAGTCAACCTGCTGGTTGACGGCAAGGTTGTCCGCAGCGCCAGCGGCGACAACACGACGCAGATGAAATGGGTCGGCTGGGATGTGTCCGAATTTGCCGGCCAGCAGGCGCAGATTCAGATTGTGGACAAATACACCGCGGGCGATGTGGGCTTTCTGAACGTTGACCACATCGTTTTTTCGGACACGCTGATGGAAACCGGGCGCGAACACGCCAACTGGCTGGACTATGGCCCCGACTATTACGCCGTGCGCAGCTACCGTGACTACGACAACGTGGAAGATCGCACCGTCCTGATGGGCTGGATGGGCAACTGGGAATACGCCCGCGACATTCCGACCTCATGGGGAACGGGCGCGCTGGCGCTCCCGCGGGAGATCGAGCTGCGCTCTTACGCGGGCGGCCTCAAAATCGTGCAGAAGCCGATTCCGGCGCTGGCGGCGCTGCGCGGGGACGAGGTTCAGCTTGAACAGCTTGTGCTGGACGGCGCGCGCGCGCTGTCCGAGTTCAGCCCCACCCGCAACACCTATGAGCTGGAGACAGCGTTCACCATCACCGACCCGGCGGCTAAGTTCGGCCTGCGGCTTGCCATCAGCGACGGCTACTACATCACCGTTGGCTACGACGCCCGCACGTCGAACCTGTTCATCGACCGGACACACCCTGAGAACGGCGAGTTCAGCGGCTACTTCGCCAAATACATCACCGCACCGCTGCAGCCCCAGGACGGCATGGTCAGGCTGCGCATTTTTGTGGACCAGTCGTCTGTCGAGGTCTTTGCGAACGACGGCGACGTGACCATGACGGCGACGATCCTGCCTGACCCAGGCAGCACGGGCATCGAACTGTTTTCGGAAAACGGCGCGGTGACGCTCGAAAGCCTGCGGGCCTGGGAGCTGGCTTCGATCTGGACGAATGGGCGGTGATGGACTACCAGCAGTTCGCCACCCTCAAACCGAAGCGAAAGACGGGGCGCGTCTCGTCGTGGGACACAAGCGGGCGAAACGCCGACCACTGGATCATCCAGCCGGGGGAACGCCGCGTCCTCGCCGACATCGAAGGCCCTGGCTGCATCACCCACATCTGGCTGACCCAGCGCGAGCACTACCGCGAATGTCTGCTGCTGTTTACGTGGGATGACGCTGCCGGGCCGAGCATCGCTGTGCCGCTGGGCGACTTCTTCTGCCTGGGCAACAGCCTCGTCAACTCATTCCAGTCGGCGCTGTTTACCGCGTCAACCGCGCACAATCACCAGTTTAACCAGGGCTGCGCGCTCAACTGCTACGCCGTCATGCCCTTCAAACGGCGCGCGAAAATCGAGATCGTCAACGAGTCGGCGGCGGCGCACATGCAGTACTTCTACATTGACTACGAGCGCTTCCCTGACTGGGACGCCGACCTCGGCTATTTCCACGCCGAGTTCCGGCGGGCGAACCCGTTCCCCGGCTGGGGCACGAACGTGTCGGTCTATAACCCGCAGAACAACGTCGTCAACGCGGGCGAGGTTGCCTGGGAAAATAACTACGTCATTCTGGACGCGCAGGGCGAGGGGCATTACCTGGGCTGCAACCTGTCGGTCGCTAACTTCGCCGGGGAATGGTGGGGCGAAGGCGACGACATGATCTGGGTGGACGGCTACAAGTGGCCCCCTGACCTGCACGGCACGGGCAGCGAGGATTACCTGGGGCAGGCGTGGGAAATGCAGAACAACGCCTACCTTCGCAGCGGCTCGTCAATCTATGAGCGTGCGGCCGGCGGCTACCAGACATCCTACGTCTTTCACCTTGAGAACCCGGTGCGCTTCACCGCGTCGATTCGCGTGACGATTGAACACGGGCACGGCAATCACCTCGGCAACGACATGGCGAGCGTCGCCTACTGGTACGCGCGCACACCCGCGGCGGCGCTCGCGCCGCCGCCTGTCGAACAGCGCGCGGCAGTCCCGCGGGATAACCAGGGCCGCTGGCTGCGCGACCGCGTGCCGCAAACGCCAGGGCGCGCGCTGCGCCTCACTGAAGAAATGGCCAGGACGCGCGACGAACAGGGGCGGCGCCCATGAACACGCCATTCCTGCGCGGGCCGGCCGCGCCGCCGAGAATAGACCTTTCGTAAAATTGACGGGGACCCACACCATGAGCCGACTTGAGGTAACTAACTTAAAGACCTACTTCTTCCTGGATGAAGGGATACTGAAAGCGGTTGACGGAGTCAGCCTGTCGGTCGCCGACAAGGAAACGATCGGCGTGATTGGCGAATCGGGCTGCGGCAAAAGCGTGATGGCGCGCTCGCTGCTGCGCCTGGTCGGCCCGCCGGGCGAAATTGTCAAGGGGAACGCGCTGCTGCAGCGCAAGAACGGAAGCAGCGTGGACGTTCTGGCGCTTGAACCGAACTCGGAAGCGCTGCGCGCGGTGCGCGGGAACGAGATCGCGATGATCTTTCAGGAACCGATGACGGCGTTTTCCCCGGTGCACACCATCGGCTTTCAGATCGCCGAGATGGTCGCGATCCACACGAACCTGAGCAAGTCCGACATCCGCACGTATGTGATTGAGCTGCTGCAGCACGTCGGCATCTCGAACCCGGCGCAGCGCTTCGACGAATACCCTTACCAACTGTCCGGGGGGATGCGCCAGCGCGCAATGATCGCGATGGCCTTGAGCTGCAAGCCGAAGATCATCATCGCCGACGAGCCGACCACCGCGCTCGACGTGACCATTCAGGCGCAGATTCTGGAGCTGATGAAGGAACTGCAGCACCAGGACGATATGGCGATGATCTACATCACGCACGATATGGGGATCGTCGCAGAGAACGTGGATCGTGTTTACGTGATGTACCTGGGGCGCGTCGTCGAAACGACAACGACCGATCTGCTGTTTAACTCACCGAAGCACCCTTACACACAGAAACTGCTCCGCTCGATCCCCCAGCCCGGCCGCCGTGTGGACAAGCTGGAGGTGATCGAGGGGTCGGTGCCCACCCCGCTTGACCCGCCGGTGCAGTGTGGGTTTGTCAGCCGCTGCCCATTCGCGATACCGGGCAAATGTGACCAGGCAGTCCCCGCGCTGGTCGAAAACGAGCAGGGACACCTCGTCAGATGTTTTTTGTATAGTGACGAAATCGAGGTGGAAGATGAATGGTCTCGAATCTAGTCAGAAAAACGGCTCCAAAATTCTTGAAGTCAAGGGGTTGACCAAATTCTTCGAGATCAAGCGCGGTTTCCTCAGCCGTGTTGCGGGGCACGTTCGCGCGGTTGACAACGTTGACCTGTACGTCAACGAGGGCGAGACGCTGGCGCTGGTGGGCGAATCTGGCTCTGGCAAAACGACGCTAGGGCGCATGGTCGTGCGAGCGATTGAGCCGACGAGCGGGCAGGTCAACTTTCGTCTTGATGGCTCGAAATGGGTTGACCTGACCAGCCTCAAGGGAGATGAGCTGCGCGCCGTCCGCCCGAATTTCCACATGATCTTCCAGGACCCCTACGCATCGCTCAACCCGCGCATGACGGTGCAGGAGATCGTGATGGAGCCGCTGATTTACAACAAAATTGCTAAGGGGGCGGAAGCGCGCGAGCGCGTGCGCGAAACCCTGCGGCTCGTTGGGTTAGAGGATCAGCACATGCGCCGTTACCCGCACGCCTTCAGCGGCGGGCAGCGCCAGCGCATCGGCATCGCCCGCTCGCTCGTGTGCCACCCCAAGCTGATTGTGTGTGACGAAGCGGTTTCGGCGCTTGACGTGTCGATCCAGGCGCAGATTCTCAACCTGCTCAAGGATATGCAGGCGCGCTTTGGCCTGTCCTATCTGTTCGTCGCGCACAACCTGGCGGTCGTCGAGCACATTTCGCAGCGCACCGCCGTGATGTATGTCGGCAAGGTGATCGAGCTGGCGGACACCCGGAAGCTGTTCGTCAAACCCCGACACCCCTACACCGAGGCCCTGCTGTCGGCCGTGCCGATTCCAGAGCCAAACCGCAAGCCGGAGCGTATCATCCTGCGCGGCGAAGTGGCGAACCCCGCCAGCCCGCCGGCCGGCTGCTATTTCCACCCCCGCTGCCCGTATGCGACCGAGCGCTGCGCCCAGGAAACGCCGCCGTTCCGCGAGGTCGAGCCGGGACATTATGTCGCCTGCCATTACGCCGAGACACTCGACCTGAAAGGGATGCTGGCCTGATTGGCCGAATAGCATAAGGAGCGCTACATTGAACATGTCTGCCCGGAGGCGGCTCGCCGCTGACCTGCACCGACCGAAATACCATTTTCTGCCGCCGTCCAACTGGATGAACGACCCGAACGGCGTCATCCAATGGAATGGGGAATATCACCTGTTTTACCAGCACAACCCTTCCGGGCCGCTTTGGGGAAACATGCATTGGGGACACGCCACCAGCCCGGACCTGATTCACTGGGCAGACAAGCCCATCGCGCTGGCGCCCACGCCGGGCGGCCCCGATGCGTCCGGCTGTTTTTCCGGCTGCGCCGTCAGCGCTGGCGGTGTCCCCACTCTGCTTTACACCGCAACCGCGGGGCAGCGCCACGAAATTCAGACCCAGTGCCTGGCGACCAGCGCTGACGGCCTGCTGACCTGGTCAAAGCACCCGCGCAACCCGGTGCTGGCCGAAGTCCCGGCGCAGGCCAGCCAAACCAGCGATTTCCGCGATCCGTTCGTCTGGAAAGAGGGCGACACGTGGTATATGCTCGTCGGATCGAGCGTTCAGAATGTCGGCGGGGTGGTTTTTCTCTATCGCTCAGCCGACCTGCTCGCATGGGAATACCTTCACCCACTTCTGGCAAGCGACGACAAAAACCTGGGCATGATCTGGGAATGCCCCAACTTCTTCAGGCTGGGCGAGCAGTGGGTCCTGATCATTTCGTCTCACACGGGGACGAGAACCGACACCGTGCATTATTTCGTCGGCGAGTACAGGGATCACCAGTTTACGCCGGCCGCAGTCGGGGTTCTCGATTACGGCTGCCTGTATGCGCCGCTTTCCTTTGTGGACGACCAGGGCCGCCGCGTGCTGTTTGGCTGGCTGCGGGAGGAACGCTCTGAAGCGGCGCTTCTGCAGGCGGGCTGGGCCGGCGTCCAGGCGATCCCGCGCGTCCTCGAACTGGATGCGCACAACCGCCTGCTGATGAAACCTGTGCCCGAACTGGAGCGCCTTCGCGGGCGGCGGCACAGCGCCGAAGCTGGCGCGCTGGACCGGCCGGTTACGCTCAGCCCTGGCGCTTCGGCGCTGGACATCGCCGTCGAAGTCGAGCCGGGCGACAGCGGGCTTTGTGGGCTGGCGCTGGTTTACGCCGCTTCTCCAGAAGAGGCGATCCAGATTCACTACGACGCGCGCAGCCAGCGGATTGCTGTTCGTAAACAGGCAGGCTCGCAGGACGCCGCTGGCAAAGCCCTGCTGGAAGCGCCGCACCCGCTGTCACAGGGTGAGGCGCTGACACTCCGCATCCTTCTGGACGGCTCAGTGCTTGAAGTGATTGCTAACGGGCGCACCAGCCTCAGCACGCGCTTCTATCCAGGCGCGGCGAACAACGTCGAGCTGCGCGCGTTCGGCGAAGGCGCCCGGCTGCGCGCGCTGGACGCCTGGGAAATGTCCCCGATCTTCGACGGTTTAACGCCTGAGGGCCGGGCAGAAGCGGGCGCTGCGCCCCTGGGAAGCGGGCAGAAGGGCACGTAAGGCGCCCCCTGTTCAGAAGGAAATGCAGGCGACAGGCACCAACCGCGTCCATATGCTCCGGGTTGGGGCCGGCCCGCTGCCTGGCGCTACTTCCACAGGGGATTCGCGGCCTGCCTTGAGTAGCTGTGCCCATTGCCGGAGGGTTCTGGCGCGGCGCGCGGCCTGAATTTGCCCACTGGAATCACGAGCGGCGTGTTCGTCACGGGGTCGGCAATCACACAGCAGTCGATTCCAAAGACTTCACACACCAGCGATTCAGTGACCACTTCGTCGGGCGCGCCCTGCGCCGTAATCTGCCCTCGATGCATCGCAACCAGCCTGTCTGCGTAGCGGCAGGCGTGGTTCAGGTCATGCAGCACCATCACAATCGTTTTGCCACGCTCGCAGTTAAGGTCATGCAGCAGGTCCAGGACCTCGATCTGATACGCCAGGTCAAGGAACGTGGTCGGCTCGTCCAGCAGCAGCAGCTCGCTGTCCTGCGCCAGGGTCATCGCAATCCAGGCGCGCTGCCGCTGGCCGCCGGACAGCGTGTCAACCGGGCGATCCGCGAACTCGGCCACGCGGGTGATTTCCAGCGCCTCCAGCGTGATGCGCTCGTCCTCGGCTGACCACTGTTGAAACCAGCTTTGATGAGGGTAGCGCCCCTGCGCGACCAGCTCATGGACGGTCAGCCCCTCCGGCGCGACAGGCCCCTGGGGCAAAATACCGAGCTGTTTTGCCAGCTCTTTCGTCGGCAGCTTCCAGACATCCTGGCCGTTGAGGATGACGCTGCCGCTGCGCGGCCTGAGCAAACGTGAGATGCCGCGCAGCAGTGTTGATTTGCCACAGCCGTTCGGCCCAACCAGGACGGTCATCTGGCCGCTGGGGATGGTCAGGTTCAGGCCCTCGACGATATTGGCGCCGTCATAAGCCAGCGAAAGCCCGCTTGCGTTCAGGTTGTTCATGGTCATCTGTTCCGATTGCGATACAGTAAATACATGAAATAGGGCGCGCCGATCATCGCTGTCACGACGCCGATCGGGAGTTCGCTGGGGGCGATAACCCAGCGTCCGATTAAATCTGCCAGCACCAGCAGCGCCCCGCCAAACAGCGCCGCCACAGGGAGCAGGCCCTCATGCCCTGGGCCGACCAGCCGCCGGGCGATGTGCGGCGCCACCAGCCCGACAAAGCCGATCGTCCCGGCAGCCGCGACGGCCGCCGCCGCCAGCGCGACGCTGATGACCAGCAGCAGAAGGCGCTGCTGTTCGACGCGCTGGCCCAGGCCCCTGGCCGTGTCGTCGCCGAGGTTGAGCGTGTTCAACTGCCGCGCCAGCAGGAACGCCGCCGGCAGAAACACCAGCATCCAGCCGCCCAGCGCCCGAACGTGTTCCCAGCCGCGCCCGTAGACGCTGCCCGCCAGCCAGACATAAGCCTGCTGCACGTCCTGAATCTGGCCGAAAAGCAGCATCGTGGTCGTGACCGCCCCGATCACGGATTCCAGCGCCACGCCGATGAGAATCAGCCGAATGGGGCTGCTGCCGCCCCCCTTCCACGCCAGCACATAAACAACGGCCGCCGTGAGCAGCGCGCCGCTGAACGCTGCCCAGGGGAGCAGATAGAGCGAAACGGTCCTGAACCACACGATCAGGCTGACTGCCGCCAGACCTGCGCCGCCGCTGACGCCCAGCAGGAAAGGGTCAGCCAGCGGATTGCGGGTGACGCCCTGCATAATCGTCCCGGAGGTGGCAAGTGCCACGCCCACCAGGAAGGCCAGCACAATGCGGGGCAGCCGGAACGTGTGGACGACCAGCGCGAAATTCTGGTAGTCGGGGTGGTCACGGTTCAGGCCCAGCATGGTCTGCACGACATCGCCGATGCTCATGTTGTACTGGCCGTAATTGATACTGATCACCAGCACCAGCACGGTCACAAGCGCGATCATCAGGGCGACCAGCGGCGCGCGCCGGTCCACTTTATAGGAAAAAGGCAGCCCGCGCGGGCGGATCGTAATCCAGGTGCTGTGGATCGGGCCTTTGGCGGCCATCAGCGTTTTACTTTCCAGCGCGCCAGCCAGATGAAGAAAGGCGCGCCGAGGATGGCCATCACCACGCCGACGGGCAGCTCCTGCGGGCGGATGACGATGCGCGCGCCTACGTCGGCGGCCGTGACCAGCATCCCACCCAGCAGCGCCGAGTAAGGGATGATCCAGCGGTAATCAACGCCGACGATGAACCGGACAATGTGCGGCGCGACCAGCCCAACAAAGCCGATCGGGCCGGCCAGCGCCACCGCGCCGCCACTCAGCAGCACGATGATCACGGCGGCAGCCGCCTTGACGCGAATGGTGTTCTGGCCCAGGCCCTTCGCGATATCCTCGCCGAGGCTGATGGTTGTAATCTGCCGGCCGATAACGACTGCCCCGGCCAGGCCAACCAGCATATACGGGGCGGTGTTCAGCAGCAGGGGCATGTCGCGCCCGGCCAGCGAACCCGCCGTCCAGAAGCGGATTTTGTCGAGCGTCTCCTGGTCGTGAATCAGGATGGCGGTGGTGAATGACGCCAGAAACGTGGACAGGATAACCCCCGCCAGCGTGAGCTTAAGCGGCGTCGCGCCGCCGCGTCCCATCGAACCGAGCGTGTAGACCAGGGCCGCCGCCAGCGCCGCCCCAAGAAAGCCGAAGATGGCGTATGCCGACAGCGACGGGTCGCCCAGAAAAACCACGGCCAGCACGACGGCAAACGCTGCACCGCTGTTGATGCCGAGCAGCCCGCCATCCGCGAGAGGGTTGCGCGTGAGCCCCTGCATCACCGCCCCGGCGACCGCCAATGACGCGCCGACCACGACGCCCGACAGCACACGCGGGAGGCGCACCGTCTGGATAATGAGCTGGTTGAAGTTCGTGTCGTCATAGTGAAACAGCGCGGCAAAGACAACCTGCGTGTCGATGTCCGCCGCGCCGAGCGTAATGCTCCACAGCACGCACCCCGCCAGCAGCAGGCCGCAGATCAGCAGACCCGGCAGCAGCAGGGCGCGGCTGCCGAGTATGCGTGTTGTGGATGTTACGGGTTGTGTACGAGCAGTCATTGATGGCTTTGCTTCAGCTCTCCATGTTCAGCCCTGGTCGATCCACATGACCTGAAGCGCTTCATCGCCAGAGAAACGCTCCAGGTGGTCGGCGACCACGGATTTCACCCGCGCCAGGCCCTCAGCGTCCTCGGCCTGCACCCGGAGCGTGAGCGTGCCGGCTTCAGCCCACAGCTCGCACGCGCCAAAGCTGAAATTCACGCTGCCGCGATCATCGCTGTGGGCCGCCTGCGCCTTGTGGCTGAAGTGGTTACACAGCGCCTTAAGATACCGCTGCGACTTCTGCGTTTTAACCTGCCCCTGCGCTGACAGCATCAGGTTACTCGCCCCCCAGCATCGCCGCTTCAACGTCGTCCAGCACCAGCAGCGCCGCCAGCGGTCCGCCGCTGCTCGTCCACAGCGAGCCATCGATCAAAATCATCTGGCCGTTCTGTACGACTTCCAGCGCCTGGAACAGCGGGTTTTTCAACACAGCATCCAGCGCGGTCACGGCGTCGCCCTCGCCCTGCAGCGTGCCAATGAACGCCCAGTCCACGTCAATTACGCCCAGTGTTTCCAGGCTGAGCGGGGCAGAGTGGGGGTGTCCGGCCTGAAGTTCAGGGATGTCCGCCGGCGAAGTCAGGCCTAAATCGAACAGGACCGCGCTGACGAACGTGGTGGGGGCCATGATCTGCGGGCCTTCGGCGCTCCAGCGGGCGACGATAAACTCCTCGCCAAGGTGGTCCGCCAGGCTGACCTGAAGCGCATCAATGCGCTCGTCGTAGGCGGCCAGGAATGTGTCTGCCTGCGCCTGCATGTTCAGGGCGTCTGCGGCGCTGCGAAAGTGGGACTGCCAGTCAGAGCCGCTGACATAGGTGTCGATCGTTGGGGCGATCGCGTTTAACTGCGCCAGCAGCGCCGGGTCTTCCAGCCCGGCCGCCAGAATAATGTCGGGGTCAAGCCCCAGCACCATTTCCAGGTTTGGCGCGAAGAAATTGCCCACCACAGGCACATCGTCCGCCAGAAGGTCCAGCAGATAACGCGCGGGGGTCATCTGTCCGCGGCCGTTGGTTACGCCCACCGGCTGTAACCCCAGCGCCAGCACCGCGTCCAGGTCGGAATCTGTGACCGTGACAATGCGCTGCGGGTTTTCCGGCACACAGCTTTCCGCAAACGGGCGATAGCCGGTTTCGCAGGCCGCCGCCTCAGGGCCGCCAAAAATCGCCTCCAGTTGAGGCAGAGCGGCGGCAAGCGCATACGGCAGACTCAGCGGAGAGCTGTAACTCAGCGCATTTTCTGCCTGCTCATCGAAATAGATGACGCGGCCTTCCTGCACCGCCGCCAACTGGCTGAACAGCGGCTCGGCCTCCAGCGTTTCGCGCCCGCCCTCGATGAGCTGCAAATTGAGAACGGCGATCAGATCCTGGTCAAGCAGGTCAATCCGTTCAGCGCTGATGTTGGCGAAAAAGGACTCGCCTGCAAGCTCGTCCATTTCCTCCGGCACCACAAAACCCAGTTCGGTGAAGAAGCGCCCACGGATGTCCTGTGATGTGTAGAAGCCGTAGGTGCCCTCATAAAGGTACGCGACGGCGACCGTTTTTCCTGCGAACTGCGGGTGGCTGGCGCGGGTCTGGGCGAACAGCGCCTCGACCTCAGCGACCGTTTCGGCCGCCTCTGCCGGTTTCCCTACCGCAGCGCCAACCAGTTGCAAGGCTTCCTGCCAGGGCATGCCGAAGTCAATATAGTCCCCGGATTGCGCGATGGTCGGCGCGATCTGCGACAGGAGATCGAATTCTTCCTGTGTGATTCCCGCGGTCACGGCGCTGATCAGGTCGGGCTGAAGCGCGAGGATCGCTTCATAGTTCAGGCTGCCATAGGGCATGTTCAAAACAACCGGTGGCTCACCCTGCACGCGGTCGCGCGCCCAGGGCCTGATGGCGTCAGCCTCATCCCCATACCAGTAGCGCACGGCCACCGGGGTTACACCGACCGCCAGCAGCAAATCCTGCTCGGTGTAGCCAATAGCGACCACCCGCCGCGGGGCTTCGGTGATCGTGGTGCTGCCGAATTTGTGTTCAATCGTGACCGGGAAAGCCGCGCCGCCCGTGCCCTGTGCCCGCAGCACCCCGGACGAGAACAGCAGAAGAAAGGCGGCAAGCAGCATAAAACTGTGCTTAGGGGAATGTGAAATCATCCTGACCTCATCGGTATGGAACGAAAACAAACAGAGGAGAAGCGTCTCCCACGACTGTTGATGGTAAGCGAAGGCAGCGGGGAAATCCACGCGCAGGATTAAGTGTAAAATATCACATTTGCGCGGGCGATAAAGGACCGCGGTCAAACCCTGACCGTGGTTAGGGGAAAATCTATCGAAGCGTATTTAAGAAACTTTTAGCAGGTTGATTAAAACGAATCCTTACGCGCGCCAAACCTGACGCCGCCGGGCGCGTGATAATTAAACAAACAGCGGTTAAAGAAACCCGCTGTCCATCGTGGATCAACCAGCCGGCGGCGCCGCGCACTAACGCAGCGCGGCGCGCCAGCGGCGGTAGACGAAGTAGACCCCGCCCCCAATGAGCAGGCCGGGCATGACGACATAGGTGATGAACGCCGCCAGCGCGATGAACACCTGCGCGACAGCCGTGACCAGGCCGGAAACGGCGGCGGACTGCTGCGCTGCCGCCGATGGCGCCAGCTCAAAGCGGGCCACAGGGCCGGCGATCTGCCGCAGCAGCGCCCCCGCGCCGGGAACAAGGTCCGCCGGGCGCATTCATGATCGGCTTGGCCTGGCTGATGAGGTCGAACTGGCCGGTCACGACCTGCGCCAGGTAGAGGAACTGTGGGCCGAGGCTGTACTCGCCCTCGGTTTCGCCCCTCAGGTAGCCCCGGCTACACAGATATTTGACGATGCGGTAGGTTGTCGCCAGCGGCAGTTCTAAGTTGAGGGCGATCTGTTTGACGGTGATGGGCGTGCCGTGCTGGGCGACGTACTCAAGAATATCCAGCGCTTTTTCCAGCGCTGGCATAGCAGGGGCAGGGGATTTAACGACATTATTGGTGTGCGACACCAAAAATTCTCAGATATGAGAATGTAGTTTCATATATGGTGTAACGCTTCACATTCGTTATCAAGCAGACCGCGCGGCGCGCCCCCTGCTTCCCTCAGCCGCCGGCGCAGAGGACGGAATGCCGCCCCCCCCGCCGCGCGTTCATCTGCCGTTCATCTGCCTGTTGTAGAATAAGGG
>CAZDVL010000030.1:0-20062 GCA_964508745.1 uncultured Anaerolineaceae bacterium | reverse complement strand
TGCGCGCCGACCAGATTCAGCACATGGAGGGCAAGAAAGGCCCCTTCTGGCTGGTGCCGATCATCGCTGACGGCGAGGCCGGCTTCGGCGGCATCCTCAACACGTTCGAGCTGACGAAAGCGTTCATCGAGGCCGGGGCGGCGGGCGTCCACTTTGAGGATCAGCTCGCCAGCGCCAAGAAGTGCGGCCACATGGGCGGCAAGGTGCTGGCCCCCACGTCGGAATTTGTGCGCAAGCTGGCGGCGGCGCGGCTGGCGGCGGACATCGCCGACGTGCCGACGATCATCATCGCCCGCACCGACGCCGAGTCGGCCACGCTGCTGGCGAACACGGTGGACCCGCGCGACGAGGAATTCATCACCGGCGAGCGCTCCAGCGAGGGCTTCTTCTACGTCCGGTCCGGCCTGGAAACGGCGATCGCGCGCGGGCTGGCCTACGCGCCCTACGCCGACATGATCTGGTGCGAAACGTCGCACCCGGACCTGGACGAGGCGAGGAAATTCGCCGAGGGCATCCACCGCGAATACCCCGACAAGCTGCTGTTCTACAACTGCTCGCCGTCGTTCAACTGGAGCCGCCACCTGGACGCGACGACCATCGCCAAGTTCCAGCGCGAGCTGGGCGCGATGGGCTACAAGTTCCAGTTCATCACGCTGGCCGGCTTCCACCAGCTCAACTACGGCATGTTCGAGCTGGCGCGCAAGTACAAGGAACAGGGCATGACGGCCTACGCCGAGCTGCAAAACGCGGAGTTTGACTCCGAGCGCGAGCACGGCTACCGCGCGGTCAAGCACCAGGCGTTCGTCGGCGCGGGCTATTTCGACTCGCTCCAGGAGGCGATCACCGGCGGCCAGTCGTCCACGGTGGCGCTGAAAGGCTCGACCGAGGCCGAACAGTTCGCCGGCGGCAACGGCGGCAAGGGCGGCAACGGCCACAGCGAGGCCGCGGCTGAAGAAAGCCACGCGCCCGCCCTCTGAGCGCGGCGGCGGCACTGCTACGACAGCATCCACAGCACAGGTCCCTGGCGCGCGCCGGGGACCTGACGATTCCAGGCCGGTTGGCCGCCGCCCGC
This sequence comes from uncultured Anaerolineaceae bacterium, assembly GCA_964508745.1. GTDB lineage: Bacteria > Chloroflexota > Anaerolineae > Aggregatilineales > Phototrophicaceae > DAOTWC01. Next base: position 18,990 of record CAZDVL010000030.1, on the reverse strand, counting down.
GCCGCGTGAACGAATCCTTTGCTTGCCGCGCTGTAGGATGCCCTTTACAATGAGAACAGACTCAACCCACGCGCTGGAACCGGCCAATGAACAGCAGCCCCCCCGACGTAAGCGTAAGACTGGACGACCGCATCCGCCTGCTGTCGGCGGCGCTGGCCGCCACCAACTGGCCGGCGCAGGCGCAGCAGCGCCATCCGCACGGCACGCACGCCCACGCCCGCGCCACCGCCCGCTTCCTGGCCGGCCAGCGCGCGCACCCCGCCGTGCTGGGCCTGCAGGGGCTGCTCGACCAGGGCGCGCCGCTGGAGGCCATGTTCACTTACGCGCTGGGCCTGTCCTGGCCGGGCCTGGAGCCGCTGGCGGGCGCAGAGCCGGCGTGGGTCCCGCCGCGCTGGTCCGCCCAGCTTTGGGCGCTGCACCAGCAAAGCGGCCTGGCGGAGTGGTGGCAGAGCGAGGACGCGCCCTGGCAGTTGGCGCTGGCGCAGGCGCAGCGCGTGTTCGCGCGGGCGGCCTTCAGGCCGTTCCTGCTGCGCTTTGTCGAGGCCGTGCCCGACCAACTGGCGTTCATCCCCAGCATCTCGCACCCGACCGACCAGGAAATCGGCGTGCGGCTGGCCGGCGAACTGGTGTGCATCGCGCCGCCGCGCCTGGCCTGGGGCGACAGCCCGCCCTGGCCCTTCGACGAGGACCCCGCTTACGTGTACCGCGCCGTGCTGGGGCAGTTTGGCCGCCTGCTGCTGCTGGAGTACCTGCGCGCCCACAGCGACCGGCTGGCGGCGGCCGCCGCCGCGCCGCTGCCCGTGAGCGACCAGTTCCGCGCCATGTACCCCAGTTGGGAGGAACAGTTTGTCGCGCTGTTCATCGCGGCGGCGGTGGCCATCTACCTGGAGGAGTGCGTCAGCCAGAAAGAGGCCGACGCCTACGTGCTGATGGCGCACAAGGCGCAGGGGATGACCGTTCTGCCGGGCACGATCAACGTGCTGCGGCGCTACCTGCGCGAGCGCGAGGCGGGCCGCTATGCCAGCCTGCTCGACTTCCTGCCCGTGTTCCCCAAGCAGCTTCGCGTCGCCCGGCGGCTGATCTCGCTGTGACCCTGCGCGACCAGCCGCGCCTCGACGCCCAGCCGCAGCCGCCCTGGCGCCTGTATGCCAGCGGCCAGGCGCGCGCCACCCCGTCCCCCGGCGGCCTGGCCCTGGCCGTTCACCCCACGCCGGCGGGCGTCTACAGCGACGCGCAGCTCAGCGATTACGGCGCGGCGGCGGATTTCCGCTGGCGGCCGCCGCTGCGGCTGACGGTGCGCGCCCGCAGCGCGCCCGGCGCGGCGGGGCTGCGCGGGACGGCGGGCTTCGGCTTCTGGAATCAGCCGTTCATGCCGGGGCAGCGCGCGCTGCGGCTGCCGCAGGCCGTGTGGTTCTTCTTCTCGTCGCCGCCCAGCGACATGCGGCTGGCGCTGGACGTGCCCGGCCCCGGCTGGAAGGCGGCCGCGCTCAACGCGGCGCGCTGGCCGTTCCTGGCGCTGCTGCCCGCCGCGCCGGTCGGCGTGCTGCTGATGCGCGCGCCGGCGCTGTACCGGCGGCTGTGGCCGCTGGGCCAGCGTGCCATCGGCGTCAGCGAGCGCCTGCTGGACGCGGCGCTGCTGGACGGCTGGCACACCTACACGCTGGACTGGGGGGCGGACGGCGTCCGGTTCGCGGTGGATGGCGCGCTGGCACACGACGCGCCCGGCGCGCCGCGCGGGCCGCTGGGGTTCATCGCCTGGGTGGACAACCAGTGCGCCGTTGTGACGCCGCAGGGGCGCTTCAGCTTCGGCCTGCTGCCGCTGGACGCGCCGCAAACGCTGTATCTCTCAGAGCTGATTATCGAAGCTGTTTAACGCACGTGCGCCAGCAGCGCCGCGTGCGTCTGCTCGACCATCGCCTCGAAGGTGAAGCGCGCCATGCCGTGGCCGGCGTTGGCGGCCAGCGCCGCCCGCACGCCGGGCCGGAACGCCTCCGCCAGGGCCGCCGCCAGCGCGTCCACGTCCACATACGGCACCAGCAGGCCGTTGACGCCGTGCGCGACGACCTCCGGGTTGCCGCCCTTGTCGCTGGCGATGACCGGCGTGCCGGCGCGCAGGCTCTCCAGCAGCGTGTGCGACAGGCCCTCATAGCCGGAATAGAGCGCGAAATAGTCGGCGGCGCGCATGTAGAGCGCCACCTGCTCACGCGCGAGGCGGCCCAGCAGCGTCACGCGCGGGCTGTCCGCCGCCAGCCGCCGCAGCGCGGGCAGCGCGTCGCCGTCGCCGGCCACCAGCAGGCGCACCTCTGGCACGCGCCGCGCCGCCGCGATCAGATGGTCCACGCCTTTCCAGGGGGTGAGGCGCGCCGCCGTGAACACAACCGGCGCGTCCGCGTCCAGGCCCAGCCGCCGCCGCGCCTCCGCCTGTGACACGGCGGGCGCGCCGCCCTCCGCCGGCAGCGCGTTGTAGATCACGCGCACGCGCGCCGGGTCCGCGCCCCAGCCGACCACCATGCGCTTCAGATAATCGCTGGGGACGATCACGCCGTCCACGCCGCGCACTTCGCGCGCGCGCGCGGCCTGCTGCGCGCTCACCAGCGGGCTGTAGCGCGCGGTCTGGAAGGCGTCAATGTCGGTGGTGGGGGCGATCCAGCCGCGCCGGACGGCGCGCTCCCAGGCCTGGTCGCCGACGATCTTAAGCAGGCGCGGCCCGCCGCCGCCGAGCAGCGGCAGGCCGAGCGTGTGCAGGTAGGTGAGGTCGGCCCAGCGCAGCAGCGGACGGGCCGCGCGGGCGTAGTCCGCCAGGCGCAGCGGCAGCGCGCGGCGCGCGACGCGGGTCACGGGGTACGGGTACGCCGCGACCGGGCCGCTGCCGTAGGTCAGCAGGCGCACCTCCCAGCCGCGCGCCAGCAGCGCCGGCAGCAGTTCGTAGAGATAGGTCGCAGGGCCGCCTGGTTCCGGGTGAAAGATGCCGGTGGCGACGAACAGGCGGGGCATCGGGCCAGCGCGCTTACGCCACCACCACGTAAGTTTTGGCGAGCTTGTCGTGCCAGCCCTGGTGTTCGGCGTCCACGAGGATCCACAGCCAGCCGAGCAGGATCACCGCCGAGTTGATCAGGTAGCCGAGGTAGCGGACGATGGCGTCGGAATCGCTGATGGGCGTGCCGTCCACTTTGATGACCTTCAGCCGCATCACCTGCTTGCCGGGCGTGCGCCCTTCCTGGCGCGTCCAGAAGTACCAGTAATAGGCCAGGCCGATCAGGAAGCTGAGGATGCCGCCGGCCTCGCGCCCGATGCCGGTCAGCAGGCCGGTCACGATGCCGACCAGGATACCGTCAATGATGGCCGAGATCAGGCGTGGGCCGTGGTCGGCCAGGGTGTAAGTGCTGCTGCCCATGTGTGTATCCCCCTGTCTGTACTGCTGCTGCGAACGTGTACTGTCCATTGTAATCCGCCTTACGCCAGCACGACAAATGTGTTCGCCAGCTTGTCGTGCAGGCCCTGCTGGTTGGCGTCGGCCAGCGCCCACAGCCAGCCCAGCATAAAGAACGCCGTGTTGAGGTAATAGCCCAGGCAGCGCAGCGCCGCGTCGGCCCCGGTCAGCGCGCTGCCGTCCGCCTTGATCACACGGATGTTCATGACCATCTTGCCGGGCGTCTGGCCGCGCTGCTGTGTCAGGAAATACCAGTGGTAGCCCACGCCCAGCAGCAGGCCGATGCTCAGGCCGGCCCAGCCGCGCCCGACAAGCATAAACACGCCGGCCAGCGCGCCGAGCAGCAGCCAGTCGAGCAGCAGCGCCACCAGCCGCGCGCTGATCGGGGCCAGGTCGTACACCTGGGTGCGCTTCGGCTTCCGGCCGCCATCGCGGGTTGTCATGTGCCAGCCTCCAAGCCGCCGGCCAGCGGCGAACCGCCGCCGCGCCTGAAAATGCGTTCTGCGTCCACACACTTCTACGCACAGCCAGCGCGCGGGTTGCGGCGGGCCGCGCCGCTGGGCTATGATGGGTGTGCTTTTGCCTTTAGCTGGTGACTGGCGACTGAAAGCCGATGACTCACATAAGCCGCCGTGAACTGCTGCGCATCGCCGCCGGGCTGGGCCTGGCGCTGGCCTGGCCGGGCGCGCTGTGGGCCGGGGACGCCTGGGTGCAGGTGCCGCCGGCGCTGATGCTGCACACGCGCGACAACCGGCTGGCGTTTCTGCCGCCGCTGCTGGAACGCCTGCGCGCGGCGGGCTTCGCGCCCATTACGTACAAAACGTGGCGGCAGCAGGCGCTGGCCGGGACGCTGGCGGACGCCGCCAACCTGGTGATGCTGGTGGTGGACGACCTGAGCATGGCGCAGGGCAACCCCAGCTTCGACGCTTTCGCCCGCATGCACGGCTGGTTCGCCGAAGCGCAGATGCCGGCGGTGTTCGCCATCATCACCGCCCACGACCAGCCGCAGGTGGCGGCGCGCTGGGACACCGTGGCCGGCTGGGCGGCGGACGGCTTCGAGCTGGCGACGCACACCGGCTATCACTCCAACCTCAACGCCGCCGACACCACGCCGCGCGGCGATTTTCGCGCCGGCAACTACCGCTTTGAAATCACCGACTCGGCGCGCTTCATCGAGGAACAGGTGCGCGCGCGCGGCCTGCCGGGTTACACGGTGGAGACGCTGGTCACACCCTACGGCAGCGGCTACGCCTACGAGCAGCCGCGGCCGGTGCTGCACGCGCCGGTCGTCGAGGCGTGCCGCGCGGCCAGCCTTCGCATGGTGGTGGGGATTGTGCAGGGGCGCGACCCGCTGCCGCTGGCGGCGCTGCGCGACGAGGTGGTGTACCTGGGGCGCACGCCGCCCGGCTACCTCAGCGACGCGGACGGCGCGCTGCGGCCCGACACGGACATCACGTTTCGCTACCTGGACGACTGGCGGCACGCCAATGTCTGAGCGCGCCGCCAGCCGGTGTAAAGGCGCGCCGCTGCCAGGGACGTGACGCGCATCATGCCCGCTGTCTGTCATACATGCAGTTCGTCTCTGATGCGTTCCGCTGCCAGCCGCCCGGAAACCAGCGCACTTGGGACGCCTGTGCCCGGATGTGTGCTGGCGCCCACAAAGTACACGTTGCGGTACTTCGGATGCCGATTGTGGGGGCGCAGGTAACCCAGTTGTGTCAGTGTATGCGCCAGCCCATGCGTTGCACCCTTCGTCAGATTGTAGCGCTTGCGCCAGGACAACGGCGTGTAACTGACCTCGAATTTCAGGTGCGCGTTCAGATCAGTGATGTCCAGCAGCGCCAGGCGCCTGAAGACTGCCTGCCGGGCTTCATCCCGAATGTCAACCCAGGTCTGCGCGGTGTCGTCAACCAGATGGCCCACCGGCACAATGGCGATCAGCGTGTCCTCACCGGCTGGCGCGGCTGTCGGGTCGAGCCGGGATGGCGCGTGGATGTACAGGCTCGGCTGTTCCGGCAGCCCCGTACAGCGCGAAATGCTCTCAAAGTTCCCCCGATAGTCATCTGCCAGGAACAACATATGCGGCTTCAACGTTGGATACGTCTTGTCCACACCCCAGAAGAAGCTGATGGTGGAGCACGAGAACTGCCTGCGTTCCATGCGCGCGGCCAGGTCATCTGCGGGCAGCAGAGATTGGTAGACATAGGGCAGGTCGGCGTTCGCCACCACAGCGTCAGCGGCAATGCGCTGACCATCCTTAAGGATGATCCCACGCGCGTCCGCACCGTTGATCTCAATCTGGGCAACGGCGGTCTCAAAGACAAACTCCACGCCAGCCTGACGAGCGAGCAGCATCAGCGCCTCGACCACGCGATACATGCCGCCGCGCGGATACCAGACACCGTGCGCCAGCTCGGAATAGGGCATCATCGAGAATGTCGCTGCCGCCGTGAAAGGACTCAACCCCATGTACACGTCCTGGAATGTGAAAGCAGCCTTCAGGCGCGGCTCTTTGAAATAGGCCGCCATATGTCGGTAGTGCGGCAGCAGCGGTTTCAATTGGTACACCAGCGGCAGATTGGCCAGGTTAAAGAACGCGCCGGCTGTGCGGAAATCCCGCATCACCAGCCGCTTCATCGCCAGGTCATAGTGGCGCTGGCCTTCCGTCATATATCGCAGGAAACCGCGAAAACTTCCGGGTTCAAAGCGCTCCAGTTGGGCGTTCATGGATTTCATGTCCGACGTAAGCGCCAATTGAGAGCCGTCTCCAAAAACCAGCTCGTAGGTCGGATCCACGCGCTGCAGGTCAACCAGCTCATGCAAAGCAGTGCCCATTGCAGCGAGTTCCGCCTCATAGACCAACGGCATGACGAGCAGTGTCGGGCCGGTGTCAAACCGGTGGCCCTGGCGGGTAAAGATGTCGCAGCGTCCGCCGGGCTGATCGTTCTTCTCGAAGACCGTTACCCGTATGCCGCGCTGCGCCAGGTGAATCGCGGTGGCCAGACCCCCGATCCCCGCGCCAATAATCACTACTGAAGTCGTTTTCATGGCACACCTCGCAGCGTTTGTGCGCAGCTCAACCGACCGATAACCGTTTCCGTGTACCTGTCACGGCTGGCCCGCCAGCGCCCTGAGGCGGCCTGTTGCGCAGCATGAGTGACAGCACAGATGCGCCGATCCGCAGCCCGCCGCGCACTGTCTTACGCTCATTGTAGGCGGGCCGAAGCTGATAGCCTTCGCGGGAGATGGCGGTCAGCACCCCTTCAAAGCGCGCCATATAGGCGTAACCTGCCAGCCGGCAGCGCCAGTTCTCGACCTGGGCGAGGTAGACTTTTCCGGCGCGAAAGCCATCCTGCGCCAACTGCACACGTTCCCGCACCCATCTTCTGTAGGCGCTGCTGCTCATGTCCCAGGGAGAGATCCCGTACGTTTCGAGATACTCTCGCGGAATATTGTAGTAACCGGCGGCCAGGTCCTCGGCTGTGTCGCGCAGCATGTGGGTCACATGGGCAGCGGAAACCGCAAGGTAGCGCGTTGTGTCGTTCGGGGCATATTGATCGCAGCCAATGAAATAGTGCAGCGCCTCGGTTACGGCGACGGCAAGATGCTGCGTGTAAGTGTCCAGTTCGCACTGCGAAACCAACTTTCCATGCCGGTCAGCGTCGAAGGCCATGACGGCCAGCATATTCTGAATGTAGATGTGCAGGCCGCTGCCCGGCTGCGGATGGCGGGCGATCAGTTTCGCCAGAATGCGCTCCTCTGGCGCGAGGTCAGGCGGCCAGGCGCCCGCATAGGCGCGTTCGACCAGTGTGCGCTGGCGCTGTACAAAAGCCACACGTTTGCCCGCATCTATAAGATTCTCGTCCAGCATGTCATCCAGCCAGCGGAAGTAAGCGTAGGCGCTGTAAGCGTCGGCCACGCGGTCACGATCCACAAACAAGCGGATCGTGTAGTAAGTCTGTTTGCTGGCGGCCTTTGTGATGCATGCAGGCCAGTTGCCGGAGGAACTGCCCCAATCAGATGCCATGCTTTCACCCTTCCTCGCTGTTATCAGCAATGTATACGCGGACGGCAGGAAGTTGTCGCAGGCGGGGTGGTCGCAAGTGTCATTTGTCAGGTGGCGCACCTGGCATTTGTCAGCTCATCAGAATTCGGGACGAGATACCCCCCCCCTGAAAAAAACTGCCGCGCATGGCGGCAGTTGGAGGGCTGTATTGGAGGGCGCAGAGCCTAAGCTTCGGCGCGGCTTTCGGCCTCAGGCGCGCGCTGTGGGGGCCAGGTAGGGCGTGCCGACGCCGATGTAGCCGTAGCCGGCCTGCAGCAGCTCGCGGTAATCGGGGATCATGCGCCGCCCGTCAATGATGAGGTAGGGCGGTTTAACCGTGTTCTCGATGGTGCGCGACAGGCCGCGGAACTCCTCCCAGTCGGTGCTGATAAACAGCAGATCGCTGCCGGCCAGCGCCTCGCGGGCGGAGTCGTGGTAGCTGATTTTCTCGAACAGGTGGTTCTTGCGCGGGTCGAAGAAGCGCTGCGCCTCGTGCATTGCCAGCGGGTCGTAGGCGCGGATGGCGCTCACGCCGCGCCCCAGCAGCGCCTCGACCACCTGAAGCGATGAGGCGTCGCGCATGTCGTTGGTGCGCTGCTTGAACGACAGGCCCAGCAGCGCGACCGTTTTCTGGTTGAAGTTGGCGCCCGCCTCGGCGACCGCGCGGTCCACCAGGTAGGTTTTCTGGAACTCGTTGATCTTGTAGACCGATTCCAGCAGCGTGGCCGGCTGGCCGGCGTTGTGGAACTGGTAGATGAGCGACTGAATATCCTTGCCGAAGCACGACCCGCCCGCGCCGTTGGAGACATACGACCCCCAGGTGCTGATGCGCGCGTCGGCGGTCACGCCGCGCTTGAGGTCCTCCATGATGACGTTAGGGAAGGTTTCTGCCAGGCGCGCGCCGACGCCGTTCCAGAACGAGATGTAGGTCAGCAGCAGCGTGTTGCCCACATATTTGATCGCCTCGGCGGTTTCGGGCGTGGTCTCGATGTAGCGGATGCGCACGTGGTTGACAAACTGCGAGTAGATGCGGCGCAGGATGCGGAAATCGTCCTCGTGGTCGGCGCCGATCACCACGCGGTCGGGCCGGCGCGACTTCTCAACCGCGTCGCCTTCGGGCAGGAACTCCGGGTTAGAGGCGACGCCGGCGTTGGGGACGGCGTGTTCCTGCAGCACGCGCTCAAGCTGGCGCGCTGTGCCGATGGGCACGGTGCTCTTGTTGATGAGCACCACGCGCCGCTGATCCTGGCGCCGCGCCAGCAGCTCAGCGATGTGGTTGATGGCGGCGAAATAGTAGCTCAGGTCGGACGACCCGTTGGGGTTGGGCGGCGTGGGCAGGCACAGGAAGATCGCGTCGGTCCCCTCGATGATGGGCGCGATGTCGTCCACAAAGAACAGGTAGCGGTCAACGTTTTCCTTGACGATTGACGCCAGCCCCGGTTCGTGGACGAAGCGCTCGATCTGCGCGCGCTCGCCGGACCGGTAAGCGGCGATTTTCTCCGGGTTGATGTCGTAGGCGTAGACCTCGTGGCCGTATTCCGAAATGACGGCGGCGTGCGTCAGGCCGACAAACCCGGTTCCAGCGACAATGACTTTCATGCTTCCCTCGCGATTAGCTCATGCAGGCGTGCCTGGCGTTAGTTTACCATTACACGCGCCAGCGATGATGGCCGAATTCAAACCGGACTGTAACGGTTTCACCTTGCTGCAACCTTGACGGCGCGCTTAAAAAGCGATGGTCGCTGACGGGTTCTGCGGCGTGTCCAGGTAGCGAATCTCAAAATGCAGGTGCGGGCCGGACGAGTTGCCGGTGTTGCCCACCCCGCCGATGACCTGGCCGGTGCTGACCACCTGGCCGCAGCCGACGTTGATGCTGCTCAGGTGGCCGTAGACAGTGGTGAACGGCCCGTGCGACAGCACGATGGTGTTGCCGTAGCCCCAGTTGTTCCAGCCGGCGAAGATCACGACGCCGCCGTTGGCCGCCATGACCGGCGTGCCGGGGTTGGCCGCCAGGTCAATGCCGGTGTGCCAGGACGTGAAGCCGCGCGTGATGCTGTAGGCGTCAATCGGGCGCGCCCAGAACGAGCCGCCCACGTTGGCGACGCGCCCGCAGCTTCCGGGGTCGCCGGGCGCGAAGGACACGAAGTTGCCGCCGCTGCTGCTGGCGTCGCCGCCTTCGCGCTCCACCACCGGCGTCCAGGCAATCTGTTCCGCCTGCCCGCCGGGGATGAACAGGTACGTGCCGCTGGGCAGGACGGTGTCCGGCGAGACGCCGAACAGGTCGTTGTACTCAGAATCGATCACCAGGTAGGGGTCGGTGATGCCGTAGCTGGCGGCGATCTCGGCGATCGTGCTGCTGCCGATCACGCGGTGGTACACGCCGTCCACCGGCGGGACGAAAATCTCGCGCCCTGGGCGCAGGCTGCCGATGATCGAGCGGTCGTTGGACCAGGCGATGGTCTCTGGCGACAGGCCGAAGCGCTCGGCGATGCCGAACATCGTGTCGCCGTCGCTGACCGTGTAGCCGATCACCTCGGTGCGCGGGCGGTCTGGGATCACGGTGAAGGGGTCGTAGGGGTTGCGCAGCACGCGCAGCGGGTCGGGCTGGCCGGCGGTCGCCAGCGGCGCGCTCAGCAGCGCGGCGGCGGCCTCGGCGCTGAGGACGGGCAGCGCGCCGGCGGCGTCGGCGTCGGGCAGCGGCGTCGGCAGGACAATTTCCAGCGTGGGCGCGGCCTCGACAGTGGCCTCGGCGGTGGCGGCCTCGGCGATAGACGGCGCGGCGGTCGCCGGCGGGGCGGGTTCGTCCAGCGGCAGCACCAGCAGCAGCGCGGCGGCGGCGGTCAGCGCGGCGGCCAGCAGCAGCAGCCCCAGCCCCAGCAGGCGCTGGCAGCCGGGCGGCTGGTCGCCGCCGCCGTCCATGCGGATCAGCGGCGCGGTGTCGTCGAGCGAGTTACGCGGCGGTTCAGGAATGGCTTGTGTCATCTCAAACACGGTCCTTACAGTCAGGCCCAGGCGTTGAACGTGCCCCCTAATCCCCCGGCGGCTGAGTCTAAACCAGCGCCGGGCGGATAACAAGGCCCTTCAGCCCGGCAGCAGGTACTCGACATGCTCCGGGACCGGGGCCAGCAGGTAGACATCCACCGTGCGCGCCCACGACACCCAGTTGTGGTCGTCGTAGCCCAGGTCAATCCACAGCGGGCGGGGGAAGCTGCCGGTGTCGGCCATCATGCCCACGCCGTAGCCGGGCACGTAGACCTGGCTGCGGTAGGGGATGATGCGCGGGTCGGACCCGACGATGCCCTTGCGCAGCGTCTCGCCGATGGCGGTGATCGAGTCGCCGCCCAGCGCCTGCGGGTGATAGCTGGTGGCGTACATGCGCAGCCGCCGCCAGTACTGAAGCGGACCTTCGGGCGTGTCCACCGTCCGCAGCACGATGTTCGTGCCGTAGGCGATCACTTCGTCCACCGGCTCCTGAAGCACGCCGCTTTCCTCAACCGTCCGGCTGACCTCGAAGCCGTTCTCGCGCCGCACGCGGATGGTCGTCTGGCGCAGGCCGGCCTGCCCCGCCTGGACGACGGCGCGCTGATCCAGCTCCAGCGCCGGGTCCGCCTGGTAAATGGTGACGTAGGGCAGCGTTTCGCGCTCGGACAGCGTTTCCTCGGTCACGCGGATGACGCGGATGCGCATCCCCGGCAGCAGCGGGGTGGTGTCGGCGGGGATGGCATAGTCCTGGCCGATGAGCGCGACGCCGGCCTCGGCCAGCGCGTCGGCCACGGTGCTGCCGCTGGCGCGCGCCTCGACCGCCGCGCCGTCGGCGCTGATCGTGACCAGGCGCGAACGGTCAACGGTGATCTGCATGTCGCGCACGATCGGCGCGCCCAGGTCCGGCGCGACGCTGTCCGCCAGGTAGAGCGTGATGCCGGCCTCAAAGAGCGCCTCGCCGACAGTTTCGCTGGCCGTCTCGACGGTGAGCAGCGCGCCGTCGTCGTCAATGTGCACCGGCAGCGCCCGCCGCACGCTGATCTGGCTGGCGGGGACCGGCCACTGGTCGAGCGCGGCGGGGTCTGCCGGCGTGCCGTCAACGGTCACGCGGTCGCGGGCAGACAGGGCGACGCCGGCGCTGGCCAGGATGGCCGCCGGGTTGGTGAGGTGCGTGCGCAGCGCGGCGGCGGCGCCGTCCAGCACCAGCGTCACGCTGCGGGCGCGGCTGACGCGCACGAGCGCGCCGTCGGCCAGGGCCGCGCGCAGGCCGGGCGTGACCAGGTCGCCCTCCGCCAGCGCGATGTCCAGTTCCGCCAGCAGCGCGCTGACGGTGGCGGCGCGCGTGGTCAGCGCGCGGGCTTCGCCGTCGAGTATGAGGGTGACGCGATGGGCAGGGGGAACGGCGGCGGCGGCGGTCAGCGCCAGCAGCGCGCAGCCGGCGCAGGCGGCCAGCAGCGCCAGGGCCGCGCCCAGCGGCGCGAGGCGCTGCCAGGCTGGCGCGGCGCGCGCGGGCAGCGGGGTGGGCGTCGTCGGGGTGGGTGTCTCCAAGGGCGTTATCTGTCTGACCGCCGTGAACAACAAAGGTTGCTGGCAGTAAGCTCAGGCCAGGTTAACCTGCGGCACCCAGGAGTGACACCTTAGTGCTGCTACCTTCCGGTCCTGACACGGTTCGGAGTTCCTGCCGCGCAGGACCCGGTCTGAGCTGACCACCAGCAACCAGTCATCTGCTGCTATCATACCGCCAAACGCGGCCTATATCAAGACAAAACCCGCGCCCTGGGTGCGGACGCGGGTTCTGTGACGCTAATATCTTCTAACAAACGTCGTGTCTAACATAATATTTTTCTAATCAAACGAGAGTATAGCGGGCCGCGCGCGCGCTGTCAAGCGATTGTTTGGCGCTGTGCCCGGCATATAAATCGCTCGCTTCATATCAGGAGGCTTCGCTTTTGTGCAAAATTTCACATTTTCGCAACACCCTGCCGCTGAAAACGTATATACCTTTGCAGGTGACAGCCAAGCGGATCTGTCCTGCGAACGCAGTTAACCAAACCTGGGGGGGAACCCATGAAAGCGGCAGTGTACACAGAATACGGATCGCCGGACGTTTTACACCTCACGGAAATGGCGAAGCCCGTGCCGAAGGATGATGAAGTGCTGGTGCGGGTAGATGCAACGCCGGTGAATTTCGGCGACACTATGGCCCGGAATTTCGGAGCAGTCTCCCCGCGCGAGTTCACGATGCCGCTGCCCCTGTGGCTTCCCTCGCGCCTGATGTTCGGCCTCACCAGGCCCAGGATACAAATCCTGGGGTCGGAATTCGCCGGGGAGATCGAGGCCGTCGGCAGGGATGTGACGCGCTTCAGGCCCGGCGAGCAGGTGTTTGGCTATCGCGGCCCCAGCATGGGCGCCAACGCCGAGTACCTGTGCATGGCTGAAGGCGGGCTGGTGGCCGCGAAACCGGCCAACATGACGTGTGAAGAAGCGGCCACCGTCCCGTATGGGGCGCTGACGGCGCTCAGCCTGCTCAGAAAAGCGGACATTCAGCGCGGGCAGAAGGTCCTCATCATCGGCGCTTCCGGCGCGATCGGCTCAGCCGCGGTGCAGCTTGCCAAACATTATGGCGCCGATGTCACCGGCGTGTGCAGCACGCCAGGGATGGCATACGTGAAGGCCCTGGGGGCGGACCGGGTTATTGACTACACCCGCGAGGATTTTGCCCGCAGCGGTGAGACCTACGATCTCATTGTTGACGTGCTGGGCAAGAGTTCGTTCGCGCATGTCAGGCCCGCGCTGACGCCGGACGGGCGTTATCTCCGGGTCAGCTTCAAGATGAAGCACCTGATTCAGATGCTCTGGACTTCGATCAGGGGCGGCAGGAAGGTGATCTGCGCGCTGTCCACAGAGAAGTTGGAAGACCTCGCTCACATCAGGGAACTGGCCGAGACAGGCACGCTCAAAGCGATTATTGACCGCTGTTTCCCCCTGGAACAGGCCGCCGACGCGCACCGGTATGTCGAAGCAGGGCACAAAAAGGGCGGCGTGGTCATCACGGTGGCGCATTCCTGACAGCAAACTGCGTCAGCGAAAAAGGCGAGGGGAACCCATGAAAGCAGTTGTGTACGAGCGATACGGCCCACCGGAGGTGCTTCAGCTCCGGGAAGTCGGAAAACCGGCCCCAAAGGACGACGAAGTTCTGGTCAGGGTCTATGCGACCAGCGTCCACACAGGCGACACCCGGATGCGGAGCTTTACCGTCCCGCGCGCGCAGTGGCTGTTCGCCCGCCTGTACCTGGGCATTCGCAAGCCCAGACGGCCGATCCTGGGGATGGAGCTGGCCGGGGACGTTGAAGCCACAGGCCGGGATGTGACACGGTTCAAGGTGGGTGACCCGGTCTTTGCTTCGACTCTTGACGCGGGCTTCGGCGGGTATGCCGAGTACAAATGTCTGCCTGAAAGCGGAGTGCTGGCGCTGAAACCGGCCAACCTCACCTATGAGGAGGCCGCTGCTGTGGTGGGCGGCGGAATGACCGCCCTGCGCTGTCTCAGAAAGGGCAGCATTCAGCCGGGGCAGAAAGTGCTGATCTACGGCGCTTCCGGGTCGGTTGGCACGAGCGCGGTGCAGCTTGCCGCCGGTCACTTCGGCGCTGAAGTGACCGGCGTGTGCAGCGCCGCGAATGCCGGCCTGGTGCGATCCCTGGGGGCTGAAAAGGTCATTGACTACACCCGCGAGGATTTCACCAGCAGCGGCGAGGCTTACGACGTGATTTTTGACGCCGTCGCCAAATTTCCCCCGGCGCGCGCCAGGAAGGCGCTTAAGCAGACCGGAATTTACCTCAATGTTCACGCTGATTCAGGCGGCGAACGAATCGGGGTTGACGAGCTGCTCACGCTCAGGGAGCTGATCGAGGCGGGAAAGCTGAAACCGCCTATTGACCGTTGCTACCCGCTGGCGCAGATTGTTGAAGCGCACCGGTATGTTGACCAGGGTCACAAGAAAGGCAACGTCGCCATCACGGTGGCGCACCACAACTGACGGCGGCCAGAGGGCCAGCGGCTGTGCGCAGCGCTTATCCGGCCTGGCCGAGGTGCGTTTGCGCGGTGCGCAGCCCGCTCCACAGCAGGTAGCCGGCGACGGTGATCGAACCCAGAATATCCACGTAGCGCGTCGCCGGGTGGGCCGGCGCGATAACGATGGCGGCCAGCGCCAGCGCCACACACGCATCCACGAAGGTTTTGGCGCGGTACAAATTCATCTGCGCCGCGATCACGGCGCTGTAATGCTCGCGCGTCATGGCGGCGTAGCGCCGCCAGAACCAGCCGTTCGTCAGCAGCCCAAGCACCGCGATTACGAGGCCCAGCGTGACGTTGCCGCCCGGCTCGAACACAGACAGCCGCGACAGCGCCACCAGCAGCATCACCGCCCCGGAGCAGATCATCGCCCCGGCGACGCTGACCCCCGCCATGCGCTCCAGCCGTTCGCGGCCGGCCGCGTCCAGCGCCGCACGGCGCTGAAGCTGGCGAAAGACCCACCACGAGAGAAACAGCGCCACCAGCTCCACGCTGCGCCGGATAAAGTCCGCGAGCTGCGTCGTGGACTGGCTGGACAGAACCGCGTAGCCGGTGACAAACGGCCCCCACATGCTTAGAAGGAGCGCGATCAGCAGCGTCTTTTCGCGGCTGGCGGCCTGCGCTTTGGTAAGTTCGCCCATGTTCAGATGCCCGCCAGGGAGAGGGCCAGCATCAGCGCCAGCACAGAGGCGCCCACCGACAGCGGCACGGTCAGCGTGTCCATGCCCCGGCGCGAGAACAGCTCGACGGCCGCGCCGACCGGCGCGACGAGCAGCGCGACGGCGGCGCTCACCTGCCACGTCTGGCCAGCGTAGAGCAGGAGCGTGAAGAAGATCGCCAGCCCGGCGACCACCAGCATCGCCAGCGTGCCCTCAACCGTTTTGGCCCCCTCAATGCGCGGGTGGCGAATCCTTTTGCGCCCGATGGCCTTGCCCACCAGGGCGGCGGCGGCGTCGCCAAAGCCCCAGGCCATGATCGCCACCGCCGCGATATACTTCCAGTCCGCGCCGAGCAGCCCCCACGAGAAAACGATCAGCAGGATGATCGCCAGTTGAATGATGATGAGGCTTCTCTTAAACTCGCCGCCCTCGCGCTCCACGGCGATTCGCTCGAAAACTGAGGTGTTTTCCAGCGCGGCGAGCAGCGGGTACACCAGCAGCACCAGCGCGAGCGCGGCGAGCACCGCCGCGTACCAACTGCTGAACAGCTTCAGCATCGGGAAGATCGACAGGGCGATGACAAGGTGGTACAGCTTGCGCGCCACCTCAAATGGCACTTTGTCGAACGCTTTAAGCAGAATCATGGGCAGGCCCATAGCCACGAAGTAGCCAATCAGCAGCCCGAACCCGATCAGATCGTTGTGCGCCATGGTTATCCTTTACGCCGCAGCTTGCCGCCTCTGCTGCCGGGCCTGGCTGTGTGCCCGCCTTTAAGCGTCGTTCTGGCGGGTCAAGCGCAGCAGCCCCTCATAGACCGCGCGTTTGGTCTTGTCGTCCAGCACATCAATGCCCAGCGCCTGGGCGAACACAACGCCATCAACGGCTATGCGGATGATGATCGCCTGGACGGGGTCGAGGCCGTCCTGAACGGCTGCCTGGTGGCTGGCTTCGATCAGGCTGCGGATGTGATTCAGTTTTTGCTGGTCGCCGGCGGCTGCGTTGGCGATGGCCGGCACAAGGTTGATGTCGCCGTCCTGCGCCGCGAAGATAGTGTGAATGTAAGCGCGCAGCCAGCGGCCGGGCTGCCCCGCCGGCTCTAGCGCCAGCGCCGCCTCCAGGCGCGAGCTGAAGCCCTCAATCATCTGGTCAATCAGGCCGTCAACCAGGGCCTCTTTGGACGCGAAATGGTGCAGCACGCCGCCTTTGGTCACGCCGGCTTCCTGCGCGACGGCCTCAATCGTAAATGCGCTGACGCCCTGGTTGGCGATGATGCTGGCCGCCGCCTGCAGCACCGCCTCGCGGGTCCGCATGGCTGCCTCTTTTGTCCGTCGCATGGGCGTCGCCTTAACCTGGATTCGGCCTGTTTACATTCCGTCCGTATGGTATGTATATTAGGTTACGATTATTTTCCTGTCAAGCGGGAGTCCGGCGCGGGGCGCGGAAAACCGCCTGGCGGCGGCGGTCAGGGGGCCAGCAGCGGGCGGATGACGAACACGATCAGGTAGGCGTTGAGCGGGGCCAGCAGCGCCAGCAGCGCCGGGGCCAGCCAGCGCGCGGGCGCGCAGCGCGGCAGCAGCCAGCGCCCCAGGTTGTCCAGGCCCAGCGCCAGCAGCAGCGCGAACGGGATCAGCGCCGGGTAGAGGTAGCGCCCCTGGAACTGGACGAATTCGGTGTTGTAGTAGCCATACGCCAGCAGCGCCAGCGCCAGCGTCAGCGCCAGCAGCAGCCACGCCTGGCGCTGGCCGGGGGGCGGCGCGGCGCGCGGCAGCGCCAGCCAGCCGGCGACCAGCCCGGCCAGCCCCGCCAGCGTCAGCGCCTGAAAGACGGCGTACATCCACGGTTGCAGCGGCAGCGCCATCCAGCCGAACTGGCCCCAGAAGCTGTTGAACGTGGTTTGCAGGCCGCTGGAGAGGTGCTGGCCCAGGCCGACGGCGGCGACGGCGTCGGCGGTGCGCGGCTGGCCGGCCACCACGCGGTCGTGCGCGCCCAGGCCGAGAAAGTCCGGGAAGCCGTAGACGCCCAGGTTGCGCAGCCACCACAGCGCCCCCAGCGCCAGCGCCGGCAGCAGAAAGGCGATCACGTGCGGCAGCGCGCCGCGCCGGTGGCGCAGCACGACCGCCAGCAGCAGCAGCGCCGCCGCCGGGTAGCCGCTGGCTTTGGTGATGAACAGCAGCCCGGCCAGCACGCCCAGCGCCCAGGCGGGCAGGCGCGCGCCTTTTACGTACAGCACCATCGCCAGCAGGCCGACGCCGACCAGCAGCTCGGCCAGGGCGTCGTTGTTGGCCGCGGCCAGCAGCGCCAGGTGCTGCGGCGTGAAGGCCACCAGCGCCGCCGCCCCCAGCGCCACCGCGGGCCGCTGCGGCAGCATGGCCTTCGCCACCAGATAGGCGCACAGCACCACGCCCGCCCCCAGCAGCGCCGAAAACAGGCGCAGCGCCAGCAGGCTGCCGCCGCTGAGCTGGTAGACGGGCGCGGCCAGCAGGTAATAGAGCGGCGGCTGGTGGTCTTCGTACTGGATCGTGTCCAGCCGCGCCAGCCGCTCTGGCGCGAAGCGCGCCGCCTTCAGTTCGTCCAGGTAGGCGCTTGACCAGTCGCCCGGCTCGATCACCGGGCAGCAGCCGGCGCGCGCCACCTGCGCCGTGTAATTGTAGTGCGCCGGCTCGTCGGGGTTCTGCCAGGCGGGCGTCAGCGCGGCGAAGACCGCCGCCAGCAGCAGATAGGCCAGCAGCAGCGCGCCCAGCGCGGCGCGCTCGCTGGCGGCGCGCGGCCACAGCGCGGCCAGCGTCATGCGCGCATCGCCCCGCACACCGGCGCGGGCCAGCCCAGGCGGGCGTGGTCGGCCAGCAGGGCGTCCATGCGCGCGGCGATTGCCTGCGGGTACGGCGCGGTGCGGCGCGTGCTGCGGTCAACGTGGGTGTTAACGACCTCAAAGGTGGAGGCCAGCGCCGCGCGCGTTTCGTTGACCATGAACAGCAGGTAGTGCAGGCGTTTGGGGCTGCGCCCCACCAGCCGCGCCCGGAACGCCAGCGCGTCGCCGATGCCGACTTCGCTCAGGTAGTGGATGTGGTGCTCCAGGTCGAAGGTCGTGGCCTGCCCCGCGCGGAAATAAGCTTCGTCCAGGCCGAGCTGCGCGAACAGCGGGATGCCGGCGTCGTCGTACAGCGCCAGGTAGCCGCGCACGTTCATGTGGTCGTTGATGTCGCGGAAGTCCTCCGGCGCGACAGCGCGGTAAACGAGCGGCAGGTCTGCCAGCAGCGCCAGCGGGATCGGGTCGGGTCTCATGCGGCAGCCCTCCGGGTGCGTGTTGGGGGGAAGTGTACCACACGCGCGCCCGGTTTGGCGCGCGGCGGCTGGCGCGCTACAGCGCCGCGACCAGGTGCGGCCCGCGAAACCCAAAAACCCGCAGCAAAATAGCAAAATTGACATTTTACGGCACTCTACGATATGCTAACGATGTAGGGTGATCTGCCCTATGCGAGGTGCTCCATCCCTGCGGGGAACTGAAAACGAATCCGCTTCTTGCGACCCTCCTGCCAGTTCTGCCCTATGCGAGGCGCTCCATCCCTGCGGGGAACTGAAACACAACGCTGACCAGAATGGTCGCCACCATCGTCATCTGTACGAGGCGCCCCATCCCTGCGGGAAACTGGAACGTAACTGCAAAGTACAGCTTGAATGCGCCGACGACTATTGTGAGGCGCTCTATCCCTGTGGAAAATTGAAACTCTGAAGCCCAGGGGCAGCGGCTGGCGCGCTACAGCGCCGCGACCAGGCGCGGCAGAACCTCGCCGGCCGGCCCTTGC
>CAZDVL010000029.1:0-20178 GCA_964508745.1 uncultured Anaerolineaceae bacterium | reverse complement strand
GGCTGCCGATGCCGGCGGGCGGCGCGCCCGGCCCGATGTCGAAGCTGTACGGCACGGTGCCGTCAGGTATGATCTGCCAGCCCTGGAGGTTGGACGGTGTCACAGTGAACCCGGCGGCCATAACGACCTGCAGCGCGACCAGCATAACTGCACAGACGATAACGGCTGCGCTGAGGCGGCCGAACTTGTGACGGAAAGATAACATGATACCCTGCTTTCGTATTATCTTATTTTGTTACATATTATAACGGGAACGGCGCGGCAACCCTTAAGGTTGCTGCGCGTGCGGGGGAGGCGGCCTCAGTAGATAAACTCGCGGATGTCGTAGCGGCTGCTGTGCGGCGCGCCGCACCCGCTGAACGCCAGCCGCGCCTCGATGGCGGCCTGCTGCGCGGCGCACTCGCCCGGCGTCAGCGGCGCTAGCCCGGCCTCGGCCGCGCCTCTGGCGTAGGCCGTCTCCTCGCCGGCGAACAGCTCGGAAAAATAGAGGATGTCGCCGGCGTCAAGCTGCATGGCGTTGAGCGCGGCGGCGCTGTCGCGCACGTGTTCGGCGGCGTAACGCTGGCCGCCCGCGCCCAGCAGGATGATCACGCCGACGGCGACCCCGGCGGCTTTGAGCGCGCGCACCGCCGCGACCGCGTCCGCCGGCGCGCCGGGCTTGCGCAGCAGGCGCAGCAGGGCCGGGCTGCCGCTTTCCAGGCCGATATAGACGCGCTTCAGGCCGCGCTGGCGCAGCCGTTCGTAGTCGGCTGTCGTTTTCTTCTCGCCGCTGAAGCCGTCAAGGAAGGCGTAGATGCCGCCCAGCCGCCCGACATCGTAGACCTCGTGCACGACATCCAGCAGCCGCAGCAGCCGCTCGGTGGGCACAACGACGGCGTTGGCGTCGCCCAGAAAGATGGTTCGCCGCAGGCTGAGTTCGCGCCCCAGAAAAGCGCGCACCGCCTCGGCGTGTGCCCGGAACTCGTCCGGCGTTTTGATGCGAAACGGGCGGCCCTTGTAGAACGAACAGAAGGTGCAGGTGTTGAACGAGCAGCCCTCGGTGGCCTGAAGCACGACCGCCATGTACTGGTCGGGCGGCAGGATGCCCACCGGCTGATAAATCTGGCGGTAGCGCGCGGCGTCGGCCTGCGCGCGCGCGCCGTCGAGCGCCGCCGCGGCGCGCAGCGCCTGCTGTGCGGCGGGGGGCAGCGGCGCCCTCAGCCGGGCGCTGCCGGTTTCCAGGGCGGCGACCAGGCCCGCGATGTCCTGGCGGGCGCGCTCGACGACCGCCAGCGCCTGGGCGGGGTCCAGCCAGCGGCGCTCGCGGCTGGCGCCGGGGTCGCGCCAGCGGACGAGCATTCTGCCGTCCAGCCCGCGCCGGTGCGCGCGCCCGTCCACGAAAGCCGCCCACAGCCGGCCCTCAAGGCCATAGCTGTAAACGTCAGCCTGCGCCGGGTCGTTGAGGCTCACGGTCAGGCCGCCGGGCCTGACGCTGACCGTGACCGGCCTGCCGTTCCAGCTTCCTGTGATGATCATGCCCCGCCTCCGCCGTCAGCCTGTCAGCAGCGCCAGCAGCACGCTGAGCGTGACGATGCTCGCCAGCGTGCTCACCAGCGTGACCGCCGCCGTGAACTCGGCGTCGCTGCCGAACTGCGTCGCCAGCGCGCTGGCCATGACCGCCGTCGGCATGCTCGATTCGACGACCGCCACCTGGAACGTGACGCCGCTCAGCCCCAGCGCCAGCGCCAGCGGGGCCGCCAGCAGCGGGGCCAGCACCAGCCGCAGGCCGCTGGCCAGCGTGATCGGCCCCCAGCGCCCGCGCAGCGCCGTGCCGCGCGCCAGCTGCAGCCCCAGCAGCACCAGCATCCCCGGCACCGCGCCCTGCGCCAGGATGCCGACGCCGCGCTCCAGCAGCAGCGGCATCTGCCAGCCGGCCAGGTTGGCGACCAGGCCGGCGACGGCGGCGTAGCTGATGGGCACGCGCAGCACGTTCAGCAGCGCGCCCCGCACCGAGGCGGTCCCGCGCGAGGCGAAATAAACGCCCAGGATCGCCCCCAGCACCACCGACATCACGTAATAGATGATGGCGCGCTGCTCGCCCGGCGGCCCGAAGGCGAAGTTGTTGAGGGGGATGCCGTAATTGGCGGCGTTCATCATAATCACGCTGATGAGGAAGGCGCTCTCCAGCCGCCGGTCGAAGCGCAGCAGGCGCGACAGCCCCAGGCCGATCAGCGCCATCAGCAGCGCGATGCCGGTGGCCACGCCGGCGATGCCCAGCAGCTCGTCGCCGGTGAGGTCGGTGCGCGTGATGCCGTCGAAGGCCAGCGCCGGGATGAACAGATAGATCAGCAGCACGGAGATGGCGGCGGGGTCGGGCCGGAAGCGGCGCCCGATGATCGCGCCGGCCCCGACGACCAGGAAAATCGGGGCGATGACGTTGAACATGATGCCAAGCAGTTCGGTCATGGCGGGGCGGCCCTGTGACGCAAGCGCTGCGGCAATCATAGTGCGGGCCGGCGCGCGCTGCCAGTTACAAACAGCACCACGCCGCGCGCGCAACGCCACCCCACCGCTCAGATGCTGCGCCCGAAAAGCGCCTCCAGCAGGCGTTCGACGACGATGCCCACGATGGCCATAATGATGCCGCCCAGCAGCGCCGTCAGGAAGCCGTCAACGGTGAGCTGGGGCAGCAGGGCGTCGGCCAGCAGCAGCATCAGCGCGTTGACGACCAGCAGGAACAGGCCCAGCGTCAGAATGGTGAGCGGCAGCGTCAGCAGCTTGACGACCGGCTTGACGAAGGCGTTGACGATGCCGATCACCAGGCCGATGGTCAGCAGCGTGCCAACCTCGTTGTTGGCGATGACGATGCCCGGCAGCAGCGACGCCGTGACCACAATTGCCACCGCGTTGATAATGACTCTCAGGACGATATTGACGATCATCAGCTTGCCCTCCACGTTGTTTCCGGCGCAGCGGCCGGCTTCAGACTATAGTATAATCGAATAGTTATCCGCGCTGAAATGTTAACCTGGCGGCGCGCTGAAGGGGATGCCATGTTGCATCGGGAAACGCTGGTTATGGGCGCGGCCGCTGGGGCGGCGGCGTGCTGATTCGCGCGCTGCGGCCCGGCGACGTGGACGCCGTGCGCCAACTGATTCTCGCGGGGCTGGCGCAGCGCTTTGGCGCGGCGGACGAAACGCTCAACCCTGACCTGAACGCGCTGTGGGATTACTACGCGGGCGCGGCGCTGCTGTTTCTGGTGGCCGAGGCGCGCGGGCGCGTCGTCGGCTGCGGCGCGCTGGTGCGCGAGCCAGGCGCGCCGGACGCCGCGCGGATCGTGCGCGTGTCGGTCGCGGCGGGTTTCCAGGGCCGGGGGCTGGGGCGGCGCATCAGCCAGCGGCTGCTGGACTGTGCCCGCGCGCGCGGGCTGGCGCGGGTGGTGGCCGAGACCAACGCCGATTGGGACAGCGCGCTGCGGCTGTACCGCGCGCTGGGCTTTGAGGAAGAACGCCGCGAAATGAACGCGGCCTTTGGTTTTGTCGAGGTGCACATGGTGATCAGCCTGCTGCCCGGCTGAGCCGGGCCTGCTGGCGGTCGACAAAGCGGAGCCAGCCACTATAATGGCCTGATGAGCCAGCACCCGCACGCGAGGTTTCCCATGTCAGAACCCCAGCCCCAGGGCGCGCGCCGCCTGCGCCTTGAAATCCCCGCCAGCCTGAGCGCGGCCTACGCCAACGGCGTCATCATCACCCAGAACGCCGGCGAAATCCTGTTCGATTTTGTCCAGGTGCTGCCGCACGACCAGCGCGCGCGGGTGCAGTCGCGCGTGGTGATGACGCCGGCCAGCGCCAAAGCGCTGCTGCGCGCGCTCACGCAGAACCTGGAGCTGTATGAGCAGAAGCACGGCGAGATTCAACTGCCGCCGCAGCCGGCCTCGCTGGCGGACCAACTGTTCGGCGGCGTCAGGCCGGAGGACAGCAAAGAGAAGGATGAGGATAAGGACGGCAGCGATGACTGACGACGATCTGCTGACGATCACTGAGGCGCTGCGCGCCGTGTTTATCGCCAAAAACGCCGCCCGCGACGAAGCCATCACCCGCTCGCGCGAGCTGGTGCGCCACTGTTCAGAGGCGATTCGCGCCGTGCACCGCCGCGAATGGGACAGCGCGCAGGTGAAGTTAGAGACGGCGCGCGCCGCCGCCGACACGCTGCGCGCCGGCGTGGCCGACCACCCCGACCTGTACTATGCCGGCTATGTGCAGGACGCGCTCAAGGAAGTGGTTGAGGCGTTCGTGACTTACGCCATCGTGCGCGGCCAGCCGCTGCCAGGGCTGGCGGAGCTTAACGTAGAGTGCGCCACCTATCTCAACGGCATGGCCGAGGCCGCCACCGAGCTGCGCCGTTTTATCCTCGACATTCTGCGGCGCACGGACGGCAGCAGCGACGAGGCTGAGCGCCTGCTGGAATGGATGGACGCGATCTACGATGAACTGGTCACGTTCGATTTTCCTGACGCGCTCACCGGCGGGCTGCGCCGCCAGACCGATATCGTGCGCGGCGTGCTCGAACGCACGCGCGGCGACCTGACCATGACGCTGCGGCAGCAGCGGCTTGAGGCGGCGCTGGCGCGTTTTGAGGGGCGCGCCGCCGAGGGTTAGCGCGCGGCCTCCCTCTTACAGCTTTTTAGCGATTGCACACCCGAAGGATTGACAACCTGTGAGCGAAGAACGCCCGCTGATTCTGTTTACCAACGACGACGGCATCGATTCCCCCGGCCTGTGGGCCGCCGCCGCCGCCTTCACTGACCTGGGCGAGGTGCTTGTCACCGCCCCGCGCCAGCAGCAGTCGGGCACCGGGCGCAGCATGCCCATCGCCAGCGAAGGCCGCATTCACCCGCAGCAGCTCACGCTCAACGGGGCGGAGTACACCGTTTACGCCATTGACGGCACGCCGGCGCAGGCGGTGCAGCACGGCGTGCTGGAGCTGGCGCCGCGCCTGCCGGCGCTGGTGGTCTCTGGCATCAATTACGGCGAGAACGTCGGCAACGGCGTCACGATTTCCGGCACTGTGGGCGCCGCGCTGGAGGCCGCCAGCCTGGGCATACCGGCGCTGGCGATCTCGCAGCAGACGGCGACCGACCTGCACCTGACGTATTCGGACGAGGTGGATTTCGCGGCGGCGGCGCACTTCGCGCGCCTGTTTGGCGAGTGGCTGATCGGCAGCCAGCGCCCCGACGATGTGGATGTGCTGAAGGTGGATGTGCCCCTGAACGCCGCCCGCGACACGCGCTGGCGCATGACGCGCCTTTCGCGCCGCCGCGTGTACTGGCCGACGCGCCCGGAGCGCATCAGCCTCAGCGACATCGGGCGCATCGGCTATCACTTCGACGCCAACCCGGCCGACGCCGAGCCAGACTCCGACGTGTACGCGGTGCTGCACGAGGGCGTCGTCTCGGTGACGCCGATCAGCCTGGACATGACCTCACGCACTGACCTCTACCGCCTGCGCCAGCTTCTTCGCGGCGAGCGCCACTACGGCCAGTGAACGTCAGCCGCTGGCCGGGCGGCGCAGCAGGCTGTAGCGGTTCAGCGCCTCGTCGGCGCCGTCGGCGCGGTACGTGAGCAGCTCATCCAGGCCGGTGGCGGCCACTAGCTCGCCGTGCTCGTCGTCGTCCACATAGTGACAGTAGCGCAGCGCGTGTTCGCCCTGCCGCCAGTCGAGCAGGTAGTCGCCCGGCTCGCGATCCCAACCTTCCGGCCAGTGTTCAAGCCGCTGGTTGAAGCGCTCGTACTCGTAGAAGCGCCAGCAGGCGAAGGCCAGCAGGCCCCCCGGCGCGACGCGCTCCGCCAGCGCGCGCAGCAAGGCGCGGCGCCGTTCCGTGCCCGGCACGTGGTGAATGACGCCAAACAGCACAACCAGGTCATAGGGGCCTGCGGGCAGGTCAGTGAGCGCGTCGCGCTGTTCAAAGCGCGCGTCGGGCAGCGCCGCCTGGGCGCTGGCGAGCAGGGCGGCGTTGTTGTCAATGCCGTGATAGCGCAGGCCGGGCGGCAGTTGTTCCTGCAGGAACAGGCCAAAGCGCCCGTTTCCGCAGCCGACATCCAGCACCGACAGCGGCGCGGCCAGGTAGGGCAGCAGGCGCGCCCACCCCGGCCAGGGGTGGCTGCGCGTCGCGTCGAACGCGGTGGCGACGGTGTCGTAAAAGGCGCGGTTAAGCGTTTCCAGGCGGTGAACAGCGGCGGCGTCCATAGGCTGTGTCTCCGGGTGTGCGGATGGCGAACGCATCTGACTGGCCCCCACAGCCATCAGTATAACGCGCCCGCGCGCCAGTTGTCAGCGCGTGCGGATATGACGCTGTCCCCGTAGGTCTCCAGCGTGCCGACCGCAAAGCGCCGGATGGAGTAGCTGATCGAGTCAATGGTGATGGACGACGCTTCGTGATAGCCGTCAAAGTAATTCACGCCGTTCACGTTGGTCGCATCGAAGGTGTGGTTGATGATGTCGTCAAACCAGCGGCCAGCGCTGGCGTCGTAGTAGCTGGCGCGCACGTTGAGGTCGGCCGCGCTCACCTGCTCCCAGCGCGCGCGCACGATGTCGCCCGGCTCCTGGATGTTCTGCCCCGGCGCGGCGGCGGCGGCGGGCATCTGCCAGCGCGCGAGGATCTGCGGGCCGCCGTCAGTCCAGGCCTCCAGCACCAGGTAGTTGACGCCGTCACTGTCGGTCCAGGGGATGATCTCCAGGTTTTCTTCCCGGTTCACGTCTTTGCGGAAGCCGATCATGGCGGCGCAGTAGGTGCTGGTGCAGGGCGGCGGCGTGCCGTTGGGCCAGCCGATCTCGATCTCGCCCCAGCCGTCAGCGACCGACGGCATCCGATCCAGGCTGCGCCCGGACTGTAACCGGAACGACTGTGAATACAGGCCGTGCTGCGGGTGCAGCGTGAGGTTGTTTTCCCACGTCCCCCAGTCAATCTGCCACAGCGCGCCGCTTTCGCTGCGGTAGTCCTGTTCCTGCAGCGCGGCGGTGGGGCGGGCGTCCGGGCCATCAGGGAAGCGATCCGTTGTTGGCTGGCGCCACTGGTCCACGTAAACAGCGAGGGGCGCGGCGCTGTCGGTGCTGACGATGCCGAACGCCGCGCGGTCATAGGTTTCATCCTCCAGGCGGCCCTGCCTGTACCAGCCGTAAAAGCTGCCGTCCACCAGGAAGGCGAAGGCCCGCTTGACGCCCGGCCCGTTCTGCGAGTGCAGGCCAAGCTCCAGGTCCACCCACCTGTCAGGCGGGATGGTGCCGAACACGTCGAACGCGATCTGCTGGCCGTCC
This sequence comes from uncultured Anaerolineaceae bacterium, assembly GCA_964508745.1. GTDB lineage: Bacteria > Chloroflexota > Anaerolineae > Aggregatilineales > Phototrophicaceae > DAOTWC01. Next base: position 12,885 of record CAZDVL010000029.1, on the reverse strand, counting down.
CAACTGCGCGCGCCGACCACCGAGAGCGCGCCGCCCTGGCCCACGCGCAGATACCAGCCGTAGCCGGCGGGGTCGCTGGACGGGTACAGGCCGGCCAGCGTGAGATACTCGTCGCCGCTGAGCGCGTTCACAGTTTCCGTGGGCACATAGACGCTGGCGCGCTGCCAGTGCCACGTGCCGGGGCGTTCGTTCCAGGTGTGCGCGCTGGCCGGCTCGGAGAACGTGGCGTAGACCGCGGCCGCGTCGGCGGCCCCGGCGGTGCTCAGCCGGGCGGCGTGGGCGCCGCCGGCGGCATCGCCCACGCTGCGCGTGACGCTGCCGCCGCCAGCGGTGGCGGCAGTCACCGCCCACGCGCTGGATGCGCCTTCGAAAGTCTCGACGACCGGGGCCTGCGCCCGCGCGGGGGGCAGGCGGCCGACCAGGATCGTGAGCGCCAGCAGCGCCGCGAACAGGCGCGCAGCGTTAAGATGCCGCATGGGTGGCCTCCTTCAACCTTGTCGCTCATCTGTCATGATGCCCTGAGCGGCGGCGCGCGTAAAGAGCATAAAGCGGTAACGTTTGGCGGGCGCGGCGGCCAGCCCCAACACAAAACTTACCAATTGCCGAAAGTGCCCTGCTGCTGATAGGCTAGGCCGCTGAGCGGCCAGCGGGGGCTGTTTTCCCCGGAAAGGCTGATATGCGTGCTTTACTGCTGGCGCTGCTGGGGCTGGGGCTGGCGGGCGCGTGGCGGGCGCGGCGGCGGCCCCTGCCGTACCCGGACGCGGTGACGCTGATCATACCGCTGCCGGCAGACATCCCGGCGCCGCCGCCGCGCGCCGGGGGCGCGGCCACAGGGCGGGCCGTGCCGCTGGCGGGCGCGCCGAATTTCCGCGACCTGGGCGGCTACCCGGCCGGCGCGGGCCGGCGCGTCCGCTGGGGGCGCGTATATCGCTCTGGCGCGTTGACCGGCCTCAACGACGCCGACCTGGCGCTGCTGGCCGCGCTTGACCTGCGGCTCGTCTGTGACCTGCGCAGCGCGGATGAGATTGAGCAGAACCCGGACCGCCTGCCCGCCGGCGGCGCGCTGGCGTATGTGAACCTGCCGGTCATGAATGCTGACGGCGGCGCGCCGCGCCGCCAGCGCCTGCGCGCGCTGCTGTTCGACCGCAGCCTGCTGCGAACCATGATGGTTGAGTTTTACACCGCGACGGTGCTTGACGGCAGCGCCGGCCTGTTCCGCGCTGTGTTCGAGCGGCTGGCAGACCCGGACAACCTGCCCGCCGTGATTCACTGCACCGCCGGCAAGGATCGCGCCGGGCTGGTGTCGGCGCTGCTGCTGCTGGCGCTGGGCGTGCCGGAGGACATCGTGATCGCCGATTACTCGCAGAGCAACCGTTATTACGCACATTTTGAGCAGCTCACCAGCGGGTCGGCGCGCCTGCTGCGGGCGCTGGGCGTGCGCCCGCGCGACCTGTACCCGCTGCTGGTCGCCGACCCGGATTACCTGCGCGCCGCGCTGGCCCACCTGCGCGCGCGCTACGGCTCAGTGGAGGCTTACCTGCGCCAGCAGGCCGGGGTTGACGGCGCGGTGCTGGACCGGCTGCGGGAAAACCTGCTGGAGTGAGGCTGCTGGCCCGCGCCGTTATTCGTAGCGCAGCACGTTGAGGGCGCGCTCGTTGATGGCGACCTGCGCGCTGAGAACGGTCGCCACGACGCCGATCAGCACGGCGGCCACCACCAGCGCCAGCGCCACCGGCAGCGAGTCGCGCGGAATCAGGATCACCAGTTCCAGGCCCAGGTACGACATCAGCACCACGCCCAGGGCGCTCAGGCCGATGCCCAGCACAGCGCCCAGCAGGCTGACGATGATGTTTTCCAGCAGCATCACGCCCAGCACGCGCCGCCCCTTGAGACCCACCGCTTTGAGGATACCGATCTGCCGCCGCCGCTCGAACGTCGCCAGCGCGACAGTGTTCGCCATGATGACCGCCGCCGCGCCCAGCGACAGCAGGCCCACCAGGATCGGCAGCGAACTGAACTGGTCAATAAAGCGCCGCAGCACACCGTCAATGAAGGTCACGTCAATCGAGAACACCAGCGGGATCGCTGACAGTTCCAGCAGCACTTTGTTGAGCGCTTCCGGGCGCACGTCCGCCAGCGTGAGCTGGAAGCCGTCACCGCTGGAGACGGGCAGCGTGCCGGGCGGAACCTGCAGGTCGGCGAAGGCGGTCAGGCCGTTTTGCAGCGCGCCCACGCCGTCCGCCGCCGGCGTGAGACCCACCACCTCCAGGTCGTAGCTGCGCCCGTCCACGCGCAGCGTCAGCGTTGTGCCCACGCCCACGCCCGCGTCAGCGAACCAGGGCGCTTCCATCAGCAGCGCCACCGGCTGGCCGCGATCGTCGGCCTGGAGCGGGCGCCCGGCGGTGACAGTGGCCGCGCTGAAGGTGGTGCCGGTCGTGTCGCGCATCGAAATGTCGAGGTCGTATTCGGGAAGCTGCTGAAGTTCGGCGGTAAGCTGCTGCACGCGGCCGAGGTCCGCGGCGCGCGAAGCGGCGCGCAGCTCGCTGAGGACGGCGCTGCGCTGCGAATTGACCAGCCCGGTGTCCACCCGCTGGCCGTCAATGTGCGTGATCGTGCCGCTGAGGGTGTACAGGCGCGTGCGCGAGTTGACGCCTTCAAGCTGGTCCAGCCGCCCGTCAATCAGCGGGTTGGCCAGCAGCGGCGGCAGGATGGGGAAGATGAGCACGTTGCCGCCCAGCGAACCGCTGAGCGTAAGCTGGAGCAGCTCGCGCGTGCCCGCGCCCACAAACGAGATGCTGCTGAGGGCGAACATGCCCGCGCTGATGGCCAGCAGCGTGGTCGCGGTGCGGATGCGGCGCGCCCGCAGGTTGCGCAGCGCCAGCCGCAGGTCCACGCTGCCGAAGGACGGCATCCGCCCGATCAGCCAGACGATGACCCACAGCAGCAGGATGAGCAGGCCCAGAATCAGCAGCGTGACCGCCACGCCGACCACCCCGACGATCAGGTTGCCCAGAATCTGCCCGGCGATCAGGCCGACCGCCAGCACCACGAACAGCAGCGCGCCGATGGACGAGAGGATGCCGGCGCGCGGGATGTGCGTCTGGTTGGGCCGCAGGATAATGCCGGGGCGGATGCGGACGGCGGTCAGCACCGGCAGCACGCCGAACACCGCCGAGATGATCAGCCCCAGCACCAGCCCGAACAGGACCGCCTCCGGGTAGACGCGAAACGTGAGCGGCTGCTGGATGAGCGTTTCGCCGTAGGCGTTGGTCACAGCGCCCAGCAGCACGCCCAGCGCGCCGCCAAGCAGGCTGCCCGCCAGCCCCAGGATCAGCGCCTCGGCCATGAACAGCGCCGCGATCTGCCGCCCCTTGAGGCCGAATGTCTTGAGCGCGGCGATCTCTTCGGTGCGCCGCCGCACCATCACCAGCATCGTGTTGACGATGCCCACGCCGCCGATCAGCAGCGCGCCCAGGCCCATCACGACGATGAAGCGCCCGATGACATCGGCGATCTGTGCGTTCTGGCGCAGCAGCCGGGGCACATGCGTGACGTTGAGCGGCCCGCCGCGCGCCAGCTCGCGCACTTCGGCCGCCGCCGCCTCAATGTCCGTGCCTTCAGGGAGGATCAGGCTGATGCTGTTGGGGTTGGGGTTGAGCGAGAGCCTCTCCGCCTGCGCGATGTCGAGGTATGCGAAGCCGAAGAACGCGCTGAACAGGTTGCGCAGCCCGGCCTCAGCGGTCGTCGGGACGATGCCGCGCACGATGTACTCGTCGGTGGTGCCGCTGACGCGCACGCGGTCGCCCACGGCCAGCGCCTGTGACGCCGCCAGGTTCTCGCTGATGACGACCTCATTGCCGCCCTCGAACAGCGCGCCCAGCGGCACGCCCGGCGGGTCAAGCGCGCGGATGTCCTGCGTGGGCGGGTAGGTGGCCGGGTCAATAAAATAAGTCGTGATGAACTGGGGCCGCCCGGCTGCCGCGCTGTCCAGGGCCGTGATCTGCACCGCGCTGGACGTGATGTAAGCGGTCATTGCGCCGCCGCGCTCCGTTACCCAGGTGCGGACCGCTTCCTCGGTGCGGGGGTTGAAAACGTCGGCTTCGTCGGGCGCTTCGATGTTCATGAAGCCGCTGAAGCTGCTGCGCGACAGCGTGATGTCGCCGTGATTGCTGGCGCGCACGTTGCTGGTCAGCGAGTCGTTGATCGCCAGCCCCAGGCTGCGCAGCGCCACAATGGCCGCCACGCCGGCGGCGATCGAGAAAACAGCGAAGGTGGACCAGCGCCGGTTGCGCCAGATATTGCGCGCCGCATAGTGCAGATAAAACATACGCTGCTCCCCTGCTGTGAGTTGTTGGTCGCTGGCGGCTGTTGGCCGCGCCTGCGCGCAGATAACCGCGCGCACGATGATAACACAGCGCCAGAACACGCTGTCGTGTGTATTATACGCACGCCGCCGCCGCGAGTTGTGTATTCCACCGGCTGGCATACGCTCAGACAATGGCGGCTGTGACAGGGCGCAGCGCATGGTACAATGAGGGCCTGAAACGACAACTGTGCGATCACCGCCTGTCTTCCTGTCTGATGGTACTGCGCTCAGCATGATCCGACGTTCAACTGTCCTGATTCTGTTCGCGCTGCTGTGGGTGGCGTTTGTGGCGCTGGCGTGCAACCTGTCCGGCTCGCCAGAGCCGCCGACGGTCGCGCCGCGCGCCACCAGCACGCCGCCGCCGACGATTGGCTATGCGACCCTCAGCCCGGCGGAGCTGCCCACTGAAGCGGCCACTCAGGCGCCTCAGGTCGCGGTCGCCGCCGCCCCCGTTGAGGCCGACCTGCTGAACCTGACCAACCTGGTTGAAGCCGACCGGCTGCTGTTCTATATCGATTCGCTGGTAAACATGGGCACGCGCCACGTGAACTCGGCTGTCAACCGGGCTGACTGGGGCATCGGCGCGGCCTACAACTACATTGTCGCGCAGTTCGAGCAGATACGCGCCCAGTCGCAGGGGCGGCTGACGGTGTTCTCGCAGCCGTTTACGGTCGAGTGGGCCGGCACACGCTCGCAGGGGCAGAACGTGGTGGCGTTCCTCAACGGCACCGAGGCCGGCGCGGGGACGATCGTCGTCGGCGCGCATTACGACAGCATCACCACCAATTACGAGAACAGCGATGTGCCCGCGCCGGGGGCCAACGACAACGGCTCAGGCACGGCCGCCCTGCTGGAGCTGGCGCGCATCCTCAGCCAGCGCCCGCACCGCGCGTCCATCATGTTTGTGGCGTTCGCGGCGGAGGAGGTCGGGCGGCAGGGCAGCGTCGCTTTTATCAAAGAGTACCTGGCGCCGCGCCAGATCGACATCAGCGCCATGCTCAACCTGGACATCATCGGCAGCCAGTTCGGCCCCGGCGGCGCGGTGGACGACCGCAGCCTGCGCCTGTTCTCGGCCGGCCCGAACGACGATTCGCCGTCGCGCCACCTGGCGCGCACGCTGAACCTGATCGCCTTTAACCATGTCCCCTTTATGTCCGTGCTGACGCAGGATATGATTGACCGCGAGGGGCGCTATGGCGACCACATGACGTTTACCGAGGCCGGTTACGCGGCGGTGCGTTTCTCCCAGCCGATGGATGACCCGGCGCGCAATCACAACGTCCGCGACACGCTCGACAACGTGCAGGCCGGCTACCTCGCGCGCGTGACGCAGACGCTGCTCACGCTGCTCACCGCGCTGGCCGACGGCCCGCGCCCGCCGCGCGACATCGTGCTGCGCGACGCCGGCGCTGGCGCGCGCACGCTGGTGTGGGAGCCTGTCGCCGACGCCGCCGGCTATATCGTCGCCCTGCGGCGGCCGGGCGCGCTGGACTACGAACAGTTCGAGATCACCGACCCCACCGTGACCAGCGTCACCTGGGACGGTTTTGTGCCGGAGCGCTTCACCGCCCTGGCGATCGCCGCCAAAGACGCGCGCGGCCTGATGGGGCCGCTGTCGCAGGAATTCAAGATCAGGTAGTGGAGGGGGGACAGGCTGTGATCCGGCGCGCGCTGCGCGGGCTGCTGCTGACGGTGCTGGGCGTGGGGCTGGCGCTGGGCATCGGCGCGCTGGCGCTGCGCCTTTCCGGGCGCGAGATCAACCTGGGTGTCGTGTTTGACCCCTGCACGCCGGCCGATGGCGATTGGCAGCAGACGGTGCTGTCGCTGGTGCGCGACTACCGCGACCCGTGCGCGCGCTTCTACTGGGGGCCTTTCCCCGACGGCGAGTTCTATAACCTCATTCGCCTGAACAACTACGGCCTGCACGACTCCAACGTGACGCTCGAACGCCTGCCGGGGCAGCAGCGGATCCTTATCGTGGGCGATTCGTTTCCGCAGGGCTGGCAGGTTCCGCTGGAGCAGACGTTCCCTTACCGGCTGGAACAGGAACTGAACGCCGGCGGCCGCGCCGTTGAAGTGGTCAACCTGAGCGTGGACGAGAAAGGGACCGACCGCGAGCTGCTGCTGTACGCCGGTTTTGGCTGGCGTTTTGAGCCGGATGTGGTGCTGCTGGCGGTCTACATGGGCAACGACCTGATGGACAACTCGGTTGTCCTCAGCAGCCTTCACGGGGCTTACCTGCCGTTCGACCGGCCGTTTTTCACGCTGGACACCGACGGCGCGCTGCGCCTGCACCAGGCGCCGCCGCTGGAGCCGGGCCGCTACCCGGACGCGCCGGCCTGGCAGTGGCTGGCGTCAACGGCGGCAGCGCAGCAGGCGCCCCCGCCGATGGCCACGCCCGCCGCCCCGCGCATCGTCAGCGAGGCCCCTTACCAGCTTGAATACCCGGTTGAGCTGGGCGTGTACCTGCCCGAAACGCCGGAATGGACGGACGCCTGGGCGCTGACCGAAGCGCTCATCCGCCAGTTTCGCGCCCTGGTGGAGGCGCAGGGGTCGAAGTTCGGGGTTGTGATCATTCCGGACCGCCGCGCGGTACACAGCAAGGACTGGGACGTGGCGGTGAGCTACTGGCCGATGCTGCAGGACGCCAGCCCGATGGAACCCGGCGCGCGGCTGGAGGCCTTCCTGGAGGCGGAGGGCATCCCTGTGCTGAACCTGACCTACGCGCTTAACGGCTGGGCGCTGACGCGCGACGAGACGGAGCGCCTGTATTACTGGGACGACGGCCATTTCAACGCCGCCGGCCACGAGGTCACGGCGCAGCGGCTGGCGCTGTGGCTGGAATCGATCGGGCTGGCCCCCGGCTGAAGCTGGGTGTGATTCGCCGCGAGAGGGCCGGCGGACGCAAGCCTTTATTCAGCGTTTCTTGACGCTTCCGTCGTTTGTCCGCTATGATAGCGTGGAAGTAAGGCAGTTTTTAAGGTTGTGGTGGGGGCAGGTCTGCTGGCGCGGCGCGCCGCAGCGCTGGCAACGATGAGCTGAGAGGTGTGCTGGTATGGGACGTGAAGCGGTCGTGGCGGTGTTTCCATCGCGCGCCATTCTGGCGAAAGCGCTGGACCGGATCATGGAACTGGACGAGTTGAAAATTACCGACGCGGCCATCGTGGTGCGCGCCGGGGACGGCGAGGTCATCGTGCTGGACGACGACATCAGCCCGGACGAGGGCGCGATCGCCGGCGGCACGCTGGGCGCGGCCATCGGCGCGCTGGGGCTGGTGCAGCTTGGGGCGCTGGCCCTGCCGGGCATCGGGCCGATCATCGCGCTGGGGACGGCGGTGCTGGCCGGCGGGCTGGTGGGCGGCGGCGTGGGGCGCGTCGTGGCCGGCCTGATTGACTTCGACTATAAACGGTACGCTGTGCAGCCGCTGGCCGCGCATTTACAGTCTGGCCACCCCGCGCTGGTGCTGGAAATTGAAGGCGAAACGCAGACGCTGCCGCTGCTCAAGAAGGAGCTGGCCGCTTACCGCGCCGAAGTGGTTGAATACCTCGATCAGGTTCCCTCGTTCATCGGCAAAACGGCCCGCAGCGGCTGACACTTGACCTCAACAGCGCCGGGCCTTTGCGTTACAATGGCCGGCATGTTATGGAACGCTTTTGACGCTGCTGTTCGCCGGCGCGGGGTGAGCCTCTGCGCCGGAATTGTGCTGGCCGCTGCTGCGGCCGCCTGCCAGACGCCGGCTGGCCAGGCGTTCAGCGCCACTGTCGCGCCCACGCCGCTGGCCGCCGCGCCGGTTTACAGCCCGACGCCGACGCTCACCCTGACGCTGACGCCGACCGCCACGCCCACGCTGACGCCGACTGCCACGCCGACACAGACGCCGACGCTCACGCCGAGCCAGACGCCGACTGTCGCGCTGCTCACGCCGACGCCGCCCCGGCCCGACGGCGCGCCCGCTGCCTACAAACATCTGCCGGCGGACCTGGCGCCAACGGCGGGCTGGAGCTGTGACGATTTCCCCTGCGCCGACGACGTTAACGGTTTCCTGCGCCGCATCCGCGTGCCGATTGGCTACACGCTGACGCACGCTGGCCGTTTTCCCGGCCAGCCGACACAGATCGCCTACGGGCCTGACGGCCGGCTCTACGCCGCCGTGATCGAGGACGGCGCCACCCGCGCCGGGGCGGTTTACGCGCTGGATGAAACGGGCGCGGCGGCGCGCTACAGCGGCGATTTTGTGTCGCCGGTGGGGCTGGCTTTCCAGCCTGGGACTGACGTGCTGTACGTCAGCGCCCGCGTCACGGCGGCCAGCGGCGGCGGTTTATGGCGCGTGCCGCCCGGCGGCGGCCCGCCCGAAGCGGTGCTGACAGACCTGCCGTGCTGCTACACCCTGATTGACAACCAGCCGAACGGCCTGGCGTTTGGCCCTGACGGCTACCTTTACATGGGCGTGGGCGCGCTCACCGACCACGCCGAGCCGCCCAACCCGCGGGCCGCCAGCATGGCCGCGCTGCACCCGTTCGAGGCGGCGGTGCTGCGCATCCAGCCGCACACCGGCGACGTAAGCGTTTACGCCGCCGGGCTGCACAACCCATATGACCTGGCCTTCGACGCCGCCGGCCAGCTTTACGCCACCGACCAGGGCCTCGTGTCGGGCATTGGCGACCGGCTGCTGCGCGTGGAGGCCGGCGCGCATTATGGCTGGCCGTACTGGCGCGGGCGCGGCTGCGCTGACTGCCCGCTTAAGCCGGGCGACATCACCGTCGCGCCGGACCTGCTGGCCTTCCCGCCGTACACCATCCCGCGCGGGCTGGCCGTCTACACCGGGACGCAGTTTCCGGCCAACCTGTTCGGCAGCCTGTTTGTCGCCCTGTGGAACGGCGTCGAGGGCGGCCAGCGCGTGGTCCGCGTGGACCCGCTCAACGTGCCCCAGCCCGGCGACGAGCAGCCGTTTCCGCCGGCGGAGCCGTTCATCACCGGCCTGATTCGCCCGGTTGACGTGGTTGTGGCCCCTGATGGCGCGCTGGTCGTGGCCGACTATATTTACGGCCACGTGTGGCGCGTGCGCTACGGCCAGTGACGCGGCGCGCCGCCGTTCTCAAGCGCAGACACAACCGCTATAATGCGCCTTATGACTGCGCAAGAGATCGCGACCCTGCTCCCGTCGGTTCTGGGGGCGCTGTTCATCGTGGCGCTGGCGCTGCTGCTGCTGGCGCTGTTCCACCTGCGGCGCGGGCGTGCCGGCCCTTACTGGCGGCTGCGCCGGCAGGCGAGCGTGCTGGGCTTCCGGCTGCTGCTGGCGTCGCTGGGCCTGTTCGCGCTGACCGTCGCGCTGGCTTTTTACAGCGGGCTGGCCGCGCTGGCCTTTCGCGGCCTGGACAGCCTGTTTGCCGGGCGCGCGGCGGGCGCGGTCGGCGTCGTCGTGCCGACGGTGACCGTCACCGTGCTGCTGACGGACACGCCTGAGCCGTCGCCCACGCGCCGCCCCACGCGCGCGCCCACCAGCGCGGCGGCCGCACCCACAGCGACCGACACCGCTGTGCCCACCCCGACGCCGCCGCCCACGCTGACGCCGACGGCCACAGCCACGCCCACCCTCACCGCGACGCCGACGGCCACCTACGAGGCCGTGCTGAACCTGCTGCCGCCGCCGGCGCTGGCCACCGCCCGGCCCGGCGCGCTGGTCGAGGTGGCGGCGGCCGACGACGCCATCTCTGCCAACCAGACGCCGCTTCAGCCGCGCAGCGCGTTCGCCGCGGGCGTGGACCGCCTGTATTTCTTCATCATCTACCGCGACATGACCGACGGCGCGGCCTGGTCGCGCGTGCTCTACCGCGACGGCGTGCCGATCCAGGGGCAGGCGTATCTGTGGAGCCTGGGCGCGGAGGGGGCCAGCTTCTTCTTTTTCGGCAGCGCCGACGGCTACGCGCCGGGCAGCTACGAAGTGCGCATGTTCCTCGGCGAGCGTGAGGTGAGCCGCTTTCCGTTCACAGTTGAGGGCGCGCAGCCATAGCCTGGCGTAACATTTGTAATAGGTTTATGAGTAATACCTGAATATGATAACAAACAGAGCGCAGCATGTATGTCTGCCGCGCTGTGATTTCGTCGTGTCCGCGATGAAATGGATCGTCAGCCCCGCCATTGCGGCCAGGCGCTTGCCCGCTCAACAGGAACGCTGAACAGACGATTGTGACCGACCGCCTGACCGCCGGCCTGCACGCAGCGGCGAGCTTGAATCAGGAAGGTTAGACATGCGGCAGCTAACGGCGCTGGTGGTGGACGACGAAGCCGCCATGCGCACGCTTTACGAGATGGTGCTCGGCGCGGTTGGCTTTGCTGTGCAGTCTGCCGCTGATGGCGAACAGGCGCTGGCGCTGCTCCAGCACCAGCAGCCGGACGTGATTTTCCTCGATATGCTGCTGCCCAAACGTGACGGCCGCGCGGTGCTTGCCTACCGCGAGTCCGCGCCGCACCTGCGCCACACGCCGGTTGTGATCGTCAGCGCGCACGGCCATTTTCGCCGCGCGCTGTTCCTGGAGCCGGGCGACTCTTTTCTGGTGAAACCGGTGCGCCCCAACCAACTGCGCGAGGCGGCGCTGACGGCGGTCGGCCACCGCGTCTGACGCGCGGGCGCTGCCAGGCCTAGCCCTCAACCAGCACCTTACGGCGTTTGACATCCTTCAGCCGGTCGTGGTTGTTGAGGATGCGCTTGCGCAGGCGCAGGCTGGTCGGCGTCACCTCCAGCAGCTCGTCCTCAGCCAGGAACTCGATACAGTCGTCCAGGCTCAGCACGCGCGCTGGCGACAGCCCGGCGGTGGTTTCGCTGGGTTTGGCGCGGTGGTTGGTGAGGTGCTTGGTCTTTGCCACGTTCACGGCCAGGTCCTCGGTGCGGATGTGCTCGCCCACGACCATGCCTTCGTACACGTCGGTGCCGGGGTCAATGAAGAAGGTGCCGCGCTGCTGCACGTTCACCAGCGCGTAAGCGGTGGCCACGCCGTCCTGGTCGGCGATCAGGCTGCCGAACTGGCGGGCGGGGGCCGCGTAGGGCAGGATGGGGGCATAGCCGTAGAACAGCGTGTGAATCTGCCCCAGGCCGCTGGTGGCGCGCATGAACTGTGACTGAAAGCCGATCAGGAAACGGGTGGGCACCAGGTACTGGATGAACGTCGTGCCGTTTTCGCTCTGCATATTGACCAGCGTGCCCCGGCGCGCGCCCATCAGCTCGAACACCGTTCCGGCCATCTCGTCCGCGACTTCGATGTGCGCTTCCTCCACCGGCTCCAGCGTTTCGCCGGTTTCGGGGTCCTCGCGGTAGATCACTTCGGGGCGGCTGACATCGAACTCGTAGCCTTCGCGGCGCATGATCTCGATGAGGATGCCCAGGTGCAGCTCGCCGCGCCCGCTGACGATGAAACGGTCGGCGGTTTCGCCGTCGCGCACGCGCAGGGCGATGTTGCTGCGCGTTTCGTTGAACAGCCGCTCGCGCAGGCGGCGCGACGTGCCCCAGCCGGTGCGCCCTTCGCGCCCGGCGAACGGCGACGTGTTCACGCCGAACGTCATGCGCACGGTCGGCTCTTCGATGTTGATCGGCGGCAGGCCGCGCACTGCGTCCAGGTCGGCGATAGTGTCGCTGATGCCGATGGTGTCGAAGCCGGCGAACGCCAGAATGTCGCCGGCGCCGACTGCATCCACTTCCTGCCGCGCCAGGTTATGGTAGGTAAACAGGTATTCCAGGCGGCCGGTGAATTTGTCGCCCTGCGGCGTGATGCGCGCCACCGGCATCCCCCGGCGCAGCACGCCGCTGTGCAGGCGCCCCACGCCGATCTGCCCCTTGTAGTTGTCATAGTCCAGCGTGGTAACCAGCAGGCGCGGCGGCGCGTTGAGGTCCACGCACGGCGCGGGCACTTCGCGCAGGATCGTCTCGAACAGGGGCGTGAGGTCGCCCTGCAGCGCGCCGGCGCTGTGGCCGGCGCGGCCGTCCAGCCCGACGGCGTAGACAACCGGGAAGTTGGCCTGTTCATCGCTGGCGCCCAGCTCGATAAAGAGGTCGAACGTTTCGTTGAGCGCGGCTTCAGCGCGCGCGTGCGGGCGGTCCACCTTGTTGATCACAACGATCACCCGCAGGCCCAGCGACAGCGCCTTGCGCAGGACGAAGCGCGTCTGCGGCATGGGGCCTTCAACCGCGTCAATCAGCAGCAGCGCGCCGTCCACCATGTTGAGGACGCGCTCCACCTCGCCGCCGAAATCGGCGTGGCCGGGCGTGTCCACGATGTTGATTTTGATGCCGCCCCACGTGACAGCGGTGTTTTTCGCCAGAATCGTGATGCCGCGCTCGCGCTCCAGCGCGTTGGAATCCAGGATGCGTTCGCCGGTGACCTGGCCCTCGCGGAACACCTTCGCCTGTTTGAGCATGCCGTCAACCAGCGTCGTTTTGCCGTGGTCAACGTGCGCGATAATCGCGATATTACGGATGTCGTCTCGTACCTGAGTCACGCCCGTACCCCGTTTCCTGTCTCTATCGA
>CAZDVL010000028.1:0-20280 GCA_964508745.1 uncultured Anaerolineaceae bacterium | reverse complement strand
ATGAACGACGGCGCGGCGGCGCTGGTCATCAGCAGCCGCGGCTACGCCGACCAGCGCGGCCACCAGCCTGTGGCGCGCATCGCCGGCTATGGCCAGGCCGCCGTCGAGCCGGCGTGGCTGTTCTACGCGCCGGTGAAGGCCATCCCGATCGCGCTGGCGCGCGCCGGCTGGACGATGGCCGACGTGGACCTGTTCGAGATCAACGAGGCGTTCGCCGCCCAGGTGCTGGCGGACGTGCGCGGCCTGGCGCGCGACGGCCACGAGCTGCCGCGCGAAAAGCTCAACGTCAACGGCGGCGCGATCGCCCTCGGCCACCCCATCGGCGCCAGCGGCGCGCGCGTCCTCATCACGCTGATCTACGCGCTGCGCCAGCGCGGCCTGAAGCGCGGGGTGGCGGCGCTGTGCCTGGGCGGTTCAGAGGCGGTCGCGCTGGCGGTTGAGCTGGAAGGATAGACTGTCGCTTAATCGTGATCGGCTGCGCCGTCGTCGAAGCGCAGCCGGTCATAGATTTCTGCCAGCGGCAGGCGCGCGCCAACTGTCACCAGCTCCAGCGCGCTGTCGAGGCCGGCGGCCTCTGTCAGCAGCCAGCCGTCATCCTGCCGTATGTAGCGCTCAATCTGCGGGCGATCCTGCGCGACCAGCACGTACTCGCGCAGCGAATCAAGCGCCCGGTATTTCTCAAACTTGCGCCCCCGGTCATATTGTTCGGTGGAGGGCGACAGCACCTCGATGATCAGCGCCGCGTTGAGCAGCGTGTCGAACTCTTCGCCAGCGAACTGCGGCTCGCCGCACACAACGCTGACATCCGGGTAGAAGAAGTCGCGCCCCACGCGCACGCGCATATCATTGGCGTAACCTTCGCATGGTTTATCGCGCAGACAGGGCTTGAGCGCAGCCACCAGATTGAACACAATCAGGTTATGGCGGCGGCTCGCGCCGGTCATCAGATACACCTGATCACCAACAAATTCGTGCTTTTCCTGGCTCGCACGCTCAAAGGCCAGGTATTCCTCGGCTGTCCACACATCACGCGGCAAGGCAGACATTTCGGACTCCTACTCACACTTCTAACCGTATTATACCGCCACAGCGCGCGTTCAGTCCCCCACCACGCGCGACTCGTCGGTCAGCAGTTGGCGCGAGTCCTCGATGTAGCTCAGCGACTGGTGGCGGAAATAGGTGTTGTACAGCTCGGCATAGTGGCCGCCCTGCGCCATCAGCGCTTCGTGGCTGCCCGACTCGATGATGCGTCCGTCGCGCAGCACGATGATGCGGTCGGCGCTGCGCACGGTGCTGAGGCGGTGCGCGATCAGGATCGAGCTGGAGCGCGCCAGAATCAGGTCGAGCGCTTCCTGTATCTGCGTCTCGGTGAACGGGTCAATGCTGGCCGTCGCCTCGTCGAGGATGAAAATGGCCGGCTTTTGCAGCAGCACGCGCAGCAGGCTGACAAGCTGGCGCTGCCCCATGCTCAGGCGCGCGCCGCGCTCGCCCACGTCGCTGTGCAGGCCGTCGGGCAGCGTCTCCAGCCACTCGCCGCCGCCGATGCTGTAAGCGATTTCCTCCACCTCGGCGTCGCTGGCGTTCGGGCGGCTGTAGCGGATGTTGTCCATGATCGTGCCCCGGAACAGGAACGGGGCCTGCGGCACGATCCCCAGGCGGCTGCGGTACGACTGGAGATCAAAGGTGCGGATGTCGCGCCCGTCAATGCAGATCTCGCCGCGCTGGAACTCGTAGAAGCGCGTGATCAGCCGGGCGATGGTGCTCTTGCCCGCGCCCGTGTGCCCGACAAACGCCACGCTCTCGCCCGGCTTAATCTCCAGGTCGAAGCAGTCCAGTATCGGCTCGCCAGGGCGGTACTCGAACGTCACGTTGTTGAACACGATGTGCCCGGTCAGGTCGCCGGCGGGCTGGTGGTCGCGCTGTTTGATCGTGTTCTCGGCGTCAATCAGGGCAAAGACGCGCTCGGTGGCGCTGAGGCCCTGCTGGAACTGGCTCCAGAACGACGCCAGGTTGATGAACGGGAACCAGAAGCGGTCAACGCCCTGGATAAACAGAAACCACACGCCGACCGACACCGTCCCCGCCACCGCCAGCGCCGCCCCGGTGTACACCACCACCGCGATCGCAATGCCCGACAGCAGGTTCAGCACCGGGAAGATCAGCGCCAGCACCGTGCCGCGCCGCATGTTGATGCGGTACGACTGGTCGTTGACCGCCAGAAACTCGTCGTAGATCATCGCCTCGCGGCGGAAGTTCTTGGCGACCATGATGCCGCTGACCGTTTCCTGGATCGTGTCGTTGACGACCGCCATCGCCCGCGCGCCCTGGCGCGTCACCGAGCGCGCCAACCGGCGAAAGCCCAGCGCCGCCGCGATCACCAGCGGCGTGGTTGCGATCAGGATGGCCGTCAGCGTCACCGACTGGTTGAACATCACCACCAGCAGAATGCCCACCTGGACAACCTGGCTGATCACGTCGCTGAGGATCAGCACCACGTCGCCGAATTCCTGTGTGTCGCCGGTGATGCGGCTGACGACCTTGCCCGACTTGTTCTCGTCGTAAAACGCCAGGTCGCGCGCCACTGCGGCGGCGAAAGCGTCCTTGCGCATCTGCGCCACCACGCCGCCGATGGCCTGGCTGGTCATCAGGCGCCGCACCCAGTTGAGCACAAATTCCGTCACCGCGGCGAGCAGCAGCGCGCCGATCAGCAGTTGGAGCGTGTTGTTCGGGTTGCCCTGCTCCAGCGCCGTCACGCCCGCCGCGATCAGCACCGGGCGCAGCGCCGCCACCAGCGCCAGCACCAGCACCGAAAACACCAGCAGCGCCATTTTGCCCCGGTACTGGCCCAGGTAGCTGCCGATGCGCCGAAACAGGTATTTGTCCGTGTACTGGCGGTCGTACTTGTCGCCCTCCAGGCCGCGCATTATTGGAGCCATCAGCGTTGTCCCCCTTCGTCGGCAGCGACGGCCGGCTGCGACGCGCGCCGCGGCGCGTCCTCATAACGGGCGAAGATCCGCCGGTACGCCTCGGACGTTCGCAGCAGTTCCTCGTGCGTGCCCTGGGCCGCCACCCGCCCCTGCCGCAGCACCACGATATGGTCCGCCCAGCGGATCTGTGACAGCCGGTGCGTGATCAGAATCGTCGTGCGCCCGCGCGCCGCCGCCCAGATCGCCCGCTGGATCAGGTCCTCGGTGGCGCTGTCAATGGCGCTGGTGCTGTCGTCCAGAATCAGGATCGGCGGGTTTGTCTCGAAGGCGCGCGCGATGGCGATGCGCTGGCGCTGGCCGCCGCTGAGCGTGACGCCGCGCTGGCCCACCGCGGTGTCGTAACCCTGCGGGAACGACATGATGAACTCGTGCGCCTGCGCCTGGCGCGCCGCCGCCTCCACCTGTTCCTGGGGCGCGTCTGGCACGCCGAAGCGGATATTCTCCGTGATGCTGCGGCTGAACAGGAAGATGTCCTGTTCGATCACGCTGATCTGTGAGCGCAGCGCCGCCAGCGCCCAGTCGCGCACGTCCACGTCGTCAACCAGCACGCGGCCCGCGTTCGTGTCGTAGGTGCGGTTGATGAGCTTGGTCACGGTCGTCTTGCCCGACCCCGTCTGCCCGACGATGGCGACGGTCTGCCCTGGCTGCACCGTGAACGACACGTCGTGCAGCACCAGCTTGTCCGGCGCATAGCCAAAGCTCACGTGTTCAAACGTGATTTTGCCCTTCACCGGCGCGCTGAAACCGTGTTCGTTCTGGCTCAGGTCCGTCTCGGCGGTGATCACGCTGAGGATGCGCGCGGCGCTGGCGTAGCCCAGGGCGATGCGCGGCAGCGAGAGCATTGACGAAAACACCGGGAAGCCGAACAGGTACAGCAGCGACACAAAAGCCACGATGTCGCCGGTGTTGATCTGGCCCTGCGACGCCAGCAGCATCGCGTGGGTGAAGCCGCCGGCCACCGCCAGCGGGAACAGCAGGTTGGAAATGTAGCGCGCCTCGATCTCGCCCTGCTGTATCTGGCGCCGCAGCACCTCGTCCGCCAGGGCGTTGAAGTGCTCGATCTCGGCGGCCTCCTGCGCCGCCCCCTTAACCACCAGCAGCCCGTCCAGCGTCTCTGCCAGGCGCGCATTCATGCGGCCAAAGCTGGCGCGCACCTCCTCGGCGATCGGGTGCAGCCGGTACACAAACCGGAACATGAACGCGGTGTGAATAAGAAAGAACACCAGCGGGACAAGCACCAGGTCCGGGTGAATCAGCGGCGCGCCCACCACCGGCATGATGAGAAACATGGTGGAGCCAACCATCAGGTTGACGCCGGGGTTCATCATCAGGTTCATCTCGCGCACGTCGTTGGTCACGCGCGCCATGATCTCGCCCACCGGCTGGCCGTCGTGGTACGACATGCTTTTCCCCAGCAGGCTGCCGTAAAGCTCGTCGCGCACATCCCGTTCGATGCGCTGGCCGTAAAGCTCAGCGGAGTAGTTGCGCATCAGTTGCAGCACAGCGCGCACGGCCTGCGAAAGGACAATCCCCAGCGCCATCAGGCCGACGCGGGCCAGGTCCTGGTTCTCGATGATGGCGTTGAACGCCTCGCCCGTAAAATAGGGGATCACCGCGGCCAGCGCGGCGTTGCTGAACGCGCCGATAAACAGCCCGATCACGACCAGCGGGTGGCGCACAATGTGCGAGAGAATGAAGCGCAGCGGGCTGGCGTGGCTGGTTCCATACGACTTACGGGCGACAAATTCTGCGGCCATACACACTCATTCCTGCGTAAATCTGTCAAACGTGGCGTAAGGTCTATCTTAAACCAGGCGGTCAAGCCCAAGTAAAACCAATTTGCGCGCGCCGATAAGGACCGCGGCGGCGCTGGCCGCAGCCCGCTTTTCAGGGTAAAGTTGCCCCCACGAACCGCCGCTAACGCCCGCACACTGAGCTGAGCCGAACGCCATGAAGCCACCGGTTTTTGTCACCCGCCAGATTCCCGCCGCCGGCCTCGACCGTATTCAGCAGGCGTGCGCCGCCGATGTGTGGCCGGGCGCGATGCCGCCGCCCTACGACGAGCTGCGCCGGCGCGTGCGCGGCGCGCACGGCCTGCTGTGCCTGCTGACCGACCGCGTGGACGCCGGCCTGATGGACGCCGCCGGCCCGCAGCTCAAGGTCATCAGCCAGATGGCCGTCGGCTACGACAACGTTGACGTGGCGGCGGCGCGTGCGCGCGGCATCGCCGTCGGCAACACGCCCGGCGTCCTCACCGAGGCCACCGCCGACCTGGCGTTCGCGCTGCTGCTGGCGGGGGCGCGCCGCCTGTTCGAGGGCGCGGCCTACATCCGCGACGGGCGCTGGCAAACCTGGGAGCCGATGGCGCTGCTGGGGGCGGACCTCAGCGGGGCGACGCTGGGGCTGGTCGGCCTGGGGCGCATCGGCCGGGCGGTGGCGCAGCGCGCCGCCGGCTTCGACCTGCGCGTGCTGGCGCACAACCCCGGCATGTCGCCGCACGAGGCGGCCGCCGCCGGCGCGGCGCTGGCCGGCCTGGACACGCTGCTGCGCGAGGCCGATTTCGTGTCGCTGCACGTGCCGTTAAACGCCAGCACGCGCCACCTGATGAACCGCGACCGGCTGGCGCTGATGAAACCGACCGCCCTGCTCATCAACACGGCGCGCGGGCCGGTCGTGGACCAGCCGGCGCTCGTCGAGGCGCTCAGGAACGGCGTGATCGGCGGCGCGGCGCTCGACGTGACCGACCCCGAACCGCTGCCGGCGGACGACCCGCTGCTGGCGCTGCCCAACGCGCTGGTCGTGCCGCACATCGGCAGCGCCAGCCGCCGCACGCGCGACCGCATGGCGCAGATCGCCGCCGAGAACCTGCTGGCGGGCGTGCGCGGGGAGCCGCTGCCGCACGCCGTCGCCGCGCCATAGATGCGGCCGGCTCAGCCCGGCGGCGCGACGGTGATCGTCACCGGCAGCACGCCGATATACCCCTCGCGCGTGTCGCCGCCGTCGGCGGGCAGGTTGGCCGGCGCGCCGGCGGCGTCCAGGCCGTAGACCACCACCCACACCTGATACGCGCCCGGCGCCAGGCCGGCGGGCAGGCGCAGCGCGCGGTTGTCGCGCACCGGCGCGCCCGGCTGCCAGGCGCTGGTGGGCAGAAAGCCCGCGCCCGGCTGCGAGTCCATGCCCTGCTGCGCCTCCCAGCCGGTGCTGTCGCGCAGGAACCACGCCACCGTATAATCCTGCGCCACCGGCCTCTCGGCCTGCCAGTACAGGCTGATCGGCAGCGCCGCCCCCGGCGCGTAGGCCGTCCCGCGCGGCAGGTCGAACCCCGCCAGGCGCAGCGCGCCGCCAAAGCGCGCGTCGCTGACGTATTCCGGGCCGCGAAAGGCGAACGGGTCCGGCGCGCTGGCGGCGCTGTAGGCGATCAGGCGCGCGTCTGGCGCGGTCTGCTGCTCGGCCAGCGGAAAGTAATGCGCGGCCATAAAGCGCTCAACCGGGCGCACCGCCCAGGGCAGAAACGGCCCGCTGCTGGCCACCAGCCACAGGTCGTCACGCGTCTCCGCCAGGGCGAAAATCAGCGGGCCGGTGTTCTGCTCCACCAGAAAATCGGGGTTGTCCGATGTCACAACCGGCGGCTGTTCCGGGCTGGGCTGCTCGCCGGGCTGGTGCGGCAGCGCCACCAGCCGCGGGGAGGCGAAGCGCGCGTAATTGAGGAAAAAGGGCATGTACTCCGGGTCGCTCAGCAGCGCCACCGCGTCCGGCGCGGCGGCGGCCTCCAGCAGCGGCAGCAGCGCGTGCAGCGGCGCGCGGTCGCCCTGGTAAAGCGGGTCAATGTAGATGGCGCGCAGGCCGCCCCAGGCCGCCAGCACAAACAGCAGCGGCAGCGCGGCGGCCAGCGGCCAGCGCCAGCGCCGCCAGCGAAACAGCGCCGCCGCCAGCGCGCCCGCGCTCGCCAGCGCCAGCGCGCCGAACGCGAGCGCCACGCCCGGCGCGCCCGTCCGCACCCAGGCGAAATCGAACGGCACGCGCCCCCACAGCGCCGGAATCAGCACCCAGCGCAGGTAGCGCAGCTCGTTCAGCCCGCCGCCCCACTCGATCAGCCCGCCGGCCTCCGGCGGCAGCGCAGCGGGGTATTCGCCCCACCAGAGCGACACGCCCGCCAACTGCACCCACAGGCTGTAGGCGGCCAGCAGCAGCGCCCCGGCGCGCGCCCCGCGCGCGGCCGGCCCGGCGACCAGGCGCTCCAGCGCGGGCAGGGCGCACAGCAGCGCGAACGGCACAACCGGGACGATGAAGCGCGGCGGCCACGACAGCCCGCCGAACCAGTCCGGCCCCTGGCGCAGCGCATAGATCAGCGTGAAGCCGCCCAGCGCCAGCGGCAGCGCCAGCGGATAGCGCCAGCGGCCCCGCCGCGCCAGCAGCCACACGCCCGGCACGGCCAGCAGCAGCACGGGCGACGTGCCCCAGATGCTGCCGCCGACGCTGAGCAGGTAGCCGTGCAGCGCGGTCACGGTGTAGCCGCGCTGGCCGCCCAGCGCCACCAGCAGCCGTTCCAGCCGCGCGAACAGGCCGAACGCCTGGGCGACCACCAGCAGCGTTGCGGCCAGCGCCGCCAGCAGCAGCGCGTACCGCGCCAACCGCGCCCGGCCCCCGCCCCTGCCGCGCCCCGGCAGCGCGATCACCAGCAGCGCGGGCAGCGCCAGCGCCGCCGCGTTCTTGCTCAGCACCGCGCCGGCGAACGCCAGCGCCGCGCCCGCCAGCAGCGGCAGCGCCCAGCGGCCCGCCGCGCGCCACTTTTCCAGCAGCAGCGCGGCGGTCAGCAGCAGCAGCAGCGCCAGCGGTTCCTGAAAAAAGCTCTTGCTGTACGGCCAGACGATCGTCAGCAGGCCCAGCCCCAGCCCAGCCAGCGCCGCTGTGCGCTCGCTGTAACCCAGCGCCCGCCCATAGAGGAACATCACGCCGCCGGCCAGCGCGCATACCAGCACGTTGAACAGGTAGACCGCGTGCACCAGCCCGACGCCCGACAGCCGCTGCGCGGCCCAGTACAGCGGCGCGGCCAGCGCCAGTTGCAGCGCCTCGGCGTTCACGTCCGGCAGCGGCCAGCGCGCGCCGGGCGTGATAAGCTGCGGCAGCGGCGGGCGCTGCGCCACGCTCAGGTCAAGCAGCGTGTCGCCCTGGTTGACGACGCTGCCCACCGCGTCAACCAGCAGCAGCGTGTCGCCGCTTTCGACGCGCCCGCTGTACGTCAGCATGTACACGCTCGCCAGCAGCACAACAAGCGCGCTAAACAGATGCGCCTGCCGGCGCACCTCAGGGTTCAGCTTCAGGGTCATGTGGCTGTGAAAATCGGAGGCGGGCCGGGCGCGCCGCTGTCAGTCGCTCTTGCCGCCGCCCATCAGCCGGTTGCGGATGCCCAGCAGCCCTTTGATGACTTTCTGGCTGGACGAAAGCTCGTCAAGCTGCTCCAGGCCGACCTCGTAAGTGGCCGCGCCGGCCATCACCTTGCCGTCGCGGAACTGCAAATCGCCCATCGCCACCAGCGTCTCGCCGTAGAGCTTCTTCTCGCCCAGTTCCTCGAAGATGTCGGCGGCCTGGCGGTAGCATTGGTAAGCCTGCTCTTTGTCGCCCAGCGCGGCGTACACCCCGCCCAGGTTGCCCAGAACCATCGCGGCGCGGCGGGCGTCGCCGCTTTCCTGAAAGGCGCGCAGCGCCGTCTGCATCAGCTCCAGCGCCTGCTGATTTTCGCCCAGGGCGCGGTGCACCAGCCCGATATTGGTCTGCATCTCGGCCACCATGCCGGCGCTGCCCTCGGCCTCGTAAGCTTCCTGGGCCTGCTGGAACACGCGGGCGGCGGCTTCATAGTCTTTCTGCTGAAAGAGTTTAACGCCCTGCTCCTGCAACTCCTGTGCCTGGCTCACGGTTCACCTCCCCCTCACATGGTGATATTCAGCACGCTCTCGCCCACGCGGCGCAGGCGGTCAGCGGGCATCTGGCTGAGCATGATCGCAATTTCGATAAAGCCCAGGTTCAGCGGGTTGGCGGCGAACTGGCGCACGTCGTCGGGCAGGTCGCAGAAGCGCTTCCATTCTTCCCTGATCGCCAGCCACTGGCCGAGCTGGCCGCTGTCCTCCAGAAAGTAGCTGACGTTCTTCCTGACGCCGCCGGACAGCACGCTCAGGTGGTGCATCGGCAGCGGGTCCTCGCCCAGCTCATAGCGCTCGATCTGCGCCGCCGCCACGCCGCTGTCCTGGCTCAACTGCTCCACGCTCAGGCCGGCGTCCTCGCGCGCCTGGCGCAGCAGCACGCCGATCATCCGGTCGCGCAGCGCCAGATACTCAGCCTGCGCGCCGGTCGCGCCAGGCTGGCCGGCGTCCAGCGTGTTCAGCCCCCAGAAATGGCTCACGGGGACGCCCAGGTAATAGGCGAGAATCTCAAGCTGCGGCAGGCTGGGCACGCTGTCGCCAAATTCCCAGCTTTCGATCGTCCCCGGCGCGACGCGCAGCAGCGCCGCGCAGTCCTCAAGGCTGCGGTCAGCGCCCAAGCGGGCGTCGCGCAGCAGCACGCCCACCATCCGGCCCCGGATGCGGTACGACTCGTCAATGTCCGGCGGCTGTGACCGCTGGCGGGCGGCGTCCTGCCCGCGGCCGGCCTCCTTGAAACGGGAAGAAAGGTCCTTCAGATCCATGCGCGCCTCCGCTCAGCGTGCACCCTGCGCTGAACGCATTATAGAGTATAGGCCGGCATCAGGGCAACCAGCCCGCCTTAAGAGGCTCAAAATTCACACCGTTATTTTATTTATTCTGTTACCGCGATTATAATACAAGTGACTACAGCGGGGGGCCAGACCAGGTGAACCAGTTATGACGGCAGCCGGGCAGGGAGCGCTGAAAGCCGAGGACACCGCGCAGCAGCTATCGCCAGAGAGCCTCAACATCTTCTACGCCATGTCGCAGCGCGTCGGCACGCTGCTCGACTTTAACACGCTGACGCACGCCCTGGTCGCAAAAACGGTTGAACTGGGCCTGGGCCAGCGCGCGCTGCTGCTGGTCAGCGCGGACGACGGGCCGGCGCTGAAGTTCGGCGCGGTGTCAGACGCCGCGGCGCCGCGGGCCGCGCTGGAAACTCTGACCGTTCACACTTACCCGCCGGCAGAAAATACGCTCGCCGGCGCGTGGTTGGCAGGCCGGCTGGTGCAGTACCCCGCCGGCGACGACGCGCTTGACGCCGACGCCCAACCGCTGGCCGCCGCGCTGGACGCCGCCGCCCTGCTGGCCGCGCCGCTGCTGCTGCAGGGCCGCCTGCTGGGCGCGCTAGTGGTGGCCGTCGCGCCCGACGCGCAGACCCCAGAGGCGCGCTGCCGCCTGGCAAGCGCGGCAGCGGCGGCGACCATCGCCCTGGAGAACGCGCGCGTCTACAGCAAGACGGTGCAGCAGTCCGCCGCCAGCCTGCACGAGCTGTTCATCCTGCGGCAGATTGACCGCGAGCTGAACGATACCATTGAGCCGGGGCATGTCTTCAACATGACCCTCGACTGGGCGCTGCGCTTCACCAACGCCAGCGCCGCCGCGATCGCGCTGTACGACCAGGACACCGACACGCTGCACGAAATGCTCCAGTACGGCTACGACGTACAGGCCGCCCCGCTGGACGACGCCGACCTGTACGGCGATGTCCCCTACCGGGTGGCGCGCAGCGGCCACGCGAAGATCACCCCCGACGTGGCCCTGGACAAGGACTTCATCCGCCGCGCCAGCAGCACCCGGTCGCAGATGTGCGTGCCCGTGCTGCGCGAGGACCGCGTGATCGCCGTGATCACCGTCGAGAGCCGACGCCTGAACGGCTTCACCGACGAGCACCTCGACTTCGTCGAGAAGCTGGCCGCCCGCGCCGGCGTCGCCATCGACAACGCGCGCCTGTTCTCCGAAACCAAGCGCGAGCGCGAAAAGCTCTCCAACGTGATTAACACAACCGCCGACGTGGTGATCGTCTGCGGCACCGACGGCCATATTATCCTCATCAACCCGGCGGCGTTTACCGCCCTCCGGCTCAACAGCGGCGAGGACTACACCGGCAGGCCGTTCGAAACCGTGTTCGCCGGCACGCCGCTGCTGGATGCGTACCGGCGCGGGCGCGCCGCCGACCAGCCCACCCGCGAAGAAGTGCCGCTGGCCGACGCGCGCACGTTCCAGTTCAACATGACGCCGCAGGTCAAGGTGGGCTGGATCATCGTCATGCACGACATCACGCTGTTTAAAGAGATGGACCGCTTCAAGAGCGAGCTGATCGCCATTGTGTCGCACGACCTCAAGCAGCCGCTGAGCGTGATGAACGGCTACACCGAGCTGCTGCTGATGCACCGGCAGCTCGACGACACCGGCATCGGCTTTATCGAGATGGTGCGCAAGTCCATCGTGAACATGCGCCAGTTGATTGACGACCTGCTCGACCTGGCGAAGATCGAGTCCGGCATCCAGCTTGAGCTGAAGCCGGTCACGGTGCAGACCATCGTTCACGGGTGTCTGGAGGCGCTCCAGACCACCACCGCCAGCAAGAAGATGACCGTCACCGCCGACGCCGACGCCAGCCTGCCCCCCGTCGCCGCCGACCCCGAACGCCTGAAGCAGATCCTGCAAAACCTGATCGGCAACGCCGTCAAATACACGCCGCCTGAGGGCTGGGTGCGCGTCACCGCGACGCGCGAGGGCGACAGCCTGCGCGTTGTGATTCAGGACAACGGGCTGGGCATCAGCGCCGAGGATCAGGCGCACGTGTTCGAGCGTTTCTACCGCGTGCGCCGCGCCGAAACCGACAGCATCGAGGGAACCGGGCTGGGGCTGGCCATCGTCAAGAGCCTGGTCGAAGCCCACAACGGCCACATCACGCTGGAAAGCAGGCTCGGCCAGGGCAGCAGCTTCACGCTCACCCTGCCCGTCTACCAGCCCGGCCAGCAGCCGGCGGCGACCTGAAGCCGCCCGCGCCGCGCCAGACAGCAAAAGCTGGCGCGGCGCCGCCGCCATAGAGTATAGTCAAAGCGGCAGTCCGACCGGCGCTTGATAAATTGTTTGACGAAGCTTGATGGCCGTTATTGAATCACACCTCGACACCAACAGCGACGATTACCGGCAGAACCAGGCGCACAACCGCGCGCTGACCGACGAGCTGGCCCGGCGCCAGGCGCAGGTGCGCCAGGGCGGCAGCGCGCACGCCGTCCAGCGCCACCAGGAACGCGGCAAACTGCTCCCGCGCGAGCGCGTCGAGCTGCTGCTCGACCCCGACACACCGTTCCTCGAACTCAGCTCGCTGGCAGCCTGGGGCATGTACAACGACGAAAGCCCCGGCGCGGGCAGCGTCAACGGCATCGGCGTCGTCAGCGGCGTCGAGTGCGTCATCAACGCCAACGAGGCGACCGTCAAAGGCGGCACCAGCTACCCAATCACGGTGCAGAAAACGCTGCGGGCGCAGGAAATCGCCCGCGAAAACGGCCTGCCTTCGATCTACCTGGTCGAATCCGGCGGGGCGAACCTGCTCTTTCAGGCCGAGCTGTTCGTTCTCGGCGGGCGCGGCTTCGCCAACCAGGCGCGCATGAGCGCCCTGGGCCTGCCGCAGATCGCGCTGGTGTTCGGCAGCAGCACCGCCGGCGGCGCCTACGTCCCCGGCCTCAGCGATTACACCGTGATGGTGCGGCGGCAGGCGCTCGCCTTCCTCGGCGGGCCGCCGCTGGTCAGAATGGCGACCGGCGAGGAAGTGGACGAACAGACGCTGGGCGGCGCGGAAATGCACGCCCGCCTCTCCGGCCTGGCCGACTACATCGCTGAGGACGACGCCGACGCCGTCCGCATCGGGCGCGAGCTGGCGGCCCGCCTCAACTGGCGCAAGACGATCCGCGCGGACCTGCGGACGCCAGAGCCGCCGCGCTATGACCCCGACGAGCTGCTGGGCATCGTGCCGGCCGACACGATCCGCAAACCGCTGGACATGCGCGAGGTGCTGGCGCGCATCGTGGACGGCTCGCGCCTGGCCGAGTTCAAGCCGGACTACGGCGCGACGCTGGTCTGCGGCCACGCGCACATCAACGGCTTCCCGGTCGGGGTGCTGGCCAACAACGGCGTGCTGTTCAGCGACAGCGCCAACAAGGCCGCCCAGTTCATCCAACTGTGCAACCACAGCCGCACGCCCCTCGTCTACTTCCAGAACATCACCGGCTTCATGGTCGGCGAGCAGGCCGAAACCGGCGGCATCATCAAGGACGGCGCCAAGATGATCAACGCCGTCGCCAACAGCAGCGTGCCGCAGTTCACGGTCCTGGTCGGCGGCGCTTACGGCGCGGGCTACTACGCCATGTGCGGCCGCCCTTACGACCCGCGCCTGATCTTCGCCTGGCCGACCAGCCGCACCGCCGTCATGGGCGGCGAACAGGCCGCCGGCGTGCTGGGCATCGTCCAGGAGGAGGCGGCGCGCCGGCGCGGCCAGGAGCCGGACCAGGAGCAGCTCGCGCTGATGAAGCTGATGACCCGGCAGAAATTCGACGAGGAGAGCGACCCGTACTACGCCACCGCGCGCCTGTGGGACGACGGCCTGATTGACCCGCGCGACACGCGCATGGCGCTGGCCGTCGGCCTCTCGATGAGCTACAACCGCGATTGGGTGAGCGAAGGCGCGCCGCGCTACGGCGTGTTCAGGATGTAGACCGATGCCCGCAAAAGACGTTCACGAAGCCAACCGCGCCTCATGGAACGCGGCCACAAAGCAGCACAACACGCACAAGGGCGACCAGGCCGCCTTCCTGCGCGCCGGCGGCAGCACCCTCTTTCCCGAAGAAATCGCCCTGCTGGGCGCTGTGCGCGGCAAAACGCTGCTGCACCTTCAATGCAACGCCGGGCAGGACACGCTCAGCATCGCGGCGCAGTTGGGCGCGGCCGTCACCGGGGTGGACATCAGCGACGAGGCGATCAGCTTCGCGCAGCGGCTTTCCGCTGAGTCCGGCATCCCCGGCACATTCGTCCGCAGCGACGTTTATGACTGGCTCGCC
Source organism: uncultured Anaerolineaceae bacterium (assembly GCA_964508745.1). Taxonomy (GTDB): domain Bacteria; phylum Chloroflexota; class Anaerolineae; order Aggregatilineales; family Phototrophicaceae; genus DAOTWC01. The sequence continues at coordinate 6,270 of CAZDVL010000028.1, read as the reverse complement.
CGCAGCGCCGCCCGCTGCGATGTCGTCTTTTCATCCTACGGCGCGATCCTCTGGCTGTCCGACCTGCCGGCCTGGGCGCGCGGCGTGGCGGCGGCGCTCAAGCCCGGCGGGCGCTTCGTGCTGGTCGAGTTCCACCCGCTGATCGGCGTGCTGGACGGCGCGCTCAGCGGCGACTGGAAGCGCGCCAGCGACTACATGGGCGGCAGGCTCTCCAGCTACGCCGACGGCGTAGGCGACTACGTGGCCGAGGCCGGCGGCGCGCTGTCCCACACCGGCACAGTCATCCAGGCTGCTGAGCCGTTCGTCAACCCAAACCCGGCCCACGAATACGCCTGGGGCCTGGCCGAGGTGGTCAGCGCGCTGCTCGAAGCGGGGCTGCGGCTGGCCGCGCTCCACGAATACCCCTACTGCAACGGCTTCAAACCCTTCCCCAACATGATCGAGCAGCCCGGCCGGCGCATGGTGTTCCCCGACGGGATGCCCGTGCTGCCGCTGATGTACGGGCTGGTGGCGCAGCGCCCGGAATAATACGTGTGTGGCTATTGAGGAGAGATCAGCTTATGGTTACGCCAGCGCCCCCCCAGCAGCGCCACTACAGCCCCTTCACCGAGGAACACCTCATGTTCCGCAAGGCGGTGCGCGCCTTCGTCGAGAACGAGATCAACCCGCACGTGGACGAGTGGGAGGCGGCGGGCACGTGGCCGGCTCACGATGTGCTGAAGAAGATGGGCGACCTGGGCTTCCTGGGCCTCAACTACCCGGAAGCGGTCGGCGGGCAGGCCGCCGACATCTGGTTCACCGTCGTGCTGGCCGAGGAGCTGGGCCGCGCCGACTGCGCCGGCGTGCCGATGGGCATCACCGTCCACAGCGACATGTGCACGCCCGCGCTGGCCAAATACGGCTCTGACGAGCTGCGACAGAAGTACCTTGTGCCGGCCCTCAAGGGCGAGATGGTGGGCGCGATCGCCGTCACCGAGCCGGGCGCCGGCTCCGACGTGGCGGGCATCATCACGCGCGCCGAGCCGGACGGCGACGACTATGTGATCAACGGCAGCAAGCTGTACATCACCAACGGCACGCAGGCCGACTGGGTGTGCCTGCTGGCGCGCACCGCGCCGGGCAGCGGCTATAAGGGCATGTCGCTCATCATCGTGCCGACGGACACGCCCGGCTTTATCGTCAGTAAAAAGCTGGAGAAGCTCGGCAACCTGTCCAGCGACACCGCCCTGCTCACGTTCGAGAACCTGCGCGTGCCGCAGGCCAACCGCATCGGCGCCGAGGGCCTGGGCTTCTACATGCAGATGGAGCAGTTCCAGCGCGAGCGCCTGGTGGGCGCGCTCAGCGCGACGGCGGGCATGGAGAAAACCGTCCGCGAGACGATCCAGTACTGCCGCGAGCGCGAAACCTTCGGCCAGCCCCTCATCCACAACCAGTGGGTGCACTTCCGGCTGTGCGAGCTGCTCACCGAGATCGAGGCGCTGCGCCAGTTGAGCTACTACTGCGCCAGCCTGGTGGAAGTGGACGAGACCTCGCCGGAGGTCACGCGCATCGCCAGCATGTGCAAGCTCAAGGCCGGGCGGCTGGCGCGCGAGGTGGGCGACGCCTGCCTTCAGTTTCACGGCGGCATGGGCTACATGCACGAGACAAAAATTTCGCGCTACTACCGTGACGCGCGCCTGCTCAGCATCGGCGGCGGCGCCGACGAGGTGATGCTCGGCATCATCGCTAAGCTTGAGGACATGCTGCCGGCGCGCAGGAAAGCCGAAAGCCGCTAGCCCCTTGTCCTTAGCTAAAGACTGACGACTGGAGACTGACTTATGTACCGCATCGGCTCCGCGCAGGGCTTCTACGGCGACGATGTCACGCGCGCGCTGCCCATGATCGCCGGCGGCCACGTGGACGCCGTGTGCTTCGAGGCGCTCTCTGAACTCACGCTGGCGATCCTGCAGAAGGACAGGCTGGCGAACCCGGCGCGCGGCTACACTTTCGACATTAAAATTATCGCGCAGCAGATTCTGCCGGAGGCGTTCCGGCGCAAAATCCCGCTGATCACCAACGGCGGCGGGCTGAACCCGCTGGCCGCCGCCGAGCTGGTGCGCGAGACCGCGGCCAGACTGGGCCTGGCCGGGCTGAAGGTCGCGGCGGTGACGGGCGACGACCTGCTGCCGCGCCTGCCAGAGCTGCTGGCGGCGGGCGAAACGCTGGCGCACATCGAGACCGGCGAGCGGCTGGCGGACACGGCCAACCAGAATTTCGTCACCGCCAACGCCTACCTGGGGGCCGCCCCGATCGTCGCGGCGCTGCGAAACGGCGCGGACATCGTCATCACCGGGCGCGTGGCCGACCCGGCGCTGTACCTCGCGCCGCTGGTCGCCCATTACGGCTGGGCCTGGGACGACTGGGACCGGCTGGCGGCGGGCATCGTCGCCGGGCATCTGCTCGAATGCACCGGCCAGGTCGTCGGCGGCAACAGCCTCGCGCTGGTGGACCAGACCGACCCGCGCGACCTGCCGCACCTCGGCTACCCCATCGCCCACGTCGCAGCCGACGGCAGCTTCACGCTGACCAAAACGCCCGGCACGCCCGGCTGCGTCTCGCCGGAGACGGTCAAGGAACAACTGCTCTACGAGGTTCACGACCCGGCGCGCTACCTCACGCCGGACGTGGTGGCCGACTTCACCACGCTGCGCCTCACGCCGGACGGCCCTGACCGCGTGCGCGTCGCCGGCGTGACCGGCAGGCCGCGCCCGGAATCGCTCAAGGTGAGCATGGGGCGGCTGGAAGGCTTCATGCGCGAGCTGATCTTCACCGTCGGCTGGCCGCGGGCCTGGCGCAAGGTCGAGCAGATGCAGGGGATGCTGGCCGAAAGCTGGCAGGGCCTGCCCCTCACGCGCGTCGAATACAGCTATCCGGGGGTGAACAGCCTCTACGGGCCGCTCGCCCCCCTGCCTGCCGACCCGCTGGAGGTCGTCATCCGCGTGCTGTTCACCGCCGCCGAGCAGGACACGCTGAAAACCGCCGTCCGCCGCGTGATGGCCAACGGCCTCAGCGGGCCGGCGGGCATGGGTGTCAGCGGCACGACCGTCGGCGCCGAGCCGCGCCACGTCGTCGGGCTGTGGCCGGCGCTCGTCAGCCGCGGCCAGGTGACGCCGGAAATCACATATCTGGAGGTGACAGCGTGACGCGCCGGCTCTATGACCTGGCTTACGGGCGCGCCGGCGACAAAGGCGACATCCTCAACATCAGCGTGATCGCGCGCACGCCGGCGGCCTACGCCGAGATCAAAGCGAAGCTCACGGCGGAGCGCGTCAAAGCGCACCTGGGCGCGCTGGTGGAGGGCGCTGTCGTGCGCTATGACCTCGACAACATCGAGGCGCTCAACTTCGTTTGTCACCGCGCGCTCGACGGCGGCGCGACGCGCTCGCTGCGGCTGGACAGCCTGGGCAAGGCGCTGGCCGGGGCGCTGCTGTATATGGAGTGGGACGAATGACCGCTTACGAAACGCTGCTGCTCACGTTCGATGGCCCCTTCGCCTATCTGACGCTCAACCGCCCGCACGTGAAAAATGCCATGAACGCGCAGATGGTGCAGGAGCTGGCCGCCGCGTTCGCGGCGCTGGCCGCCAGCCGCGAGGTGCGCGCCGTCGTGCTGGCGGGCGCGGGCGGCACGTTCTGCGCCGGCGGCGACCTGCAGGAGATGGCGGCGGCGGCCCAGGACCCGGCCCACGACCCGCTGCGCGACGCCCAGCAGTTCGACGCGCTGCTGCAGACGGTGCGGCGCGCGCCGCAGGTGGTCGTCGCCCGCGTCGAGGGCGCGGCGCTGGGCGGCGGCTTCGGCCTGCTGTGCGTGTCGGACATCGCGGTGGCGGCGGCGACGGCGAAGATGGGCCTGCCCGAAGTGCGGCTGGGCCTGGTCCCGGCGCTGATCTCGCCCTACGTCGTCGCCCGCGTGGGGCCGACGCGCGCGCGCGAGCTGATGCTCAGCGGGCGGCGCTTCGACGGCGTGAGCGCCCACGAATACGGCATCGTGCACGATGTCTGCCCGCCGGAGGTGCTGGACGTGGCGCTGAAGCGCGTGCTCGACGACCTGCGCCAGTGCGCGCCGGGCGCGCTGGCCGCCTGCAAGCGCCTGCTGCTCGAAGTCGCTGACAGGCCGCCAGCCGACACGCTGGCCTACCGCGCCGACCTGCTGCGCCAGCGGCGCGCCAGCGGCGAGGGCCAGGAAGGAATGCTGGCGTTCGCCGCGAAACGCCCGGCGGGGTGGGCGCAGTGACGCTCATCATCCGCAAGCTGCTGATCGCCAACCGCGGCGAGATCGCCTGCCGCATCATCCGCACCTGCCGCGAGATGGGCATCGCCACCGTCGCCGTCTACAGCGACGCCGACGCGCGCGCCCTGCACGTCGAGCAGGCCGACGAAGCCGTCCACATCGGCCCCAGCCAGCCGGCGCACAGCTATCTCGACGCCGCCCGCCTGGTCGAGGCGGCGCGCCAGACCGGCGCGGACGCCGTACACCCCGGCTACGGCTTCCTGGCGGAGAGCGCCGCCTTCGCCCGCGCCTGCGCCGACGCCGGGCTGGTGTTCGTCGGCCCGCCCGCCAGCGCCATCGAGGCGATGGGCAGGAAACGCGCCGCCAAGCTGCTGCTGAAGGGCGTCCCGGTCGTGCCCGGCTACAGCGGCGCCGACCAAAGCGACGACGCCCTCATCAGCGCCGCCGCGCAGATCGGCTGGCCGCTGATGGTCAAGGCGTCCGCCGGCGGCGGCGGCAAGGGCATGCGCCGCGTGGACGCGCCCGCCGACCTGCCCGCCGCGCTGGCCGCCGCCCGCCGCGAGGCGCTCCAGGCCTTCGGCGACAGCACGCTGATTCTGGAGCGCGCGCTCATCAACCCGCGCCATATCGAAGTGCAGATTTTCGGCGACCAGCGCGGCAGCGTCATCGCGCTGGGCGAACGCGAGTGCAGCGTCCAGCGCCGCCACCAGAAAATTATCGAGGAAACGCCGTCCGCCGCGCTGACGCCGGAGCTGCGGGCGCGCCTGTGCGCCGCCGCCGTCAGCGTGGGCGAGCAGCTTGGCTATTACAGCGCCGGCACGGTGGAATTTCTGCTCGACCGCGCCGGGTCGTTCTATTTCATGGAGATGAACACCCGCCTGCAGGTCGAACACCCGGTCACGGAGGCCGTCACCGGCCTGGACCTGGTGCGCTGGCAGATTCTGGTGGCGGAGGGCCACCCGCTGCCGCTGCTGGATGTGGCCGCGCGCGGCCACGCCATCGAGGCGCGCGTCTACGCTGAGGACCCGGCCAGCGGCTTTCTGCCGGTTACGGGCACGATTCTGCGCTGGGCGCCCCCGCCCGGCGTGCGCGTTGACGCCGGCGTGCGCGGCGGCGACGCCGTCACCATTCACTATGACCCGCTGCTGGCCAAAGTCGTGGCGTATGGCGACCACCGCGAGGGCGCGATCCGCCGCCTGGACCGCGCGCTGGCAGAGCTGCAACTGCTGGGCCTGCGCAGCAACATCGGCTTTCTGCGGCGCGTGCTGAACCACCCCGACCACATCGCCGCCAACATCAGCACCACGTTTGTTGACGACACACCCGGCCTGCTGGCCGGCGACCCGCCGCCGCCGCCCGCCGCCCTGATCGCGGCAGCGCTGGCCGTGGAGAGCGGCCAGGGCCGCTGGCGCAACAACCCCAACCGCCCCCTGCGCCAGCAGTTCACCGCCGGCGACACCGAACACACCGTGCTGCTCACGCCCGCCGGCGCCGACACCTACCAGGCGCAGGTCGGCGCGGCGGGTTACACGGTGCAGGTGTGGGCGCGCCAGGGCGGCGACATCACGCTGTCGGTCAACGGCCACCGCCGCCGTGTCAGCGCCGCTGCCGGGGAGGACGGCCTGTGGTGGGTTCACACTGGCGAGGAAACCTACAGCCTGCGCTGGCGCGCGCCCCTGCCGCAGCCTGGCGCGCGCACGCGCCAGGCTGGCTCGCTGCGCGCGCCGATGCCGGGCCAGGTGGTGGCGGTGCTGGTCGAGCCGGGGCAGCAGGTGAACGCGGGCGACACGCTGCTTATCCTTGAGGCGATGAAAATGGAGCACCGGATTCAGGCGCCGCATCCCGGCGTGGTGGAGGCGGTGCATTACCAGCCAGGGCAGACCGTCCAGGGCAACGCGGTGCTGCTGAACATCAAACCGCAGTCGGCTCAGTCCGGCGCCGACGTGTAGGCCATGCGCAGCAGCGCGATCTGCTCGGCGATCAGGCCAACCAGAAAGATGA